>JAEZGJ010000073.1 GCA_023416965.1 Pseudomonadota bacterium | reverse complement strand
ATCTCGATCTCACGGCCCCGGTCCTGGGCCGGGGCGCCGCCGCGCGGCCCGAGCCCCGGCGGCAGGGCCGGCTGCGACAGGGCGAGATCGGCGAGCATGGTTTCGCGCTGGGCCGTGGGCGCGGCGAGGAAGCGGCGGCCGAGGTCGGCGGGGGAAGCCAGGAGAGGCTCGCGCAGGGCCATGGCCGGGCGCGTGACACGGGAGGCGAGCGCCGCCTTCACGGCGGGATCGTCCATGTCCTCGAGCGCCACCAGCGCGGCGAGGCCGATATCCTCGCGCTGGGCCACGGCCAGCGCCTTTCCGGGATCGCCGGAACGCACGGCCAGGAAGAGGTCGTCGTCCGACAGCGCGCGGCAATGGGACAGGATCGGCCGCGCCACGGCGGCAGTATCGGCGGCGAGCCGCCGGGCGACGACCGCCGGGGTCTGCCGGTGGGGCGCGAGCTTGGCGGCGACGACGGCGCGGTCGGCCTCGCTCGCCTTCGGCAGGAGATTGACCACCAGTTCGCCGAACCGCGTGACCTCCGCGGCGGGATGGGCGCGCTCCGCCACGAACTGGTCGACGATCACCCGCAGCAGGGTCGGCCTGACGTCGACGCCGTTCGACCGGGCGAGGCCGATCAATCGCTGGACGCTGGGGAGACTCTGGGACGTCATGAAGGGCGGCAACCGGAGGGCGAAGGAATGGTTGCCGACAATACGAATGAACTCGTTAGCGTTCCGTTAGTGGAAAGACGGCGTTAACGATTGCGGCGGTCTAGCAGCGCTAGATCGTCCGGCCAGGGATAGAGGCGGGTGCCGGTGAAATGCGGTCCCGCGGTCTCCCGGAGGGCGGCCGGCGCATCCTCGGGCAGCGCCTCGCCGGGATCACGGGAACTCTCCAGCACGAGCGCCGCGGAGGGCCGGTCGGAGGTGCCGGTCGGCGCCGGCCGCGTGCGGGTGAGCAGCCGGGCGCGTTCGACGCCCCGGGCGGCGAGTCGCTCCCGCCCCTTGCCGGCAAGCCAGCCTGCCACCGCCTGGAGCGCCCCGTCCGCCCCGTCGAAGCGCAGCACCGGCAGCCCGACGGCGGCGAGCGGTTCGGCCGCGTCGCCGCCCGGAGCACCGACATAGGGCGTGCGGATGCTGGCGAGGCCGGCCATGAAGGACGGCAGGTGCGGATCGGCGGCGGCAACCTGCCGATAGCGGGCGAAGGACGCGCTTTCGAACACCGACCAGCCCGGCGCCTGATAGACGTCGACGATGCCGAGACGGCCGCGCACCGCCCGGTAGGAGGTGCAGGTGGTGAAGCCAGCCTCGTAGAGATGGGGCGCGTGGACGCTGGCGTACCAGTCGCAGAAGGTCGCGAGCGCCCCCTCCGGCAGGTCGATCTCGACGATATAGGTCAGCGGGTTTTCGGGGAGGGGCTCGGCCATGGCGCGTTCCGTGTCAGCGGTCCACGCCGATCGGGCCCGTCGGCGCCCGTTGGGTCAAGCCGGGGAAGGGGCGGGGCAGACGTGCCGCGAGGCCATGGGCGGGTAACCGGTCGTTAACCATGGCGGCTGTTAAGTCGGCCTTGCGCGTCGGCGGATTGACGCCGGGCATGGCCGCATTGGAGGGCAGGCGCAAAAGGGAGGATCAGATGGGTGCAGTGCTTCGCTTTCCGCTCGAACGACGGCGCCTGTTGCGCCCGGCCGCAGACGACCCGGGGGCAAGCGGCCAGATCCTGGTGCTCCCCGTGGTGCGCGTCGAGCGCCACGACCTTCCCGCGCCGCCGGTCCTGACCGTCGATCCGCCCCTGAAGGGCGGCGACCGGCCGAAGCGTGGGCGCAGGAGCGCCTGAACCGATCCCGAGAACGGGCCGCTCCCTCTCACGGAAGGCCTTGGCATGCCTCTGGCGCGCCCGTCCCGACTGCCGGCTCTCGCCCGGCCTGCCCTCGCTGCGGCGGCGCTCCTCCTCGCCGCCTGCGCGCCGCAGGGCGATCTCGGCCGGCCCGCGCCCAATGTCCTCAACGACGAGATCATGCCCTGGGCCGGGGGCCATGCCGCCCGCTACCGGGAGGAGCCGGTCTCCGGCTACGACTTCACCGATGCCGAGCGCGAGATGCGGCAGATGGGCTACGGCCTGATGATGCCGACCCATCCGCTCGACCGCTGGAACCAGTTTTGGGCCGAGCTCAGGCGCACCCGCATCGGCGACCCCGTCCGCTACGATCCCGACCCGCGCGGCTATTGCCGCACCCTCGAGCGCGAGGCCTACCGCTCGTCCCGGGCGCGCTTCATCCGCATGACCGATGACATGCGCGCCGACCGCCAGCGCATCCGCCCCTTCTGCGCGAAGGCGCGGGAGGTGCTGGAGGCCGATCGTGTCCGCGAGGGCGCGCTCGGCTACATCCCGACGCTCACCCCCGTCCAGATCCGCTCGGCGCGAGACCGCATCGCCGAGAACCGCACCATCATCGCCTGGGTCCGCCACGGCCTGCGCCAGCATGCCGACGCCTATCGCTGCGCGCTCAACACCCAGATCGTCGCGACGCCCGAGCAGGACGCGGTGATGGCCGAGCGCGAGCTGCGCGGCCTCGAGGAGGATATCCGCGAATTCGACCGGCTCTGCGCCGTGCTGCCGGCACGCGGCTCCATCGGAGTCGAGCAGGCGCCGCCGCGCTACTACCCGCGCTCGCCGCCGCCCGAAGAGCCCATCATCAGCAAGTAGGGGCGGTTGCGCTCACTGCGTCGCCGGCGCCTGTTCCGGCGTCAGGATCTCGCAGAGCGACTGCGCGGCGAGCTGCTCCCGAACGATCGGCGCCAGGCTCGGCTGCACCGCCAGCGCCCGGATCAGCACGAAGCCTTCGGTGGTCGGCGAGACGAGGATGAGGTTGTCCGCCGCCGTCTCGTCCTCGTCGGTGGAGAGCTCGCGCCGCTGCGCCTGCGTCACCACGAAGAGGTCGAGGGTGCGCCGCGTCGCCGCCCGGTCGTTGATGGCGCCGAAGGCGATGCCGGTGGCGGTGTAGAGCGCGATGGCGGTGTAGTGCGGCGTCACCGGCGCCCTGACGTGCAGCGGCCCCGCCGAGAGGTCGAAGCGGCACACCGCCGTCTCGAAGGCGGGGGCGGCGAGCGGCAGCGCCACCGAGCCGCGACCCGAGAGAGTCGTCAGGCGGTTCACCTCGGTGACGCCGGCCAGCCGGGCGCGGGCATCGTCCGGCGCGAGGCGGGGCAGGGCGAAGACCGACAGGATGTGCACCGCCACGCCCAGCAGCAGGCCGGCGACGACCCAGGGCAGCACCCCGAGGAGGCGGCGCAGCCGCTGCATGGCGATGTCGGCGAGGCGGCTCATGGACAGCTCACGAGGGTGATCGCGGGCAGCACGGTGGCGGCGGAAATCGTCGTCGCCACCGGCGTGTCGTAGAGCCTGAGAACCAGCCGCAGGTCGCGGACCCCTCCCGAGGGCAGCCAGTTGCCGGGCCGCGCCTCCGGTGCAACGACAATGTCGGTCGGGACCTCCGCCTGGCGCACGATCTCGTAGCTGGTGAAGCCCTGGCGCAGGCCTTCATCCACGACCGGCGCAAAATCGGACCGGGCGGCGGCCAGCGTCCAGAACCGCGCCGGCGGCACGCTGCCCGTGACCCGGTAGGTGCAGCGCCCGTCGATGGCGGCGCCGCTACTGTCCTGGTCCGCCACGAGCGCGAGCCCGTCGGCGAGGGCCAGCGGCAGGGTGCCGAGCCTCGCCGTGACCGCCCGCGCATAGGGATCGGCCTCCGGCGTCCCGGCCTTGGGGGTCGCCAGCCACGGGCCGATGCGCAGCGTGCCCGCCCCGGTGCTGCGGCCGACCGAGAGGGCGGTCAGCCCGAGGCCCGTCACCGCGCCGATGCCGAGCGCCAGGAGGAGGCCGGAAAGCGCGCGCATGTCAGCGATGGTCCTCCACGGCCAGCCCGCTTGTCAGCGCAGCACCGACCCCGCCGGCCGCGCCGACAGGGGGCCGGTCCGCAGGGTATCGGCGGCGTCCCGCAGCAGCGTGTCGATGCGGCCGAGCACTTCCAGCGAGGAGCGCGACAGGATCTGCGGCCGGTCGGGCACCCCGGCCATCGGCACCTGCGTGCCGGCGGGAACGCCCGGCACCGGCTGCGGCCCGATGGTCAGGCCATAGATCGGCTTGCGCTCGAGGCCCTGATGCGCCGCGGTCATGATCTGCGAGAAGGTCATGGCGGGCAGCGAGCCGCCGGTCATGCGGTTGGTAGGGGAATAGTCGTCGTTGCCGTACCAGACACCGGTGACGAACTGGCTCGAATAGCCGACGAACAGCGCGTCGCGGTAGGAGTTGGTGGTGCCGGTCTTGCCGCCCACCTGCACGCCCTGGACCTGCGCCCGCCGGCCGGTGCCGGATTCGACGACGCCGACCATGATGCCGTTCATGTCGGTCGCCACCTGGGTAGGAAACACCCGCCGGCGCTGCGGCAGGTCGCGGTCGGCGCGCCAGACGAGCTCGCCGGCCGAATTCCGGATCTCGACCGCGGCGTGAGGCTGCACGCTGAGGCCGCCCGAGGCGAAGGTGGCGTAGGAGGTGGTCAGCTCCACCAGCGTCACCTCCGCCGCCCCGATCGGCAGCGGCGCGGAATCGGTGAGCGGGCGGGTGATGCCCATCTCCCGCGCCGTGGCGATGATCTTCTGCCGGCCGACGCGGCTGTCGCCGCGGCCCATCTGCTGGGTGAGGATGACCGGGATCGAGTTGATCGAGCGTACCAGCGCCGAGGTCACGGTGGTCGCCCCGGAGAAGCTGCGGCCGTAGTTCTGCGGGCACCAGTTGCCGAGGCAGATGGGACGATCGACCACCACCGAGCGGCCGTTGATCAGCCCTTCGCGCATCGCAGCGCCATAGACGATCGGCTTGAAGGACGAGCCCGGCTGGCGCATCGCCTCGGTGGCGCGGTTGAACTGGCTGGCGCCGTAGTCGCGTCCGCCGACGATGGCGCGCACCGTGCCGTCCACCTCCATCACCACCGCCGCCGCCTGGCTGGCACCATAGTCGGAGCCGTATTGGCGGATGATCGCCTCGACCGAGAGCTCGGCCTGTTTCTGGATGGTGAGGTCGAGGCCGGTGCGCACGGTCAGCACCCGGTCGACCAGGGAGGGGGTGGCGGCCACCAGTCGCTTCATGTCCTCGAAGGCATAGTCGAGATAATAGTTCGGCACCGCCTCGTCCTGGCGGTCCACCGGCGTCGCCGGATTGCGGCGGGCGCCGAAGACCTGGCCCTCGGTCATGAACCCGGCCTCGACGAGGTTGTCGAGCACCGTATTGGCCCGGGCCCTGGCCGCCGGCAGGTTGACGTGCGGGGCGAAGCGCGTCGGTGCCTTGAACAGGCCGGCGAGGAGCGCGGCCTCGGCCAGCGTCACGTCGCGCACCGACTTGCCGAAATAGTATTCCGAGGCCGCCTCCGCGCCGAAGGCGCCGCCGCCCATATAGGCGCGGTCGAGATAGGTCTTCAGGATCTCGTTCTTGGTCGCCCGCGATTCCAGCCAGAGCGCCAGGAAGGCTTCCTTGATCTTGCGCTCGATGGAGCGCTCGTTGGTGAGGAACAGGTTCTTGGCGAGCTGCTGGGTCAGCGTCGAACCGCCCTGAACGACACCGCCGGCGCGAGCATTGGTGGCGATGGCACGCATCGTGCCAATCAGGTCGATGCCGTAATGCTCGTAGAAGCGCCGGTCCTCGGTGGCCAGCACCGCCTTGATCAGGTGGTCGGGGAATTCCTCCAGCGGCACCGAATCGTTGTGGCGGATGCCGCGGCGGCCGACCTCGTTGCCGTAGCGGTCCTGGAAGACGACGGAGAGCTCGGAGCGCTTGCGCCAGTCGTCCTCGGTCTCGCGGAAGGCCGGCATGGCCAGCATGAGCAGGACGACGAGGGCCCCCGTGCCGAGCGTCATGCCCTCCGAGGCGATTTCCGCGCCGACACGCTTCCAGCCGTAGACCTGCACCCGGTCGGCGAGGTCGGCGAGCCTTTCCCAGCCGCGGCCGATCGCCCCGGCGAGGCGCCAGGCCCCGTCGTTCAACCGGGCGTCGAGGTCGAGGAGGACGCGCTTCAGGGCGCTGCCCCACCCGCCGCTGGGAGTGAGATCGCTCAAGCCGGGCACCCCTTTCGGGCAAGCTCTTGACGATTGGCTTACCATATCGGAGATCGGCGGGGCGAGCCAACGGCGCCGCACTGCGTCCACCATTCTCTGGCAACAGGGTTACCGGGCGCGCCCTTCCCCCGTTTTCCGCGCCGCCGCCAGGAGAGTCCCGCCCATGGTCGACGACGTTGCAGGCGAGGCCGCGCCCTTCTGGCGGGTGAAGCCGCTGGAGGCCATGAGCGAGGCGGAATGGGAGAGCCTGTGCGACGGCTGCGCCCGCTGCTGCCTCAACAAGCTCGAGGACGAGGACACCGGCGAGATCCACTTCACCTCCGTCGCCTGCACCCTCCTCGACGGCGAGGCCTGCCGCTGCCGCGACTATCCCGGCCGGCAGGAGAAGGTGCCGGACTGCGTGCGCCTGACGCCGGAGGAGGTGCGCTCGCTCTCCTGGCTGCCGCCGACCTGCGCCTACCGGCTCGTTGCCGAGGGCCGCGACCTCTACTGGTGGCACCCGCTGGTCTCCGGCGACCCCGACACGGTCCATGCTGCCGGCGCCTCGGTGCGCGGCCGCATCACCGCCTTCGAGCACGACCTGACGGCGCTGCAGGAACTGGAGCACCATCTGGCCGAATGGCCGAATCAGGACATCGCCGCCGCTGGCTCATGATCGCCCCGACCTCGTGGGAGGAGACCGCCATGACTGACGAGACACCGGGCCACGTCGATCCGACCAAGGAGCGGTTCGCCCTGTTCAGGGACCTGCCGCGCGATGAGCCGGTCCACATGCTCAACCTCGTGAAGCTGAAGCCGCAGGCAACGTACGAGGACGGCCGGAAGGCCACGGGCCGCGAGGCCTATGCCGCGTACGGCCGCGACAGCGGACCGGTGTTCCGCCGCCTCGGCGGCCGCATCGTCTGGTCCGGGCGTCCCGACCTGACCCTGATCGGCCCGGAGGCGGAGCGCTGGGACATCGCCTTCATCGCCGAATATCCCTCCGGACGGGCCTTCATCGACATGATCCGCGACCCGGTCTACCGCGAGGCGGTGAAGCACCGGCAGGCGGCGGTGGCGGATTCCCGCCTCGTCCGCATGGCGCCCGGCAAGCCGGGCGAGGGCTTCGGCGAGGAGGGGTGAGGGGGAGGTTCGACCCTCACGCCGCCCGCCGGCGGACCTTCGCCGGCGCCGCAGGTGCGGGCCTGTGGTCGCCCAGCTCCTCGATGATGGGGCAGGTGGCCCTCATGCCCTTCTCGCAGGAGCCGACCAGCGCCTTCAGCGTGGCGATCATGTCGGCGAGCTTGCGGGCCTGCTCCTCCATCTCCCTGAGATGCGTGCGGGCAATGGCCCTGACGTCGGCATTGGACCGGCCGGTATCCGACCAGAGCGCCAGCAGCGAGCGGATCTGCTCGATGGAGAAACCGAGGTCGCGGGCCCGGCGGACGAAGGTGAGCCGGTGGACGTCCTCCTCGCCATAGTCGCGATAGCCGCTGTCGCGGCGGCCCGCCGCCGGCAGCAGCGCGATGGATTCGTAGTAGCGGATCATCTTGGCCGAGACGCCCGAGGCGGCTGAGGCCTGTCCGATGTTCATGGGGCTTCCCTCGCGGTGCTCTGGATCAATGCCGGGCGCGGCGGGTTCGGTCCATGACGGCCCATCGCCCGCTTGACCTTCCAATCATGGGAAGGATTACAGCTCGCCGCAAGAGTGAAGGAGACAGGCCATGACTGATCACGCGTCGAAGGCGTCCGGTGGCTGCTGCGGCGGCGGGCACCACGACCACACCGTTCCGTCCGCAGCTCCCGACAAGACGGATTGCTGCGGCGGCAAGCACCACGATCAGGCCGCCTCCGCGGTCCCCACGAAGACGGATTGCTGCGGCGGGCACGGCCACGATCATGACGGCCATACCCATACCCATACCCATACCCATACCCATCCCCATGCCCACGACCATGCTGGCCATGCCCAGGCCGCGCCCGCCGACGGCAAGGCCATCGACCCCGTCTGCGGCATGACGGTCGACATCGCGACGACGCCGCACAAGACGACGCTCCACGGCGTCGAGCACTATTTCTGCTCCGCCGGCTGCGTCACGAAGTTCCGCGCCGACCCTCAGCGCTATCTCGACCCGGCGAGCGCGCCGCCGGCCGAGCCTGTGCCGGAAGGCACCATGTTCACCTGCCCGATGCACCTGGAGATCCAGCAGATCGGCCCCGGCACGTGCCCGATCTGCGGCATGGCCCTCGAGCCGATGATGGTCACCGCAGATGCCGGCCCCAACGAGGAGCTGATCGACATGACCCGCCGGTTCTGGGCGGGCCTCGTCCTCACCCTGCCGGTCTTCGTGCTGGAGATGGGCGGCCACCTCTTCGGCTGGAACCCGCTGCCGCACGGCTGGTCGAGCTGGGTGCAGCTCGCCCTTGCCACGCCCGTGGTGCTCTGGGCCGGCTGGCCCTTCTTCGTCCGCGGCGTGCAGTCGGTGCAGACCGGCAACCTCAACATGTTCACCCTGATCGCCATCGGCACCGGCGTCGCCTGGACCTATTCGGTGGTGGCGACCCTCGCCCCCGGCCTCTTCCCCGCCGCCTTCCGCGACCATCACGGCGAGGTCGCCGTCTATTTCGAGGCGGCGGCGGTGATCACCGTCCTCGTCCTGCTCGGCCAGGTGCTGGAGCTGAGGGCCCGCGACGCGACCTCCGGCGCCATCCGCGCCCTGCTCGACCTCGCGCCGAAGACCGCCCGCCGCATCGGCGCCGACGGCAGCGAGGCCGAGGTGCCGCTGGAGGAGGTCCAGGTCGGCGATCATCTGCGTGTCCGGCCCGGCGAAAAGGTGCCGGTGGACGGCCGCGTCACCGAGGGCCGCTCCGCCGTCGACGAGAGCACGGTGACCGGCGAGAGCATGCCGGTGACCAAGGAGCCGGGCGACCGCGCCATCGGCGGCACGCTCAACCGCTCAGGCGGCCTCGTCATCGCCGCCGAGAAGGTCGGCCGCGACACGCTGCTCGCCCAGATCGTCCAGATGGTCGCCACCGCGCAGCGGTCCCGCGCCCCCATCCAGCGCCTCGCCGACAAGGTCTCCGGCTGGTTCGTGCCCGTGGTCATGGCGGTGGCGCTCATCGCCTTCGCCGCCTGGGCGCTGTTCGGCCCGCCGCCGCAGCTCGCCTTCGCTCTGGTGGCCGCGGTTTCGGTGCTGATCATCGCCTGCCCCTGCGCCCTCGGCCTCGCCACGCCCATGTCGATCATGGTCGGCGTCGGCCGCGGTGCCGAGGCCGGCGTGCTGATCCGAGACGCCGGCGCGCTCGAGCGGATGGAGGCCGTCGACACCCTCATCATCGACAAGACCGGCACCCTCCCCGAGGGCCGCCCGGCGGTGACCGCCGTCGTCACCGCCGACGGCTTCGAGGAAGACGAGGTGCTGCGCCTCGCCGCCGCCGTCGAGAAGCCCTCCGAGCACCCTCTGGCGGAGGCGATCGTCCGCGAGGCCGAGGCCCGCTCCATCGCCATCCCCAAGGTGCTGGGCTTCGATTCCCCCGCCGGCAAGGGCGCCTACGGCATGGTGGAGAGGAAGCGCGTCACCCTCGGCTCCGCCGCCTTCCTGAAGGACCTTTCCGTCGACGTCTCGGCCCTGGCGCCGCTCGCCGACGAGCTGCGGCGCGACGGCGCCACCGTCATCTTCGCCGCCGTCAACGGCAAGCTCGCCGGCGTCATCGCCATCGCCGATCCGGTGAAGGAGACCACTCCGGCGGCGCTCAAGGCCCTGGGCGCCGAGGGCATCCGCATCGTCATGCTCACCGGCGACAACCGCATCACCGCCGAGGCGGTGGCCCGCCAGCTCGGCATCGCCGCCGTGGAGGCCGACGTCCTGCCCGACGGCAAGGCGGCCGTGGTGCAGCGCTACAGGGCCGAGGGCCGCGTCGTCGCCATGGCCGGCGACGGCGTCAACGACGCTCCGGCGCTCGCCGCCGCCGATGTCGGCTTCGCCATGGGCACCGGCACCGACGTCGCCATGGAGAGTGCCGGCATCACCCTGGTGAAGGGCGACCTCCTCGGCCTCGTCCGCGCCCGGCGGCTCTCCGAGGCCACCATGGGCAATATCCGCCAGAACCTCGTCTTCGCCTTCGCCTACAACGCCCTCGGCGTGCCGGTGGCGGCGGGCCTGCTCTATCCCGCCTTCGGCCTGCTGCTCTCGCCGATGATCGCGGCGGCGGCCATGTCGCTGTCGTCGGTCAGCGTCATCGGCAATGCGCTGCGGCTGCGGGGCGTGAGCCTGGACGGGTAGGGGGCATTTTGCCGCTGTCGGGCGGCCGAAACCCGCCCCCATCACGCCGGCGTGACGGAACCATCGCCCTGCCTTTCGGTTGTTCTCCCGTCAGTTCCAAACAGCGAGGAGATTTCGATGGGCAGCACGATGGACAAGATGAAGGGCATGGGCAACGAGGCCATGGGCAATGCCAAGCAGGGCATCGGCAAGGCCATGGACGACAAGGAAATGCAGGCCAAGGGCAAGATGCAGGAAATCAAGGGCGAGGCCCAGCAGGCCAAGGGCGACGCCAAGGACGCGGTGAAGAACGTCGTCGACAAGGCCTGAGGCCCGACGGAAAATAATTCAGGATTAAGAAAATAAGCCTTGACAGCGTCACGCTGGTCGGCTAGGTTTTCGTCATGTTCGACAATTGCGCCCGGCGGGGGAAACCCCGGCCGGGCGTTTTTCGTCCCGCCCAGCCGCTGCCATCGGTGGACCGCGGGTCGGAAGCGCTCCTCGTAGGAATACCTAGATCAGGCGGATGGCGCCACGTGTCCCATGATCTGTCTTCTGATTTCTTCGCAGATTTGAAGACAGTTTGCAGGAATTGCGGCCGAGGTTCCCCAGCGTCATACCTCAATGGAGTGCGCCCCATGGGCTTCTTCAACCGCACCACCCGCCTCGCGCAACTCGAGGCGGAGTTCGCCGCCATCCGCGCCACCCAGGCCGTCATCGAGTTCAGGCCCGATGGCACCATCCTTTCCGCCAACAACCTCTTCTGCGAGGTCATGGGCTATACCCGCGACGAGATCGTCGGCCTTCACCACCGGATCTTCGTCGATCCCGCCGAGCGCGACACCCCGGCCTACCGCGAGTTCTGGCGGTCACTCGGCCGGGGCGAGTTCACCGGCGGCGAGTTCCGCCGAACCTCCAAGGACGGTAACGATGTCTGGATCCAGGCGACCTACACGCCCATCCGGGACCGAGCCGGTCAGGTGACGAAGGTGGTCAAGCACGCCGCCGACATCACCGCGGAGAAGACCCAGCTTGCCGATCTCCAGGGCAAGTTGAACGCCATCAACCGGGCCCAGGCGGTCATCGAGTTCAGCCTCGACGGCACCATTCTCTCGGCCAACGAGAACTTCCTCGAGACGGTCGGTTATTCCCTTCCGGAGATCGTCGGCAAGCACCACCGCATCTTCGTCGACCCGGCCGAGCGGGACACGCCCGCCTACCGGGAGTTCTGGCACCAGCTCGGCCGTGGCGAATACCAGTCGGCGGAATATCGCCGCATCGCCAAGGGCGGCCGCGAGGTCTGGATCCTCGCCAGCTACAACCCCGTCTTCGATCCGCGCGGCAAGCCGATGAAGGTGGTGAAATATGCAACCGACATTACCGACCAGGTGATGCGTCGGAACAAGACCGAATTCGTGTCCTCCATCGTCACCCAGGTCGCTGCTGGCGCCGAGGAGTTCGAGGCCTCGATCAACAACATCTCGCAGAACATGCTGCGCTCGAAGGAGGCGGCCGACTCCGCTGTCGAAAGCGTCGACTCTGCCGACGGCCAGACCGCGCGCCTCGCCACCGCCGCGGCATCGATGACGGTGATCCTCGACATGATCAACAACATCACCGGCCAGATCAATCTGCTGGCCCTCAACGCGACCATCGAGGCGGCGCGGGCCGGCGAGGCGGGCCGGGGCTTCGCGGTCGTCGCCAACGAGGTGAAGGGCCTTGCCGCCCAGGCCCGGCATGCTTCCGACCAGATCGCGGCGGAGATCGAGAGCATGCGCGGCATCTCCAGCGACGTGCTGGGCGGCCTCACCGCGATCCGCGAATCGATCGAGAGCCTGCGCCAGTTCGTCAATTCCACCGCCTGCGCGGTCGAGGAGCAGAGCGCCGTCTCGGCCGAGATGGCCACCACCATCCAGCGCGCCGCCAATGAGGCCATGGCGCTGCGGCAGGCGGCCTAGGGTCAGAGGAACGAGCTGGCGGCGGAACGCTGCTCAGCAGGCTTTCGTCCAAGTTCGATGGCAACGCCCGGCGGGGGAAACCCAGCCGGGCGTTGTCGTCTTCGGCCCCGGCTGCACCCGGGTGGTCCCTCCGGAGATCCCGATGACTTCGACCCGCACCCGCGCCGCCCCGGAAACGGCGGCGCTCGCCTCTCCCGCCACCTGGCGCCGCGCGGCCGCGCCCGTCGCCTCCGCCCTGCCGGCCCCGGACCCGACCGGGCCCTCAAACGGCCCTGTCGTGCCCGAGCCCTCCCATGCCGGCAAGCCCTGCCC
>JAEZGJ010000004.1 GCA_023416965.1 Pseudomonadota bacterium | reverse complement strand
GGGCGTTCTCAATGCGTGGGAGGCAGGGCCGGCCGGCGCCGGGCGCGGCGGAGCATGTTTCGGACTGCAACGTGTTGCAATCGGTTGCGCTTAACCGGGCAGTAACCTTGATGATTCATGAATGGTTCCCATGGAGACCGGCTTCACGCAGCCGGGGCTCACGAGGAGGCCGGCATGACGGCGCGTTCGACAATCACGACGGGTCTGGCGGTTCTGGCGGCGACGCTGGCCATGACGGCCGCAGCCAGTGCCGCCGACATGGCGCTCAGGGGATCCCTGCCGGCCTATGAGGATTCCGGCCCGAACTGGACCGGCGTCTATGGCGGTGTCCATGGCGGCATCGGCAGCATGACGGCGGATACCCAGGCCATGGCGCGGCGCGAGGCCGAGCGGCTCCTGAACGGCCTCTACTACCTCAATCCTCCCTCCGGCGTCGCCGCCCCGACCTTCATCAATGTCGACCCCGTGCGCGGCACCCCCGTGATGTTCGGCGTCTTCGCCGGATACCAGGCACAGTTCGAGGATGCGGTGATCGGCTTCGAGGTCGACTACAGCCGCGTCGCCCGCGGCGGCGGCGGCTCGCGCACCTGGACCCAGCCCTTTGCCGTCCTCTACACCCAGACCGGCTTCACCGACGCCTTCTCGCAGAGCACGACGGTCCGGGCGACGCTGACCGACTATTTCACCGCCCGGCTCCGCGCCGGCTGGGCCTATGGCCGCATCATGCCCTACATGACGGGCGGCCTCGCCATTGCCCGTGGCAACACGTCCGTCTCCTACCAGGCCGGCTATGAGCGCATCGACACCGATGCGACGGACGCCGTGAACTGGACCCAGCCCTATGGCGACATCGTCAATGCGACCCGCACCTCGAACGGCGTGATCGGTTTCGGCTTCGCGCTCGGAACCGGCGTCGAGGCGCTGATCACCAACAACATCTTCGCCCGCGCCGAGTACCAGTACCTGCGCATCCCCTCGATGGGCGGCGTCCCGGTGACGCTGCATGCTGTGCGCGCCGGCGTCGGCATCAAGTACTGACGCTTCCATCTGTCCTGAAAAAGGCCCGCCCCGGTGACCGGAGCGGGCCTTCTGTCATGGCATGGCGGAGAGCCGCCTATTCGGCGGCCTCGCGCACGGCAGGGGCGCGGTTGAGCCGCTGGCGCTTCAGCATCTCCGCCACCTTGAACGACACCTCCAGCGCCTGCTCGGCATTGAGCCGCGGATCGCAATAGGTGTGATAACGGTCCGACAGATCGAGGTCGGTGATGGCAGCCCGTCCGCCGGTGCACTCGGTGACGTTCTTGCCCGTCATCTCCAGGTGGATGCCGCCGGCATAGGTGCCCTCCGCCTCGTGAATGGCGAAGAAGCGCTCGATCTCGCCCATGACCAGGTCGAAGGGCCGCGTCTTGTAGCCGTTGGCCGCCTTGATCGTGTTGCCGTGCATGGGATCGCAGGACCAGACGACGGTGCGGCCCTCCTTCTCCACAGCCCGGATCAGGGCGGGCAGGTGCTTCTCCACCTTGTCGGCGCCGAAGCGACAGATCAGCGTGATGCGGCCGGCCTTGTCCTCCGGGTTCAGCACGTCGATGAGCTTCAGGAGACCGTCGGCGTCGAGACTTGGGCCGCACTTGAAGGCGATGGGGTTCTTGATGCCGCGGAAATATTCGACATGGGCATGGTCCGGCTGGCGGGTGCGGTCGCCGATCCACAGCATGTGGCCGGAGGTTGCGTACCAGTCGCCGGAGGTCGAATCGACGCGGGTCAGCGCTTCCTCGTAGCCGAGCAGCAGCGCCTCGTGGCTCGTGTAGAGCTCGGTGGTGCGCATTTCCGGATGGGCTTCGGGGTCGATGCCGCAGGCCCGCATGAAGTCGAGGGCTTCCTCGATGCGCTCCGCCAGGTGCCGGTACTTGTCGTTGGCCGGCGTGTCCTTGACGAAGCCGAGCATCCACTTCATCGCGTTGTCGAGATTGGCATAGCCGCCATAGGCGAAGGCGCGCAGCAGGTTGAGCGTCGCCGCCGACTGACGGTAGGCCATGGCCTGGCGGGCCGGGTCGGGCTCCCGCGCCTCGGGCGTGAAGGTGATGTCGTTGATGATGTCGCCGCGATAGGAGGGCAGCGTCACGCCGTCGATGGTCTCGGTGTCGGCCGAGCGCGGCTTGGCGAACTGGCCGGCGACGCGGCCGACCTTCACCACCGGCATGCCGCCGGCATAGGTCATCACCACGGCCATCTGCAGGAAGGCGCGGAAGAAGTCGCGGATGTTGTCGGCGCCGTGCTCGGCGAAGCTTTCGGCGCAGTCGCCGCCCTGCAGCAGGAAGGCCTCGCCCTTTGCGACTTTCGCGAGGGCCTTCTTGAGATTGCGCGCCTCACCCGCAAAAACGAGTGGCGGAAAGCCCGACAGGCGCTTCTCGACCTCCGACAGCGCCGCCTGGTCCTTGTAGACCGGCACCTGCAGGATCGGTTTCGACCGCCAGCTCGACGGGCTCCAACGCTCGCCCATGACTATGCATCCTCTCGGCCACCCGCGCGAAAACGGCTCCGCGCGGAAAAGTGATCCCTCGCCCGGCAGCATGGCCGCAAAAGGGCAGGGACCGGCGCTTATACACGACCGGAGGCCCTCCGGCGAGCGGGTCGAAGGGCACGGCAGAGGGGCGTTGCGGCGCGACATCGCTTTGAGACTGCGCGACGGCCTGGCGCGTTGCTTTGGTTCCCTGCCTGCTGTACCCCGGATTCCGGCCCTGACACGAGGCTCGACATGACCAATACCCTGCGAAACGCCCTCATTTCGGCGGTTGCCGCATCGACGCTGATCCTCGCCATGCCGGTGCGGGCGCAGTCGCCCCATGCCATCGAGACCTCGGTCGACGAGGCAGCTTGCGTCGCAGCTCCCGTGCCGGCCTGTACGGCCGAGCTCGCGCTCAAGGCAGCCTCCGCCGAGCCGGAGGGCTGGGCGGCGACGGCAGCCTTCGAGGCGTTCCTGCAGAGCGACCCGGACCCTGCGGCCCGTGACCGCTGGATGGCGCGCTACGAGGCTTGGGCGAAGGTGGCCACGGTCGACGGCATCAAGGAGCGGATCGTGCCTGTGCGCGCCGAACACCTCGCCCGCAAGGGAGATTTCGCCGGCGCCTATCGCGAACTCGGCCTCGACCAGGCGCAGCCCTCGGCCTTGTCGGAACCCTCGATCCTCATCCTCGACGAGGCGCGGGCGGGGCGCATCGCGGACGCCCTGCCGCGGATCGACCGGCTGGTGGAGAGCGACAGCCGTGACGAGTTGCGGCTGGACATGCTGGAGGTCGCGCTGGCGCGCGAGCCGGCGATCGCCGACACCGTCGCCAACCAGATCAAGGACCGCTACTCGCGCCGCATGGCCCAGGCGCTGCAGGCGGGCGCGCGCGGCGACATGGCCATCGCCCGCTCCATCGACGAGTGGGCGCGCGGCGCCCGCGCCAACCAGACCGCGCCGTTCGACGATCCCGAAACCGCCCGGCGTGACAGCTGGGACATGGTGCTGCGCGGGGCGGTGGCTGCGAACAATCTCGAGGGCTTCCGCAAGGCGCTGGCCGCCCGTCCCGCCTTCAACTCGGCGGCGGATGCGGAATCGGCGAGCCGCATCCTGCGCATCCTGATGCGCGAGGGTCGGGCGGACTGGATTCGCGCCTTCGGCCCGGCATTGAAGCTGCCCGAGGACGAGACGGTGTCGGTGGACGAGGATATCGGCCCCATGCGCACCCTCCCCGTCGAAAAGCTGGTGGCGGTGGCCGAGGCGGCGGAGGCCACGGGCAAGGTGCGCGGCACCATCGTCGACACGGCGGTGGAAATGCTGGTGGCGCGCGGCGCGGTCGCCGAGGCGCGCGAGGTCTTCGCCCGGCTCGGCCGGATCGAGGAGCTGAACCGCGTCACCTTCGACCAGGAGCGCATCGGCGTCGTCTTCGAGACTCTCTGGCGTGCGGTGGTCGGCCGCGGACCGAAAGAGGCCGCCGACGCCATGGCAGCCCGCATCACCTCCGAGGGCGCGAAAGCCTATATCGCCCGCGTCGCGACGCTGGAGCAGCGCATGCGGGAGATCGCCGCCGGCAACAAGGGCGAGGAACCCGCCGACGACGAATGGGCGATCATGCTCGACATGGCCGTCGCCTCCGGGGATTCGGCGCTGATGACCAAGGTCGCCGCGGCGATGAAGGATCCGGGGCTCCGCTCCACCGCCTTCGTCCAGGTGACGAAGAACATGTGGGAGCGGGCGGCGCGGTGAGGGCTGCCGAGAGGCATCGCTCGATCTGAGGGTGGGGACCTTCTGCCTGCCTGCCGGCCTATCCCTGCAGGCTCGCCCACATCTCCCGGTCGCGCTGGTCGGTCCAGACTACAGGCCAGTCGATGCCGCTGGCCTCGTCATAGGCGCGCGAGACGTTGAAGGGCAGGCAGTGCTCGTAGATGGCGAAGGACGCGAATTTGGGATCCATGGCCGCGCGGCAGGCGTCGAAGGCCTGTTTCAGCGTCAGGCCCTTCGCCACGCTGTGCGAGACCGAGCGGTAGAGGGTCGACAGGAAGTCGCGCGTCAGGCTGATGCCGTCGGCCACCATGGCCGGCGTCGTGAGGGCGGCGCCCCGGCCGGGCACGACGGCCTTCGGCCCCATTGCCTCGATGGCGTCGAGGGTCTTCGGCCAGTCCCTGAAATGGGCGTCGCCGCAATAGCAGGCCGAGTGATATTCGACGAGGTCGCCCGTGAAGGCGACCCCGGAATCCGGCACCCAGGCGACCGTGTCGCCGGCGGTATGGCCGCGTCCCAGATGCATGAGCTTCACCTCGCGGCTGCCGAGCCAGATGGTCATCTCCCGCCCGAAGGTGACGTGCGGCCAGGTCAGTCCCGGCGGGATCGATTCGGCGCCGGGGAAGAGGCGCGGAAAGCGGCCGATCTCGCTCGCCTTGTCCTGCTCGCCGCGCTCGACGATGAGGCCGCGCGTGGCGTCCGAGGCGATGATGGTGGCGCCCTCGTAGGCGGAGGCGCCGAGGACGCGGACCGCGTGGTAGTGGGAGAGCAGCACGTACCGGATCGGCTTGTCGGTGACCTGGCGCACGCGCGCGATGACGTCGGCGGCCATGGCGGGTGTCGCCTGGGCATCGACGACCATGCAGGCGTCGTCGCCGACGATGATGCCGGAATTGGGATCGCCCTCGGCCGTGTAGGCGTAGAGCCCCTTGCCGAGTTCGTCGAAGGAAATGGTCTTGGGGCCGAGATCGGCCGTGGATGCGAAGGACTTGGACATGGGACGGACTCCTGCGGAGCGATGCGGGGCGCCGCTCAATCGTGGTGCTTGCGGACGATCTGGTCGATGGCGCCGAAGATGGAATGGCCGCGGGCATCCTTCATCTCGATGCGGACCGTGTCTCCGAAGCGCATGAAGGGCGTCCTCGGCGCGCCGTCGCGGATCGTCTCCACGGTGCGCATCTCGGCGATGCAGACATAGCCGAGGCCGCCCTCGGCGATGGGCTTGCCGGGCCCGCCGTCGGCATCGCGGTTGGACACCGTGCCGGAGCCGATGATGGTGCCGGCGGTGAGGGCGCGCGTCTTGGCCGCGTGGGCGATGAGCGTGCCGAAGTCGAAGGTCATGTCCACGCCCGCCTGCGGACGGCCGAAAGGCTCGCCGTTGAAATAGGCGAGCAGCGGCAGGTGCAGCTTGCCCTCCACCCAGGCGGCGCCCAGCTCGTCGGGCGTCACGGCCACCGGCGAGAAGGCGGTGGACGGCTTGGACTGGAAGAAGCCGAAGCCCTTGGCGAGTTCAGGGGCGATGAGGTTCCGCAGGCTGACGTCGTTGGCGATCATGATGAGGCGAATAAGCCCGCGCGCCTCGTGGGGCGTGACACCCATCGGCACGTCGCCGGTGATCACGGCAACCTCCCCCTCGAAGTCGATGCCGTGGGCCTCGTCCGGAAGAGTGATGGGGTCACGCGGGCCGAGGAAGGTGTCGGATCCGCCCTGATACATGAGCGGATCTGTCCAGAAGGACGGCATCATCTCGGCGCCCCGCGCCTGACGCACGAGAGCCACGTGATTCACATAGGCCGAACCGTCGGCCCACTGATAGGCTCGCGGCAGGGGGCTGGCGCAGTCGTGTTCATGAAAGCGGAACGAGGGAACGGAGCCATGTTCGAGCTGTTCGGCGAGGTCGACGAGTCGAGGATGAAGCCGTTCCCAGTCGTCGAGCGCCCCCTGCAGCGTGGATACAACCGGAAACGCATCGGTCGCCCGCGTCAGGTCTCTGGAGACGACGACGAGGCGGCCGTTACGGCCGTGCTTGAGGGAGGCGAGCTTCATGGCACTTCTTCCCGAAAATGGGGTTCTCTGTCCGGACTTGTGCGGCCGGTCCGGCATCAAAGCCTGTTGCGGAGCGCTTGGCCAGCGGCTTGCCAGATGCCGCCACCCAAGCGGGTTGTCTTATCTTTGTCGCGTTGCGCGATGGTTCGCCAAGCGATACGCTTGCGACATGGACTACAAGCGATTCCTCGTCCAAGCCTTTTACTGAATTGACGCTCTTCCACAGGAAGCACACATGGACGCCCGTCTAGCGGACAAGTCCTCCATTTCAGACACCAAGCTCGAGCTGGATTCGTTCCTGCCCTACCGGCTGAACGTCCTCGCCAATGTCGTCAGCCAGGCGCTCTCGGGTATCTATGCCGAGCGCTACGGGCTCGGTATCCCGGAATGGCGCGTCATAGCCACGCTGGGCCAGTTCGGCCAGGCGACGGCCAAGGACATCGGCGCGCACAGCCACATGCACAAGACCAAGGTCTCGCGTGCCGTGGCCAGCCTGACGCGGCGCCGGCTGATCCAGCGCCGCATCAACCGCCAGGACCTTCGCGAGGCCTTCCTGTCACTGACGCGCGAGGGGCAGGTGATCTATGGTGACCTTGTTCCGGTGGCGCAGCGTTTCGCCGCCGACCTCAGCGACGGGTTCACCCCCCACGAGCGCGACCAGCTCGACCTCCTCCTCACCCGGCTGACCGAGCGCAGCCTGCGGATGCTGGATCGGCACGACGTGCCGCAACCGGTCTCCGACTGAGGGCGGCGGTCACAGGCTCCGGGCGAAGCCGGCGACGGCGGCATTGAACGCCGCCGGCTGCTCCATGTGCGGCGCGTGGCCTGCTTCGGCGATGATCCGTGCCCGCCCCTGCGGCGCGGTCGCAGCAATCCAGTCGGCGACGGCGGGGCTGTAGAGCTGGCTCTTCGCCCCGGCGACGGCAAGGAGGGGCACGGGCAGGCCCGCGACGGTGGCGCGGTGGTCGGCCTGCACCAGCGAGCGCCAGAGCGCGGCCATCACGGTTGGATCTCGCGCGGCGATCCGCTCCGTCGCCCGGGCGAGGTGCGGCGAGGCCTCGTCGTGTCCGGCCGCGAACATGGCCCGGGCGATCCGCGGCGCGTAGAGGGGCCAGTCGCCTTCCATCCGGTCGGCCGCGCCCAGGGCTCCCTCGAGGTCCTGCCCGCCGGCGAGGCCGTGTGGCCAGTCCGGCCCGTTGGCGACCTTGGGGCTCATGTCGACCATGACGAGGCCAGCAATGCGCCCTGCGCCGTGGCGGGCGAGGTAATCGAGGGCGACGATGGCGCCCATGGACCATCCGACAAGAACGGCGGGGTCGCCCGGGATGCTGGCGATCAGAGCCGCGAGGGCGTCGGCGAGGCCGGCCATGGTGGCCGGCCATGGCGCCAGAGGCGTGTCGCCGTGGCCGGGCTGGTCGGGTGCAACGGCGCGGAAGCCGTCGCGGGCGAGGCTCTCCTGGGCCAGGAAAAAGGACCTGTCGACGGACCAGCCGTGGAGGAAGACGAGCGGGCGCCCCGCACCGAGGTCGGTGAGGGCAGAAGCTGGCGGTACTGGCTCCGTCATCCTCTGTCCCCGGCGACGAGGCTGCGCAGGACGTGCTTCTGGATCTTGCCCGCCGCGGTGCGCGGGAAATCCTCGACGATGGTGATGTGGCGGGGAACCTTGTAGCCGGCAAGGCGGGCCCGGGAGTGGGCGCGGATCTCCTCGACGGTCGCCGTCGCCCCCGGCCGCAGCAGGACGACGGCATGGCCGACCTCTCCCCAGGTCGGGTCGGCGACGCCGATCACCGCCGCCTCGAGAATGGCCGGATGGGCGTGGAGCACGATCTCGACCTCGGCCGGGTAGACGTTCTCCCCGCCCGAGATGAACATGTCCTTGATGCGGTCGACGACGTAGTAGTAGCCGTCGGCGTCTTGTCGGCCGACATCGCCCGAGCGCAGCCAGCCGCCGGGGGCGAAGGCCTTCGCCGTGGCCTCCGGCTGGTTGAAATAGCCGGGGGTGATGCCGGGCCCGCGGAACAGCAGTTCACCCGCCTCGCCCGGTGCCACGTCCTCGTCCCTGAAGTCGACGATCCGCACCTCGGCGAGGATCTGCGGCTTGCCGACAGAGCCGATCTTTGCCGCTGCGTTCGCCGGGTCCATGAGGAAGAGGGTCGGGCCGGTCTCGGTCATGCCCATGCCGTTGCAGACGGTGACGCCGCGGGCGGCGAAGGCGCGCAGCAAGGGTTCCGGGATCGGGGCGCCGCCGCACCCCCAGTGGCGGACGCGCGAGAAGTCCGTGGCCTCGAAAGCGGGATGCAGGCTCAGGGCCTGGTAGATGGCGGGCACGCCGAAGAACAGCGAGAGCTTGCCGCGACCGATGAGGTCGAAGACGGCGTCGGGCTCGAATTTCGGGATGATGCGGGAGGTGCCGCCGGCGATGAAGAGCGGCAGGGCGTGGAGGTTGATCCCCGCCGTGTGGAACAGTGGCAGGTAGTTGAGCGTGTCGTCGCAGGCGCCCATGCCGGTGGCCTGCTGGATGTTGACGGCATTGGCGAGGGCCATGGCGGGGGTCTGGATCACCGCCTTGGGCCGGCCGGTCGTGCCCGAGGTGTAGAGCAGGTACCAGATTCGGTCAGTCTCCCACGGGGAGGGGGCGCCGCTTGCCGGGGTCGCGGCGGCGCGGGCGGCCTCATAGCCGGCGAAAGAGAGCACCGGCACCAGCCCCGCCAGTTCCTGCGCGAGGGAGGCAGTGGCGGCGTCGGCGAGCAGGAGCTTCGCGCCGCAATCGGCGAGGATCGGGCGGAGCTCCGCCGGGGTGAGGCGCCAGTTCAGCGGCACGAGCACCAGCTGCGCCCGGGCGCAGGCGAAGAGCAGCTCGAAGAAGGTGACCCCGTTGTGGCAGAGCACGGCTACCCGGTCACCAGGCTCCAGGCCGCGGCCCGCGAGGAAGGCAGCGCCGCGCCCGACCCTCTCCTCGATCTCGGCGAAGGTCACTGTGCGGGCGCCGTGCACCTCCTCGAAGGCGATGGCACCGGGGCTCAGCTCGGCGCGGCGGCGGCAGAGATCGGGGATCGTCTTCATCGGGGACCTCTCGCGGCGACCGGCCCGGCGGGCGGCGTCAGGTCTTGGCGCCGCGTCCGGCAGCGCGCGGACCGATACCGTGGGCGACGAAATCGTAGGCGGCTTCCGCCGCCGCATCGAGAGGGCCGTCCCGGTCATAGATGGCGTAGCGCCGGCCGACCATGTCCGTCACCCCCATGAGCGCCCAGGCCCGCACCTCCGCATGGCCGGGGGCGATCTCGCCGCGCGCCTCGGCCTCCTCCAGGCCCAGGCGGTAGCCCGACGCGAACTCCTCGTAATAGGCCCGATGGATGGCCGGATCGACGAACTGGGACTCGGCCACCACGCGGTAGAGGTTGGGATTGTCGCGGACGAACTGCAGGAAGGCGCGGATGCCCAGGCGCTCCGCCTGCATGCGGTCGCCGGCGCCCGCGGTGGCGAGCGTCAGGTGGTGCCTCAGGCGCCGGCCCATGCGCAGGACCAACTCGCGCAGCACCTCCTCCTTGGAGCGGAAGTAGAGGTAGAACGTGCCTTGGGCGACGGCCGCCTCGGCGGTGATGGTCGCGATGGAGGCGTCGGAGAAGCCGCGCGCGCCGATCTCGCGCTCGGCCGCGTCGAGGATCTTCTGGCGGGTGCGTTCGCCCCGCTGGGTCTTCGGCGCCGGCAGCGGCCCTGCCGGATGGAGGTTGCTCATGGCCTGTCCGTGGCGTTTTCCCGTCATCGGCCCGTCGCCCGGAGGCCCCAGACCGCTTCCCGCTTGACGCGTTTGTGGGACGAAGCTAGCGTCACATGAAACATGACTCAAGTGTCAGTTTGAGAATATGGATCAGGGAGGATCCCATGCTGAGGAAGACGCTGGCGGTGGCTGCCGCCTCGCTTGCAATCGCCGTGACGTCCTTTGCAGGAAGCGCCGCGGCCCAGACCCGCGACGTCAAAATCTGCCTCATCGCGGGCCGCACCGGCCCGCTCGAGGCTTATGCGAAGCAGACCGAGGTCGGCTTCATGATGGGCCTGGAATATCTGACGCGGGGCACGAATACGGTCGCCGGCATGCGCATCCAGGTTCTCGTCAAGGACGACCAGCTGCGCCCTGACCGCGGCAAGGCCCTGCTCGAGGAGTGCTACAACGACGACGGCGCGGCGCTTGCCGTCGGCACCACCGGCTCGCCGGTGGCCCTCGCCATGCTGCCCGTGGCGGAAGAGGCGAAGAAGATCCTCATCGTCGAGCCGGCGGTGGCGGACTCGATCACCGGTCCGCGCTGGAACCGCTACATCTTCCGCACCGGCCGCTCGTCCTACCAGGACGCGCTGGCGGCGGCGGCCTCGATCCCGGAGAACGAGGACGTGTTCATCGGCATGATGGGCCTCGACACCGCCTTCGGTCGTGACGGCGTCGCCGCCAACAAGGCGGCGCTCGCCGCCATCCGGCCGCGCGCCCGCATCGTCGCGGAGGAGTTCGCCGCCGGCAATACCGCCGACTTCACCCCCTTCGCCGAGCGCCTGTTCGCGGCACTGAAGGACCGTCCCGGCAAGCGCATCATTGGCTTCATCTGGGCCGGCGCCCATCCGATGGCGAAGTTCGTCGACATGAAGCCGGAGCGCTTCAACATCGCTCTCGCGCCCGGCGGCAACATCCTCCCCGCCATGAACGCCTGGAAGGCCTTCGCCGGCACCGAGGGTGGCATCTACTACTACTACGACTTCCCGAAGAACCCGCTGAACGACTGGCTGAAGGCCGAGTACCAGAAGCGCCACAACGCGCCGCCGGACTTCTTCGTCGCCGGTGGCTTCGCTGCCGCGGCCGCTGTGGTGGCGGCGCTGGAAAAGGCGGGATCGACCGACACCGAGAAGCTGATCGCCGCCATGGCCGGCATGACCTTCGAGACCCCGAAGGGGCCGATGACCTTCCGCAAGGAGGACCATCAGGCGATGCAGGAGATGTATCACTTCCGCATCCGCCAGAACGGCCGCGACAACGACATGCTCGACCTGGTGCGCACCATTCCCGCCTCCGAGATGCCGCTGCCGATCACCAATCGGCGCTGATCCGAGACAGCGGGGCGCGGCCGGATCCGATCCGGCCGTGCCTCCTTCGGTCCTCGCGAAGGGCGCATCCTGCCTGGCGCCCTCCGAGGATGGCTCCTGATGGCTTCGCCCTCGCCCGCAAGAAGCATCCATCGCCCCATGCCGCCCGTCCTCGAAACCCGCGACCTGACCATCCGCTTCGGCGGCCATGTCGCCGTCGACACCGTGTCCTGCGCCTTCCATGCGGGGACGCTGACCGCCATCGTCGGGCCGAACGGGGCGGGCAAGACCACCTATTTCAACCTCATGTCCGGGCAGCTCGCCGCGACCTCGGGCCAGACCCTGCTCGACGGCGACGACATCTCCGCCCTCGGCGCCGCCGGGCGGGCGCAGCGCGGCATCGGCCGGGCCTTCCAGATCACCAACCTCTTCCCCAACCTGACGGTGGGGGAGAACGTGCGCCTCGCCGCGCAGGCGCGCGGGCGCGCGAAGGCGAGCCTCCTCTCCCTCTGGTCGAGCCACCGCGACTGGATCGCCAAGGCGGACCACTATCTCGACGAGGTGAACCTCTCCGCCGTGCGCGACACGCTCGCCGCCGCCCTGCCGCATGGCGACAAGCGCAAGCTGGAGGTGGCGATCATGATGGCGCTGGAGCCGCAGGTCTTCATGTTCGACGAGCCCACCGCGGGCATGAGCGTGGACGAGGTGCCCGTCATCCTCGACCTCATCCGCAAGCTGAAGGCGGACGGCAGCAAGACCATCCTGCTGGTGGAGCACAAGATGGACGTGGTCCGCTCCCTCGCCGACCGTATCGTGGTGCTGCACAACGGGCGCCTCGTCGCCGATGGCGAACCCGCCGCGGTGATCGCCTCGCCGGTGGTCCAGGAGGCCTATCTCGGCCAGGCGCCGAAGACGGCGGCGGCGTCCCATGGCTGAGCCGCTGCTGACCCTCGAGGGGGTCCACACCCATATCGCCCAGTACCACATCCTTCAGGGGGTCGATCTCGCTCTGCCCCGCGGCGGCATGACCGTGCTTCTCGGCCGCAACGGCGCCGGCAAGACGACGACGCTGCGCACCATCATGGGTCTCTGGAAGCCCTCGCGTGGCACCGTGACCTTCGACGGCCGGCCGATCGGCGGGCTGGCTACCCCTGACATCGCGCAGGCGGGCATCGCCTATGTGCCGGAGACCATGGCGGTCTTCGCCGACCTGACGGTGGCAGAGAACATGGTGCTGGCGGCGCGCTCCGGCCCCCTCGACCCCGCCCGGCTCGACTGGATCTTCGGCCTCTTCCCGGCGCTGAAGAAGTTCTGGCAATTCCCGGCCGGCGTCCTTTCCGGCGGGCAGAAGCAGATGCTCGCCATCGCCCGCGCCATCGCCGAGCCGCGTACGCTGATCCTCATCGACGAGCCGACCAAGGGCATCGCGCCGGCGATCATCGAGGCAATGATCACCGCCTTCGCCGAGCTGAAGCGGGAGACGACGATCCTGCTGGTCGAGCAGAACTTCCGCTTCGCGGCGAGCCTCGGCGACCAGGTCGCGGTGATGGATGACGGCCGCATCGTCCACCGCGGCGCCATGGCCGATCTGGCCCGCGACGAGGCCCTGCAGCAGCGGCTGCTCGGCCTGTCGCTCGACGCGCATCAGTGAGGCCACGCCATGACCGTTGCACCGTCCCCCGCCAGCCCCGCCGAGACGCTCCCTGCCATCAAGCACGACTACCTGCCCATCCTGCTGCCGGTGGCTCTCTCCGCCCTGGCGCTGCCCTTCGTCGGCAATCCCACCACCTGGGTGACGCTCACCGTGGCCGCGCTCGCCATGGGCATGATGATCTTCGTCATCGCCTCGGGCCTCACCCTCGTCTTCGGCCTGATGGACGTGCTGAACTTCGGCCACGGCGCCTTCATCGCGGTAGGCGCCTATATCGCCCTGTCGGTGCTGGCGCTGCTGTCGGGATGGGTGCAGGTGGACTCGCTCGCCTGGAACCTCATGGCCCTGGGGCTGGCCGTCACCGTGGCGATGGCTGGCACGGGGCTCCTCGGCCTCGCCTTCGAGCGGGTAATCGTCAGGCCCGTCTACGGCCAGCACCTCAAGCAGATCCTCATCACCATGGGCGGCCTCATCGTCGCCGAGCAGCTCATCCACGTCATCTGGGGCGGCGACCAGAAGGCCATGGCCCTGCCGACGGCGCTCCGCGGCGCCGTGGTCATCGGCGATGTCGCCATCGAGCGCTTCCGCATCCTCACCGTCGTGGTCGGCCTCGTCGTCTTCGCCGCCATGCTGCTGGTCCTCAACCGGACGCGCATCGGGCTCCTCATCCGCGCCGGCGTGGAGAATGCGGAGATGGTGGAGGCGCTCGGCTATCGCATCCGCCGGCTCTTCGTCGGCGTCTTCGCCGTGGGGTCGGCGCTCGCCGGCCTCGGCGGCGTGCTCTGGGCGCTCTACCGCGAGACGCTCACCGCGGCGATCGGCGGCGACGTCATGGTGCTCGTCTTCATCGTCATCATCATCGGCGGTCTCGGCTCGGTCGGCGGCTGCTTCGTAGGCGCCATCCTGGTGGCGATGATGGCGAACTACACCGCCTTCCTGCTGCCGAAGGTGGCGCTCGCGTCCAACATCCTGCTGATGGTGGCGATCCTGATGTGGCGGCCGCAGGGCCTCTATCCCGTGGCGAAGAGGTGAGGGCGATGCTGAACACGCTCCTGTCCGGCGACTATCCGCGCAGCCGCATCCTCACCGGAATCCTCCTCGCCATCGTCGTCGGCCTCGCCTTCGCGCCCTTCCTGTTCTCGGGCGCGGCGGCCATCAACACGGCGGCAAAGGTCTGCATCTTCATCGTGCTGGTGGCGAGCTACGACCTGCTGCTCGGCTATACGGGCATCGTCTCCTTCGCCCATACGATGTTCTTCGGCATCGGCGGCTACGGTGTCGGCCTCGGCCTCTACACGTTCGGGGCGAGCTGGGGCGTCCTTGCCCTCGGCATCCTCCTCGCCCTCATCGTCGGCGTGGTGCTCGCCTTTCTCATCGGGCTCCTGTCGCTGCGCGTGCGGGCGATCTTCTACGCCATGATCACGCTCGCGGTCGCCTCCGCCTTCCTGATCCTCGCGACGCAGTTCTCCGAATACACGGGCGGCGAGGACGGCCGCTCCTTCTCCGTTCCGCAGGTCCTACGGCCGGGCTACCGGCTGCTGGACCAGCCGGTCTTCGGCACGGTCATCAACGGCCGCGTGCTCGCCTACTACCTCGTCTTCGCCATGGCGGTGACGCTGTTCCTGCTGGCGCTGAGGGTGGTCAACTCGCCCTTCGGCCGCGTCCTCCAGGCGATCCGCGAGAACGACATGCGCGCCGAGGCGCTCGGCTATCGCGTCGTCTATTACCGCACGGTCGCCAATTGCCTCGCCGCCGGCATGGCGGTGCTGGCGGGCGCCATGAGCGCGATCTGGCTCCGCTACACCGGTCCGGACACGACCCTCTCCTTCGCCATCATGCTCGACATCCTGCTGATGGTCGTCATCGGCGGCATGGGCACGCTCTATGGCGCCGTCATCGGCGCCACGCTGTTCATCGTGGCGCAGAATTATCTGCAGAAGCTGATGGCTACCGCCTCGGCGGCGACGGAGGGAATCCCGCTGCTGCC
This sequence comes from Pseudomonadota bacterium, assembly GCA_023416965.1. Lineage (GTDB taxonomy): Bacteria > Pseudomonadota > Alphaproteobacteria > Rhizobiales > Phreatobacteraceae > Phreatobacter. The sequence continues at coordinate 20,476 of JAEZGJ010000004.1, read as the reverse complement.
CAAGCTGCTGCATCCCGACCGCTGGCTGCTGCTGCTCGGGATCCTCTTCGTGCTGAGCGTCTATTTCTTTCCCACGGGGATCGTCGGACGTTTGCGGGGCAGGTCCGGCTGAGCCAGCCGATTTTCTGCGCCGGCCTGGAACCGGCGCGGTCCGCCAGGGTTGTCCGGGCATCGCAAATCGAGGAGATCAGGCGATGAACTGGGACCGCGTTGAAGGCAACTGGAAGCAGCTCAAGGGTAACGTCAAGGAGCAGTGGGGCAAGCTGACCGACGACGACCTGGACGTGATCGCCGGGCGCCGCGACCAGCTCGAGGGCAAGCTCCAGGAGCGCTACGGCTACGCCAAGGACCAGGCCCGCAGCGAGATCGACACCTGGTACAACAGCCGCAACTGGCTGCCCTGATCCGTTCCCTCCACCGAGAAGTAGGCCCTCTGGTCCACGTTCCGTGGCAGGAGCGCCCAAGGCCCGTCAGGCACTCCTGGCGGGCTTTTTCGTTGTCCGAATGACGCCTCGTTAACCCGAGCGGTCCCATGGCACCGCTAGGGCTTGACTGTATCCTGAAGAGTGATAAATTTACAAAATCATCAGTCGTTACAAGACAGGCGTCATGACCAGCCGGGCCCGCTTCACTGCCGACGAAACGCGTGAGCGCATCCTTGCCGTGGCCGAGGAGCACTTCCGCCGCGTCGGCTACGCCAAGACGGCGATCGCGGACATCGCCGGCGAACTCGGCATGAGCCCGGCAAACGTCTATCGGTTCTTTCCCTCCAAGTCGGCGATCTGCGAGGAGATCGCGCGGCGGCTCCTCGACACCTGCCACGAGATCCTGAAGCAGATCGCCGCCGAGCGTGACGTCGCCGCCGAGGAGCGTCTGGTGCGCATGACCATGTCGCTGCACCAGTTCAACAAGGCCCAGTTCTTCGACGAGCGCCGGCTCTACGACATGGTGGAAGCCGCCATGACGGAGAACTGGCACGTCGTCAAAGCGCATCTGGAAGCCCTCGTCGCGCTGTTTGCCGAGGTCATCCGCGACGGCATGGCGAGCGGCGCGTTCATCGTCCGCGACCCCGTGGACGCGGCGCTGTCCTTCAAGCAGTGCCATGCCAGCGTCTTCCACCCGACCCTGATCGCCCATTGCGCCCACGACAGCGACCTCGACGAACAGACGAGCCGCCTGACGCAGTTCGCCATCCGCGCCCTGAAAGCCTGAGGACCAAGCCATGTCCGCTCCCGCCGGCTCCCGTATCCTCCCCCTCCTGGCCAGCGGCGTCCTGGCGCTGGGCCTCGCCGCCTGCACCGACGGCAATGCCCGCACCGATGCCAAGGCCGCCGACACCCCGCCGCGCGCCGTTCGGGCCGAGACGGTCGTGTTCAAGCCAAGGGCGCGCGAGCGTACCTTCGTCGGCACTGTCCGGCCGCGGGTCGAGAGCGATCTCGGGTTCCGCGTCGCCGGCAAGGTCTCCGAACGCCTCGTCCAGCAGGGCCAGCGTGTCGTGCAGGGCCAGCCGCTCGCGCGGCTGGACGCGACCGATCTCAAGCTGCAGATGCAGCAGTCCGCGGCCGAACTCGAAGCGGCCGAGGTGAACCTCGCCGCGTCGGTGGCACAGGACAAGCGCACCCAGGAGCTGCGTGCCGCCGGCTGGGCCACCCAGGCGACCCTCGACACCCAGCTTGCCAAGACGGCCGATGCCCGCAGCCGGGTTGACCGCGCCAAGCGGGCGCTCGACCTCGCCGCCAACCAGCTCGCCTATGCGACGCTGGTCGCCGACAGCGACGGCATCGTGACGGCCACCCTGGTGGAACCCGGCCAGGTGGTGCTGTCGGGCACCGCCATCGTGCGGCTCGCCCGATCCGGCGAGCGCGAAGCCGTGGTGGCCATTCCCGAGGCTTTGATCGAGGACGTGCGGCGCTCATCCTCCGCCCGCGTTTCACTGTGGTCGAACGCCGAGAAGACCTACGTCGCCACCCTGCGCGAACTCGCCGCCTCGGCCGATGTCGCCACCCGGACCTTCCAGGCCCGTTACACCATTCAGGACGCCGACGACGGCGTGGTCATCGGTATGACCGCGACCGTCACGGCTGGCGAGCCCGCGTCCGCCCGCGTGGCTCGCCTCCCCATCTCCGCGCTCTATTCCGACGGGCGCGGCACCTCGGTCTTCGTCGTCGACGAGGCCACCGGCAAGCTGGCGCTGAAGCCGGTGACGGTCGCCGGCTATGACGGCCGCGACGTGCTCATCGCCGACGGAATCGCCGACGGCGACAAGGTCGTGACGCTGGGTGTCCACAAGCTCGACCCCAGCCAGCGCGTGCGCATCGTCGAAGGGCGCTGAACTCCTCGACGCGGCAGTTCCACCCGGCCCCGCACCATTCACTCGTCCCGACCTCCCCAGCGGAGCGACCACCCATGTCCGCCCACGACAGCCATGACCCGCACCTGACGAAGGGCAACTGGTCCCACTGGGCCGTGACCCACCGCTCGCTGGTGCTCTTCGCCATCCTCGTCGTCATCGCGAGCGGCATCATCTCCTACATGCGTCTGGGACAGGCGGAGGATCCCTCCTTCACCATCAAGGTGGTGACGATCACCGTCGCCTGGCCGGGCGCCACCGCCCGGGAGATCCAGGACCAGGTGGCTGAGCGGATCGAGAAGAAGCTGCAGGAACTGCCCTATTTCGACCGGGCGCAGACCTACACCAAGTCCGGCTTCGCCGCGATCCAGATGACCTTCCGCGACAACACCCCGCCGCGCGACGTGCCTCAGCTCTTCTACCAGGTGCGCAAGAAGCTGGATGACCTGAAGCCGGACCTGCCGAGCGGCGTCATCGGGCCGGCCGTCAACGACGAGTTCGGCGACGTCGATTCCGTGCTCTACACGCTGACCGGCGACGGGGCTTCCTATGCCGACCTGAAGGCCATCGCCGAGCGGCTGAAGAGCCACATGCTGCGTGTTCCCAACGTCACAAAGGTCAATATCTACGGCGCCCAGGACGAGCGCATCTTCGTCGAGTTCAGCCACGCCAAGCTTGCCACCCTCGGCGTTTCCTCCTCCACCATCTTCGAGAGCCTGCAGAAGCAGAACGCGGTGACCCCCGCGGGCACGATCGACACGGGCTCCGCCCGCATTCCGCTGCGCGTCACGGGGGCCCTCGACGGGGTCGAGGCGGTGGCGGCCATTCCCGTCGACGTCAATGGCCGCATCTTCCGGCTCGGCGACATCGCCGCGATCTCGCGCGGCTATGTGGACCCGCCGACCTACCTGATCCGCCAGGAGGGCCAGCCGTCGGTGCTCGTCGGCGTCGTCATGCAGAAGGGCGCCAACATCACCGCCCTCGGCGAGGAGCTGGAAAGGGCGCGCGAAGCCTTCCGCGCGCAGCTGCCGGTCGGGATCGAACTCGGCCAGATCGCCGACCAGCCGCACGTGGTGCGCGAAGCGGTGTCCGAGTTCAAGACCTCCTTCATCGAGGCCCTGGCCATCGTTCTCTTCGTATCCTTCGTGTCCCTGGGGCTGCGTACCGGCGTCATCGTCGCTCTCTCGGTGCCGCTCGTGCTCGCCGTCGTCTTCACGCTGATGTACCTGATCGGCATCGACCTGCACCGCATCTCGCTGGGAGCGCTGATCATTGCGCTCGGCTTGCTGGTCGACGACGCCATCATCGCCGTCGAGATGATGGTGGTGAAGATGGAGCAGGGATGGGACCGCGTTTCCGCGGCCGCCTTCGCCTGGACCTCCACCGCCTTCCCCATGCTCACGGGCACGCTGGTCACCGCCATCGGCTTCCTGCCCGTCGGCCTGGCCAATTCGTCGACGGGCGAATATGCCGGTTCGATCTTCTGGGTGGTCGGCCTGGCGCTGATCGTGTCCTGGTTCGTGGCCGTGCTGTTCACGCCCTATCTCGGCTACATCATGCTTCCGGACTTCCAAGCGCTCGCGGAGCGCAAGCACCAGCGCGCCGTGAAGCGCGCGGAGAAGCGCGGCAAGCCGATCCCGCCGAGGCCGGACCACACGGACGCACACGCGCTCTACAACACACCGACCTACCAGCTGCTGCGCAGTGCCGTGCGCTGGTCGGTGGACCACAAGGTCGTCGTGGTTGTCGCCACCATTGCCATTTTCGCCGGGTCGCTGGTCGCCTTCACGCGGGTGCAGCAGCAGTTCTTCCCCGTCTCCGGCCGCATGGAACTCTTCTTCGAGATGCGCCAGCCGCAGGGCTCCTCGATCACCGCGTCGCTCGACACGGCGAAGCGCGCCGAGGCCCTGCTGAAGGGCGACGACGACATCCGCACCTATACGACCTATGTCGGCCAGGGCAGCCCGCGCTTCTGGCTGGGCCTGAACCCGCAGCTGCCGGACGAGTCCTTCTCGCAGATCGTCATCATGACGAAGAGCCTGGAAGCGCGCGAGCGGGTGAAGGCGCGGCTCGAGAAGGCCGTCGCCGAGGGCGCGCTGTCGGAGGCGCGGGTGCGCATCGACCGTTTCAGCTTCGGCCCGCCGGTCGGCTTCCCCGTCCAGTTCCGCGTCGTCGGCAGCGAGCCGCAGGCGGTCCGGGATCTCGCGGTGAAGGTGCGCGAGATCATGCGCGCCAACTCCAGCACCCGTGATCCCCACCTCGACTGGAACGAGCAGTCCCCCTCCGTCCGCCTCGTGGTGGATCAGGATCGCGCCCGTTCCCTCGGCCTCAATGTCCAGGACGTCGCCCAGACGCTGCAGACGCTCCTCACCGGCGTCACCGTGACAACCATGCGCGACCGTACCGAGAAGGTGGAGATCGTCGCCCGCGCCGTGCCGAGCGAGCGCGTCGATCTCGGCCGCATCGGCGATCTCACCATCATCGCCCGTGGCGGCGTGCCGGTTCCGCTCGCCCAGGTCGCCCGTATGGAATTCAACCAGGAGGATCCGATCCTCTGGAGGCGGAACCGCGAGCTGTCGATCACGGTGAGGGCCGACGTCGTCGACGGCGTACAGCCGGCGGTGGTGTCCGGTCAGGTGGAGGAGGCGCTCAAGAGCCTCAAGGCCTCGCTGCCGCCCGGCCTGCGCATCGAGGTCGGTGGTTCCGTCGAGGAATCGGCGAAGGCCAACGCCTCCCTCGCAGCCCTCTTCCCCGTCATGGCCCTCGGCATGCTGACCGTGCTGATGATCCAGCTCCAGTCCTTCTCGCGGCTGCTGCTGGTCTTCTCGACGGCGCCGCTGGGTCTCATCGGAGCCTCGCTCGCCCTCAACCTGCTCAATGCGCCGTTCGGCTTCGTCGCCCTGCTCGGCCTCATCGCGCTTGCCGGCATGATCATGCGCAACACGGTCATCCTGGTGCAGCAGATCGACGAGAACCGGGAGGCGGGCCTCTCGCTCTACGACGCCATCATCGAGGCGACCGTCCACCGCTCGCGGCCCGTCGTGCTCACGGCCATGGCGGCAATCCTCGCCATGGTGCCGCTCGCGCGCTCGCTGTTCTGGGGACCGATGGCGATCACCATCGGCGGCGGCCTGTTCGCGGCCACGCTGCTCACCATCCTGTTCCTGCCAGCGCTCTATGCGCTGTGGTTCCGGGTCAGGAAGCCGGAGCCGCAGGAAGCGGCCGCCGGCGATGCCGTCACGCCCTCGCCGGCCCTGCCGCTCGCGGCGGAATGAGGGGCGTGGCTGCGGTCACTCCCCCGCCGCGGCGCGCATCGCCCTGATATCGGCAAGCGAGGGGAGGCTCGCCTCGTTGCCGAGATGCTGGATGGAGTGGGCCGAGGCCGCCCGCGCGAAGCGGAAATGCTCCTCCCAGGCGCCTTCCGGATTGGCCAGATAGGCATAGCAATAGGCGCCATGGAAAATGTCGCCGGCACCGTTGGTGTCGACCACCTTGTCGCGAGGCACCTCCAGTGCCGGCATCTCGCGCTTCTCGCCCACATCGTCGATCCAGACCATCCCGCGCTCGCCGAGCGTGACGGCGCCAATCCGGCAGCCTCGGGAGTTCAGGTAGGTCAGCATCTCGCTGGGGGTGAGCTCCATCTGCTCGCAGAGACGCTCGGCGACCACGGCAACGTCAATGAATTCGAGGAGCTCCCGGGTATTGGAGCGAAGGCCGCCGCCGTCGAGCGACGTCAGGATGTTCTTCTCGCGACAGGCCTTCGCATAGGCGATGGCGGCGTCCGGCTGGTGGCCGTCGAGATGGAGCACGCGGCAGCCGTCGAGATAGAGCGTCGGGAAAGGGTGGAGATAGGCATCGTCGCGGGCGCGCAGGATGGCGCGCTTTCCGTTGTTGGGGATGACGAAGGACAGCGACGAGCGCTTCACCGGCCGCGGATGGAGGTTCACCTCGTAGCGCGCGGCCATGTCGGAGAACATCCGGCCGAGCCAGTCATTGGCGTGGGAGGTGAGAAGATCCGGCTTCACGCCGAGCTTCGCACAGGCGAAGGCGGCGGTGACGGCGTTGCCGCCGAAGGAGACCGAATAGTCCTTGGCGACCACCTTGTCGTCGCCGGTCGGGATGACGTCCGCCAGAAGCGTGACGTCGATATAGGTCTGTCCGATGAAGAGTGCATCCATGCCCGATCGTCCCAGCGCTTTCCGGCCAATCTGTGGTCGGGCACCAACCCGGTAGACCCCCTGTCGGTTTCGCGCGGGATGCAGCCCCTCGGTTAGGAACGGGCCTCCTGGAGAAAGTCCTCCCGCAGTGGCGTGAAGGTGTCGACGAGCTCTCCCGCCTCCAGTGCGACGACGGAATGGACGACATCGGTGGGGACGATGAAGCTGTCGCCGGCGGCGAGGATGGCGCGGCGCCCGCCGATCGTCACCTCGAAACGGCCGCTGGCGACAAGGGTGCACTGGATGTGCGGGTGGTGGTGGGGAGCGCCGACGGCGCCCTTCCCGAAGACGACGCGGACCATCATGACGCCAGCGTCATAGGTCAGGATCTTGCGCTTCACGCCGCCGCCGAGGTCGGTCCAGTGTGCCTCGGCGTCGCGGACGAAGATGTCGGTGCCCCGGCTCATCGCAGCCCCCCCATCGGCACCATGTCCATGTCGGTGAAATCCTGGTTGTCGCCGCCCATGGCCCAGACGAAGGAATAGGCGGTGGTGCCGCAGCCGGAATGGATCGACCAGGGCGGCGAGATGATCGCCTGCTCGTTGGCGACGACGAGATGGCGGGTCTCCTCCGGTTCGCCCATGAGGTGGACGACGCGGGCATCCGCGCCGAGGCCGAAATAGAGATAGGCCTCGCAGCGGCGGTCGTGAACGTGGCTGGGCATGGTGTTCCAGACATTGCCGGGCTTCAGCGTGGTCAGGCCCATGACGAGCTGGCACGAGTCCACCCGCCCCGGAATGATGTACTGCCGGAGGGTGCGGGCATTGGCCTGCTCCTGGCCGCCGAGCTCGAGGGCATTGGCCTCGGCCTCTCGCACCAGCACGGTGCGGTGGCGGGCATGGGCGGGGGTCGAGAAGAGATAGAACTTTGCCGGCTCGGCAGAGTCGGCGGATTCGAAGCGGACGTCGCTCGTTCCCATGGCGACGTAGAGCATGTCGCGCGGGGCGAGCTCGAACGGCTCGCCATCGCAGACGACGCGGCCGGGGCCGCCGACATTGCAGATGCCGAGCTCGCGCCGGGCGAGGAAGGTCGCCTGGCCCAGCGCCTTGTGGGTCTCGAGGGCGAGGGGCCCCGCGACCGGCATGGCGCCGCCGATCACGATGCGATCGACATGGCTGTAGGTGAGCTCGACCGCGTCCGGCCGGAACAGGCCTTCGACCAGGAAATGGGCGCGCAGGGCGTCGGTGTCATAGTGCCTGGCGGCCTGCGGATGGGAGGCCTGGCGGACGGCGAGGGACATGGCGAACCTTTCGGCGGACGGATCAGCGAAACAGGGCGGGGAGCCATAGCGAGAAGGCCGGCACGTAGGTGACCAGCAGCAGGACGAAGACCGAGGCGCCGTAGAAGGGCCAGATGGTCTTCATGGCCTCGCCGATCGACACCTTGCCGATGACGCAGGCGACGAACTGGACGGAGCCGACCGGCGGCGTGTTCAGCCCGATCCCGGCATTGAGGATGAGGATGACGCCGAAGTGGATGGGATCGACGCCGAAGGCCTTCACCACCGGCAGGAGAATGGGGGTGAGGATGATGATCATCGGCGCCATGTCCATGAAGGTGCCGAGGAAGAGCAGGACCACGTTGATCAGCAGCAGCATCGTCACGGGATCGTTCGTGATGCTCTTCATGAAGGCGACGGTCTGGGCCGGAACCTGCAGGAAGGCCATGAGCCAGCCGAAGGCCGCGGCCGTGCCGATGACGAGAAGCACCATGGCGGTGGTGCGCACGGCGCCCAGCGTCGCCTCCACGAAATCGGTCCAGCTGAGCTGGCGGTAGACGCAGACGGTGATGAAGAGCGCATAGACCACGGCGACGCAGGAGCTCTCGGTCGCCGTGAAGATGCCCGAGCGCACGCCGCCGAAGATGATGGCGATGAGGACGAGGCCAGGCGCCGCGACGATGAGGGCACGCGCCACCATCAGCCAGCCGGGGAAGGTGCCGGTGGGATAGCCGCGCCGCCTTGCGACGATATAGGCGGCGACCATCAGCGCGCCGGCCAGCATCAGGCCGGGAACGATGCCGGCGGTGAAGAGGTCGGCGATGGAGAGGTTTCCGCCCGCCGCCAGCGAATAGATGATCATGTTGTGGGAGGGCGGGATGAGCAGCGCGATGATCGCCGCGTTGGCGGTGACGTTGACCGCGTAGTCGGCGTCGTAGCCGCGCTTGACCATCTGCGGGATCATCAGCCCGCCGACAGCCGAGGCGTCGGCGACCGCCGAGCCGGATATGCCGCCGAACATGGTGGAGGTCAGCACGTTGACCTGGCCGAGGCCGCCGCGCAGGTGGCCGACGAGGGAGGCGGCGAAGGCGATGAGACGCTCGGCGATGCCGCCGCGGATCATCAGGTCGCCGGAATAGATGAAGAAGGGGATCGCCATCATGGCGAAGGCGTTCATGCCGGAATTCATCTGCTGGAAGATCACCAGCGGCGGCACGTCCATCCACAGAACCGTGGCGAGGGAGGCGACGCCGAGGCAGAAGGCGATCGGCATGCCGATGAGGAGCAGCAGCGCGAAGGTGCCGAAGAGAATGGCGAGTTCCATGGGAGGGGTGCTTCCGCTCAGATCTCTTCGGGGCCGTGACCGATGGGCAGCGCCGTCTCGTCGGTGCCGGCAATCACCATCAGCAGCCGTTCGAGGGAGAACAGCGCGATGAGCGCGCCGCCGGCGGCGATGGGCACGTAGTCCCAGCCCTGGCTGATGCCGATCATCGGCGTCATGGCGCTCCAGGTGCCCATGGCGAGCTGCGCGCCGTAACCCAGCATGGCGAGACCGAAGCCGATGAGCAGCACCTCCGTGACGATCTTCAGGAGGAAGCGGAGCGGCGGCGGCGAGGCGGCGAGGCCGATCTCGAAGCCGATATGGCCCCGCTCGCGCACGCCGGTGGCCGAGCCGAGCAGGATGAACCAGCTCATCAGCAGGAGCACGGCGGGCTCTGTCCAGGTGGGCGTGTCGTTGAGCACGTAGCGCCCGAAAATGCTCCAGAAGACGAGGACGGTCATGGCGACCAGCCCCGCCCCGGCGACGAGGAGCGAGAGGCGGCTGAGGGCGGCCGTGACCGGTCGCATGCGGACGACGAGGGCGTGCATCGACAAGGATTTCGCCTAAGAGGGATCCGGAAGGATGCCCGCCGCGCGGGGCGGCGGGCCTGGTCGGAGGTCGGAAAATTCAGGTCACGGCCTGGATGCGCGCCACCAGTTCCTTCATCTTCGCATCGGTGACGAAGCGGTCGTAGACCGGCTTCATCGCATCGATGAAAGGCTGCTTCTCGACGGTGTTGATCACGGCGCCGCCGGCGCGGACCTTGGCTTCGGACGCCTTCTCGCGGGCGTCCCAGAGCTCGCGCATCTTCGCCACCGACTCCTTCGCGGCGGCCCGGACCAGAGCCTGGTCGGCGGCGTTGAACTTGTCGAAGGAGCGCTTGGACATGACCAGCACTTCAGGGCTGAGCGAGTGCTCGGTGAGCGAATAGAACTTGGCGACTTCGAAATGGCGGGTCGATTCGTAGCTCGGCCAGTTGTTCTCGGCGCCGTCGATGACGCCGGTCTGGAGGCTGGTGAAGACCTCGCCGAAAGGCATGGGCGTGGCGTTGGCGCCGAGGGCCTGAACAAGGGCGACGAACATGTCCGATTGCTGGACGCGGATCTTCATGCCGCGCATGTCGGCCGGCGTCGTGATGGCGCGCTTGGAATTGTAGAAGGAGCGCGAGCCCGAATCGTAGAAGGCGAGGCCGACGAGACCGTGGGCGGTGAAATCGCCGAGAATCTGGTCGCCCACCGCGCCGTCCATCACCTTCCGCATGTGCGCGACGGAGCGGAAGATGAAGGGCAGGGAGGGGATGTTGGTGGAGGCGATCAGGTTGTTGAACGGCGCCATGTTGATGCGGTTCATGTCGATGACGCCGAACCGGGTCTGGTCGATCGTGTCCTTCTCCTGGCCGAGCTGGGCCGAGTGGAAGACGTTGATCTTGATGCGGCCGTTCGTGCGCTGCTCGAGGAGCTGGCCCATGAACTTGACCGCCTCGATGGTCGGGTAGCCGTCGGGATGGATGTCGGTCGAGCGCAGGGTGACGGTGGCCTGGGCGGCGGCGGGGCGGCCGAGGACGGCGGGGCTGGCGACGAGGGCGCCGGCGGTGGACACGAAGATGCGGCGTGTCAGCATGGGGATCCTCCCGGTGGAAACGATGTTCCCTTCTGGCGGGGAACGTGGCGATCGGAGCCTTGCGAAATGCAGGCTTCCTGATCCGCGACAAGTCTAGTATGCACTTGTATGGAAGTTCAAGAGAGGAAAAAGGGGCCGCCGTTCCGATGACGATCGCACTCCTTGACCAGCCCCCGCCGCGCGTGCAGGAGAGCGCCGCGGCGCGGGTCGAACGCGAGCTTCGCGCCAGCATCATCGACCTGACCATCCGGCCAGGCGAGAGGCTCTCCGAATCGGAGATCGCCGAGCGGTTCCAGGTGTCGCGCCAGCCCGTGCGCGAGGCTTTCATCGCGCTGATGCGGCAGGGCCTCGTCGACGTCCAGCCGCAGCGTGGAACCGTGGTGGTGAAGCTGTCGGTGCGGCGCATGCTCGACGCCCGCTTCATCCGCGAGGCGATCGAGGTCGCCATCGTGCGGCGGGCCTGCGAGCGCTTCGACCCGCATTACCGCGACAGGGCGGCGGCGTTGATCGAGGCGCAGGAGACGGCGGCGCAGGCGGGGGACCATCTCGCCTTCCAGCGGCTCGACAGCCTGTTCCACATCACGTTGGCGGAGGGGGCCGATTGCGCCGAGGCCTGGAGCGCGGTGGAGATGCAGAAGGCGCATATGGACCGTGTCTGCGCCCTGACCCTGCACTCACCGGGATCGATGGGGCCGCTCGTCGAGCAGCACCGCGCCATCCTGAACGCCGTCGAGGACGGCGATGCGGAGCGGGCGGTGGCGGCGATGAGCCATCACCTCTCGGAAATCCTCCGGGCCGTGGCCGGGCTGGACCTCACCCACGCGGAACTGTTCGAGTAGGGCGCTCAGCGCCCGGTCACGCGCTCCCGCGAGGTCTGGGACGCGCCCTGCGGCGGGGCGGGGATGGACGATCCCCAGGAGCGCGGCGCAGCAGGCAGCGCCGGCCGACGGCGGCCGAAGAAGCGCTGGAACAGCGCGGCCGACCCGAGGATCACCGCCATGCCGATGAACCAGGTGACCGCCACGGCCGAGACGCCGAGGCCATGCACGCGCGCGGCGATCCAGGCGAAGGTGAAGGGTTCGGGCGGGAAGCCCGGCACGGTGCCGTAGCTCGACGCCCCGGCGCCCACCGTGTCGACCACGGCATAGGCGACGAGGGAGAAGACCGACCAGAAGGCGGCGCCGACGAGGGCTCCCCACCAGACGATCCGTGTCATCGCGCCGTTCCTCCCACACGTGGTCCCGTCGGAAACCGACCGGCTCCATGTGGGGTTCCCGCCCGGCGGCGCAAGAGCCGAGAGCGCTAGCGGAACAGCCGGTCGAGGAAGCCGGCGCCCTGCTGCGGGCGCACGACGGCGCTGCGGTCCTCGGGCTCCGCCGGCGGCGGGCCGCGGCGCTGGCCGTCGGGCTCGATGCGGGACATGGTCATGGGCTGATCGATGGCCTCGCCGGGCAGGATGCGGCCGGGGGCGTCATAGGAACGCCAGTTGCCGGGCAGGTCGACGATGGGCTGGCCGCGATGCGCCTCCCCCATGACCCTGTTCCAGACGTCGACCGGCAGGGCACCGCCGGTCAGCCGCCGCGTCGGCGTGCCGTCGTCGTTGCCGAGCCAGACGCCGGCGATGAAGCGGCCGGTATAGCCGACGAACCAGGCGTCACGGAATTCCTGGCTGGTGCCGGTCTTGCCGGCGACGATCCAGCCGGGCAGGCGCACCGTGCGGGCGGTGCCGGAAACGGTGGTCTGGTTCATCATCGCATTCATCATGGCGACGTGGCGCGGCTCCACCACCTGGCCGTTGTTCATGGGCTGGCGCTGGAACAGCACGCGGCCGTTGGTGGTGCGGATGCGGGTGATGACGTGGGGAATGACGCCGGTCCCGCCATTGGCGAAGGGGGCATAGGCGCCGACGAGCTCCAGCACGTTCACCTCCGACGTGCCGAGGGCGATGGAGGGATTGGCGGCGAGAGCCGAGCCGATGCCGAGCTTCTGGGCCGTGCGCACCACGGCGCGCGGGCCGACCTCCTGGCCGAGGCGGACGGCGACCGTGTTCAGCGAGGAGGCGAGGGCCGTCGTCAGGCTGACCTCGCCGCGATAATCGCGGGTGTAGTTCTCCGGCCGCCAGCCGGCGACGGCGACGGGCGCGTCGTTGCGCATCGTGTCGGGGTTCAGGCCGCGCTCGAGGGCGGCGAGATAGACGAAGGGCTTGAAGGCGGAGCCGGGCTGCCGGCGGGCGGCGACGGCACGGTTGAACTGGCTCTGGGCATAGTCGCGGCCGCCGACGAGGGCGCGCACGGCACCGTCACGATCGAGAACGACGACCGCGCCCTGACCGACATTGTAGCGCTGGCCGCCGCGGGCGAGCGCCTCGACGAGGGCCGCCTCGGCCGCCTGCTGCACCGGCCCGACGACGGTGGTCTCCACCATCAGGTCGGTCTCGACCTTGCCGACATAGTCGTCGATGAGGTCCATGATCCAGTCGGCGACATAATTGATCGAGCCGCCGGGAATGGAGCGGCTGGCCTGGGCGGGGTTCGAGCGGGCGGTGCGCGCCTGGGCCTCGGTGATGTAGCCCTGCTCGGCCATGGCCGCGAGCACGAGCTGGGCGCGGGCCTGGGCGGCTTCCGGGTTGCGCGTCGGGGCGAGGCGGGACGGCGCCTTGACCAGACCGGCGATGACGGCGGCCTCCTGCAGCGTCAGGGCGGTGGCGGGCTTGTCGTAGTAGCGGCGGGCAGCGGCCTCGATGCCATAGGCGCCGGCGCCGAAATAGACGCGGTTCAGGTAGAGCTCGAGGATCTGGTCCTTGGAGTAGTTGTGCTCCAGCCAGAGGGCGAGCAGCGCCTCCTGCACCTTGCGGCCGAGATTGCGGTCGGGCGTCAGGAATAGGTTCTTGGCGAGCTGCTGGCTCAGCGTCGATCCGCCCTGCTGCACGCCGCGATTGGTGAGGTTGGTGACGACGGCGCGGGCGAGGCCGACGACGTCGAGGCCGAAATGGGAGTAGAACCGCCGGTCCTCGATGGCGATCAGTGCCTGGGGCACGTGCTTCGGCAGGCTCTTCAACTGGATGGCGGCGCCGCCCGTGTCGCCGCGATTGGCGAGTTCGGTCCCGTCGGCCGCGAGGATGGCGATATTCGGCGGCCGCGGCGGCACTTCCAGCGTGTGGGTGGGCGGTAGGTGGGCGGCATACCAGGCGACGATGCCGGCGACGACGATCAGTCCCCAGATGGAGAGGGTCGCGCCCCAGATCACCAGCGTACTGAAGAAACCGCGGCGCTTGCGCCGACGGGGCTTTTCGGCGCGATCACGCCGACGGCCGCGGACGACCGGCGGCTCCTCGTCCCCGTCGGCTTCGTGGCGACGGGTGCGGGCCGGTCTGGGCGGCTTCGGCGGCTCGGCGACGCGCACCCACGGGCGATCCTCGCGCGTCGCGCGAAGGTCTGCGCCGCCGCGCCCCGTGCCGAAGCTCGGTTCGATCCGCTCGCCCTTGCCGCCTCGCCGCGCCATGCCTCGCCCGGTCCGCCCCTTGTATCCTGATGCCTCTCCTCAGGGGTAAAGCCGGCGCCATGAAGGGGGGGTTAAGGCGATTTTGCGGAGCGCCTTCATCGTTCGGCAGGGTTAACGGGCAGCGTCGGGATCGGAATGCATCGGTCCGCCCCCCGACGCGCTCCCTTCCTGCAGACCGGCCCATGGTCCTCTTCGGAGGGTCAGCGCGCGGGCTCGTCCTCCAGGACGCTCGTCAGCACCTTGCGGATCGCCGCCTGGCGCTGGGCCGACTGGATCTTCGCGCCCATGAGATCGGTCACGTAGAACACGTCCACGGCGCGTTCGCCGAAGGTCGCGACATAGGCGGAGGCGATGTTGAGGCTGTGGCGGGAGAGGGCCGAGGTCAGGTCGTGCAGCAGGCCCGGCCGGTCGAGGCCGGAGACCTCGATCACCGTATAGCGCGTCGACCAGGTGTTGTTGATGGCGACGTCCGGGGCGATGCGGAAGGTGCGCGAGCGATGGCGGGCCGGCGACTTCTTGGCAACCGCAGCCACCGCCTCGCCGACCTTCATCTCGCCGCGCAGCGCCTTCTCGATGGAATCGGCGATGCGTCCGGCGCGGCGTTCCTCGTCCTCGTCGCGGTCGAAGGCGCGGGTGATGGAGATCGTGTCCAGCGCCAGGCCGTCGGTGGTGGTGTAGATCTGCGCGCCTACGATGTTGGCGCCGGTGGCGGCGCAGGCCCCGGCGATGATGGAGAGCAGGCGCGGGTGGTCGGGGGCGAGCACGGTCAGGTGGATGACGCCCTGGCCCGGCACGAGCTCGATGCGGGTGGCGAGGGAGCGGCCCTCATTCTCCGCCTGCTTCAGGAATCGGGCGTGCTCGATCTTGGTGGCGAGGTCGACCTTCAGCCAGTAGGCGGCGTAGTGGCGGCCGATATAGGTCTCCAGCGCATCGCCCGAGAGGGCGGGCAGGCGCTCCGGCACGGCACGGCGGAACTCCTCCTGGGCGATCTCGACGCGGCGGGAGCGGTTGACCTCGGAGAAGCCACCGGTGACCACCGGTTCGGTCTCGTAGTAGAGCGTGCGCAGGAGCTGGCTCTTCCAGCCGTTCCATACCCCCGGCCCCACCGCCATGATGTCGGCGGTGGTGAGGATGAGCATGAGCTTCATCCGCTCCAGCGACTGCACGACATTGGCGAAGGTCTCGATCGTCTTGCGCTCGGCGAGGTCGCGCGACTGGGCGATGGTCGACATGACGAGATGCTGCTCGACGAGCCAGGCGACCGTCTCGGTCTCCAGCGCATTGAGGCCGAATCGCGGGCAGAGCTTGCGCGCGATCTTGGCGCCCGCGGTGGAATGGTCCTCGGGCCGGCCCTTGGCGATGTCGTGCAGGAACAGGGCGACATAGAGGAGATCGCGGTTGCGCGGCTGGATCGTCTTGACCAGGTCGGCGGCGAGGCCGTCCTCCGGCTTGCCGTCGTGCTCGATGCGGTGGAGCACGCCGATGCAGCGCAGCAGGTGCTCGTCCACCGTGTAGTGGTGGTACATGTTGAACTGCATCATCGCAACGACGCGGCCGAAATCGGGCACGAAGCGGCCGAGGAGGCCGGCTTCATTCATGCGGCGGAGCACGATCTCCGGCGTATTGGCCGAGGTGAGGATCGACAGGAAGAGCTGGTTGGCGGCGGGGTCGTTGCGCAGCTTGTCGTCGACGAGCTTCAGCGATCGCGTCAGCAGGCGGATCGCGTCGGGGTGGAAGGCGAGGTTGTAGCGGTCCGCCAGCCAGAACATGCGGATGAGATTGACGGGATCGCGGGCGAAGGCCTCGTCATCGGCCACGGTGATGCGGTCGTGGTCGATCTGGAAATCCGGGCTCTCCTTGAAGCCGCGGCGCGATTTCGGGCGGAGGCGGGCGATGAAGCGGTCGAGGACCGGGGCCGGCTTCTCGTGCCGCTCCTCCAGCTCGGCGCAGAGGATGGCGGTGAGGTCGCCGACATCCTTGGCGATGAGGAAATAGTGCTTCATGAAGCGCTCGACATCGACCAGGCCGTTATGGCCGCGATAGCCGAGGCGCGGCGCCAGTTCCCGCTGCAGGTCGAAGGACAGGCGCTCCTCGGAGCGGCCGGTGAGGAAGTGCAGGTGGCAGCGCACGGTCCACAGGAAGGTCTCGCAGCGGCGGAACATCTGCGCCTCGCGACGGGTGAAGACCCCCTTCTTGGCGAGTTCCTCGTCGGTCTTCACGCGGTAGGCGTAGCGGGCGATCCAGAACAGCGTGTGGAGGTCGCGCAGGCCGCCCTTGCCGTCCTTGACGTTGGGCTCCACGAGATAGCGCGACTGGCCGGTCTTGCGGTGGCGCTCGTCACGTTCGGCGAGCTTTGCGGCGACGAAGTCCGGCACCGTGTCCCTCACCACCTCGGCGTCGAAGCGCTTCTCCAGTTCGGCGAAGAGCTGGGCGTCGCCGAGGATGTAGCGCGCCTCGAGCAGGGCGGTGCGGATGGTGAAATCGGTGCGCGCCTGGCGGATGCACTCGTCGACGGACCGGGTGGCGTGGCCGACCTTCAGGCCCATGTCCCAGAGGCAGTAGAGCATGGCCTCGGCGACGCTCTCGCCCCAGGCGGTCTGCTTGTAGGGAAGCAGGAACAAGAGGTCGATGTCGGAACCCGGCGCCAGCATGCCGCGGCCGTAGCCGCCGGTCGCGACGATGGCCATACGCTCGCCGGAGGAGGGATTCTCGGAGGGGTAGAGCTGGTCCATGATCCAGCCGGACAGGGCGCGGATCACGTCGTCCTGGAAATGCGACAGCGCCTCGGCGCAGGCCCGCCCGTCGGAGGTCGCGATGAGCCGCTCCTCGGCGATGCGGCGCGCTTCCGCCAGCCGGCGCTTCAGCACCTGGACGACCTCGGCCCGGGCCTCGCCGGTCTTGCCGGCAGCAACCGCGATCGCCGCGAGGTCGGCGGCGAGCACGGCGGCCTCGACCAGAGGGCCGCGGCTGACGGCCTGCCGGGCGGCGCGGGTTTGGGGAAGCGAGGAATCCATGGCGGGTCTTCAGTGACGCTCGAAAGCGCGGACCATACGCGCAAAGGCGGGGGGATGCGAGGCGCGCGGGGGCAAGGCGGCGGTGCCTAGAGGCCGGCCGCGCCGCCGTCGGCGCGCGGATCGTGCGCGCCGGAGAGCGACAGGTCGGGATGGAGCGTGACGCCCCCGGCATGGCCCATCGTGTCGGAATAGGCCTCGTCGAGGGTCGCGGTCTGGTGGCCCATGGCTCCGAGCCGGCGCACCAGGTCCTCGTCGAACCGGCTTTCGAAACGCAGGCTGGTGACGGAGGAGCCCCAGGTGCGGCCGAGCAGCCAGCGCGGGGCGTCGAGGGCCTCCTCCAGCGGCATGCCGTGCCGGACATGGCGCTCGAAGAGCTGGGCCTGGGTCTGCGGCTGGCCCTCGCCGCCCATGGTGCCGTAGGCGAAGACGCGGCCGTCGGCGAGTTGGGCCATGGCCGGGTTCAGCGTGTGGAAGGGCCGGCGGCCGGGCTCCAGCGGGTTCAGCGCCGTGGGATCGAGGAGGAAGCTCGAACCGCGGTTCTGCATGAGGAAGCCGGTGGATTTCGACACGCAGCCCGATCCGAACTCCCAGTAGATGGACTGGATGTAGGAGACGACGCGCCCCTCCGAATCGGCGGCGCCCATCCAGATCGTGTCGCCGGGGGCCGCGCGGTGCGGCCAGGGGAGGGCGCGGTCGAGGGCGATGGCGCCCGCCTCCGCCCGCAGCGTCTCGGGGCGCAGATGGTCGAGGGGGTTGCCGTCGAGCCTGTCGTAGTCGGTGACGAAGCGGTCGCGGACCAGGAAGGCGCGCTTGGTCGCCTCGACGATGCGGTGGACAAAGGCGACCGTGTCGGGGTGCACCGGGCCGTGCAGCGCCTCCAGCTGGTCGAGGATGCCGAGGATCATGAGCGAGGCCAGCCCTTGGGTGGGCGGCGGCATGTTGTGGAGCGTGCCGAGGGTATGGGCGAGGGAGAGAGGCGCGCGCTCCACGGCGTAATAGGCCTGCAGGTCGGCGCGGGTGACGGGCGAGCCGATCTCCTCGAGGTCGCGGGCGAGCTCGCGGGCGATGTCGCCGCGATAGGCGTCCTGGAAGCCGGAGCGGGCGAGGTGTTCGAGCGAATCGGCGAGGGCCGGCTGTCTCATCACCGTGCCCTCGGCCGGCGGCTTGCCGCCGACGAGGAAGGTCTCGGCGAAGCCGGGGCAGTCCTTCAGCTCGTAGAGCTTGTCGACGGTGAGGCTCGCCTGGGAACTACTGACCCTGTAGCCCTCGCGCGCGGCGCGGATGGCCGGCTCCAGCATGACCGACCGCGGCAGGGTGCCGCCCGAGGCCTTGGCCATGGCATTGGCGAGGCGCCAGCCGCCGACGGCGCCGGGTACGGTGAGAGCCGCCAGCGGCCCTCGCGAGGGGATCTCGTAATGGCCCTTGTGGAGATAGGACTTCAGCGTCGCGCGCTCGCCGGCGAAGCCGCAGGCCTCGATGCCGTGGACGCGGCGGCTCGGCTGGTGGATGAGCCAGAAGCCGTCGCCGCCGACATGGGTCATGTGCGGATAGACGGCTGCGATAGTGGCCGCCGCGGCGATCATCGCCTCGATGGCATTACCGCCCTCCGCGAGGATCTGGCGACCGGCCTCGGCGGCAGCGGCGTGAGGCGCGGCGACGACGCCGCGCGAGAAGGGACCCTGAGCCATCTACGCATTCTCCATCGCCGCACGATAGACGATGCGGCGGGGACATTGAATCGGCAAAGGGGCTTATCGGCCGGCGGCGCGACGAAGCGTCAGATCGCCATGCTCCGGTGCAGGGCGTCGCGATCCACCTCGCCCTTCAGGCCCTCGACGACCACGCGCCCGCGCTCCATGACGTAGAAGCGGTCGCCGAGCGCCTCGGCGAAGTCGAGATATTGCTCGACCAGCAGGATGCCGATGTCGCCCTTCTGGCGCAGGTAGTCGATGGCGCGGCCGATATCCTTGATGATGGAGGGCTGGATGCCCTCCGTCGGCTCGTCGAGGACGATGAGCCTCGGGCGGGTGACGAGGGCGCGGCCGATGGCGAGCTGCTGCTGCTGGCCCCCCGAGAGGTCGCCGCCGCGGCGCCCGAGCATGTCCTTGAGGACGGGGAAGAGCGAGAAGATGTCGTCGGGGATGGTGCGGTCGGCGCGCCTCAGCGGCGCAAAACCCGTCTCGAGGTTCTCCTTCACCGTGAGCAGGGGGAAGATCTCGCGGCCCTGCGGCACATAGGCGATGCCGCGCCGCGCCCGCTCGAAGGGCGGCATGCGGGTGATGTCGCGCCCTTCCCACAGGATTTCGCCGGCGGAGATCGGCTGGTGGCCGATGATGGCGCGCATCAGCGAGGTCTTGCCGACGCCGTTGCGGCCGAGCACGCAGGTGACCTTGCCCGGCTCGACCACGACCGAGACGTCGCGCAACGCCTGGGCGGCGCCGTAATGGAGGTCGACGTTCTTCACTTCAAGCATGGTCACCGCCCAAGATAGACCTCGATCACCCGCTCGTCGGAACTGACCTGGTCGAGGCTGCCCTCGGCGAGGACGGAGCCCTCGTGCAGGCAGGTGACCTTCACGCCGAGTTCGCGGATGAAGCCCATGTCGTGCTCGACCACGACGACCGAGTGGGTCTTCGCGATGTCCTTGAGGAGATCGGCGGTGGCGCCGGTCTCCACGTCGGTCATGCCGGCGGCCGGCTCGTCGACGAGCAGGAGTTTCGGGTCCTGGGCCAGCAGCATGCCGATCTCCAGCCATTGCTTCTGCCCGTGGGAGAGGTCGCCGGCGAGGCGCTTCCGGTGGTCGCCGAGGCGGACGATGCCGAGGAGCTCGTCCACCCGTCGCCAGATCTCGGCGGAATGGCGGGAGAAGAGTGTGCCGAAGACGGTGCGGTCGGCCTTCACCGCCATCTCGATATTGTCCTCCACCGTGTGCATCTCGAAGACGGTGGGCTTCTGGAACTTGCGGCCGATGCCGAGATTGGCGATGGCCGTCTCGTCGAGCCTGGTGAGGTCGACCTGGCCGTCGAAGATGACGTCGCCGGTGTCCGGCCTGGTCTTGCCGGTGATGATGTCCATCATCGTCGTCTTGCCGGCGCCGTTGGGTCCGATGATGGCGCGCATCTCGCCGGGGGCGATGATCAGCGACAGGTTGTTGATGGCGCGGAAGCCGTCGAAGCTGACGGAGACGCCGGCGAGATAGAGCAGCGACTGGGTGACAACCTGCGGCCTCTCGAT
>JAEZGJ010000238.1 GCA_023416965.1 Pseudomonadota bacterium | reverse complement strand
CCCCCGCGCCCGCCCACCCCCTATCCGCGCTAGACGAGGATCGGGCTTACTGCCCGCCACCCAGCGCGTGGACATAGACGGCGAGGGACTTCACCGTCGTTTCGTCGAGGCGGGTCACCCAGCCGGGCATGACGCCGCCGCGGCCCTGGGTGATCGTCTCGATGATGGTCTTCTCGTCGGAGCCGTAGAGATAGTTGCGGCTCGTCAGGTTGGGAGCGCCGAGGTCGCGGTTGCCGCGGCCGTCCTCGCCGTGGCAGGCGGCGCAGTTCGCGATGAAGAGCTCCTTGCCCTTGGCGAGGTCAGCGTTCGGCCGGGTCGACAGGCCGGAGAGCGACCGGACGAAGTTCGCCACGGTGACGATCTCGTCGGCCTTGAGAACCCCGTTCGGGCCGCCGAGGGCAGGCATCACGCCCTGGCGGGCGCGATCGTCGCCGTTGCGGATGCCGAAGGCGATGGTCTGGTGGATGTCGCCGATGCCGCCGCCCCAGAGCCAGGTGTCGTCGCGCAGGTTCGGGAAGCTACGCGAGCCGGTGGCCGAGAGGCCGTGGCAGGGCGCGCAATTGTCGCCGAAGGCGGCCTTGCCCTGAGCAAGGGCGAAGGTGAGCAGGGTCGGATCCTTGGAGATCTCCTCCAGCGGCGTGCGGGCGAGGGCGGCGGCCCGCTCGGCGCGTAGCGCCTTGAGGGCATCCAGCTCACGGGTCACGTCATGGCGCGAGGCATAGCCGAAGACGCCCTTGGTGTAGTTCGTCACCAGCGGCCAGGAGGGATAGACGACCCAGTAGCCGACGGACCAGACGATGGTGGCATAGAAGATGTAGAGCCACCATTTCGGCAGGGGAGAGTTCAGCTCCTTGATCCCGTCCCACTCGTGGCCGGTGGTGCTGCGGCCTGTGGCGTGGTCGATTTCGGGTTGGACGGCCATGGTTCACTCCTCCCTCAGCGGGATCTTGGCGGCCTCGTCGAAGCGCGTCTTGTTGCGGGGCCAGAAGGCGTAGGCGGCGATCGCCAGGAACATGCCGACGAAGTAGAGGAGCCCGACCGTCTGGGCGAAGTTGGCAAGCGTGGAATAGGTGCTCATCTTCTCCTCGCGGCTCAGCGGATGTTGGCGCTGGCGTCGTAGGTGCGGAAATTCACCATCGTGCCGAGCACCTGGAGATAGGCGACGAGCGCGTCCATCTCGGTGACCGTGCCGGCGGCGGCCGCGGTGGGATTGCCGCCGAAGGCGCGGGCCGTGGCGCCGGGATAGCGGGCCTGGAGGGCCTGCACGTCCGGGCTGTCCGGATTGACCTGCGCCCGCATGTCGGCGAGGGCGTTGGCGATCTGCTCCTGCGTGTAGGGCACGCCGCCGAGGCGGTTGGTGGCGAGATGACCGGCGACCTGCTCCGGCCTGATCTCGTTCTGCGCCAGGAAGGCATAGCCCGGCATGATCGACTGCGGGACGATCGAGCGGGGATTGGCGAGGTGGGCGACGTGCCACTCGTCCGAATACTTGCCGCCGACGCGGGCGAGATCCGGGCCGGTGCGCTTGGAACCCCACTGGAAGGGCTTGTCGTACATGCTCTCGGCCGCCAGCGAGTAGTGGCCGTAGCGCTCCACCTCGTCGCGCAGCGGGCGGATCATCTGGCTGTGGCAGTTGTAGCAGCCCTCGCGGACGTAGATCGTGCGGCCGGCCAGTTCCAGCGGGGTGTAGGGACGCACGCCCTCCACCTTCTCGATGGTGCTCCTGAGGTAGAAGAGCGGGGCGATCTCGACGAGGCCGCCGATGGCGACCACCACCAGGATGCCGACGGTGAGGATGATCGAGTTCTTCTCGAAGATGGCGTGCTTGTTCCAGAGCGACATTGTCTCTCTCCTCACTCGGCCGGCACGAGGGCGGGGGTCGCTTCAGGCTCTGCAGCCTCGCCCGCGCGCACCGTCATGATCAGGTTGTAGGCCATGATCAGCGAGCCGATGACGAACAGGGCGCCACCGAGAGCACGGATCACGTAGTAGGGGTGCATCGCGTCGACCGTCTCGATGAAGGAATATTCGAGGAAGCCGAGAGCGGTGTAGGCGCGCCACATCAGGCCCTGCATGATGCCGGCGACCCACATGGCGGAGATGTAGAAGACGATGCCGAGGGTCGAGACCCAGAAGTGCCATTCGACCAGACGGTTCGAATAGAGCTGCTTCCTGTTCCACAGCCACGGGACGAGGCAGTAGACGGCGCCGAAGGAAATGTAGGCGACCCAGCCGAGCGCTCCGGAATGGACGTGGCCGATGGTCCAGTCAGTGTAGTGCGACAGCGAGTTCACCGCCTTGATGGACATGAGCGGGCCCTCGAAGGTCGACATGCCGTAGAAGGCGAGCGAGACGACCATCATGCGCAGGACGGGGTCGGTGCGCAGCTTGTCCCAAGCGCCCGAGAGCGTCATCAGGCCGTTGATCATGCCGCCCCAGGAGGGCATCCACAGCATCACCGAGAAGGTCATGCCGAGGGGCTGGGCCCAGTCGGGCAGGGCGGTGTAGTGGAGGTGGTGCGGGCCGGCCCAGATGTAGAGGAAGATCAGGGCCCAGAAGTGCACGATGGACAGGCGGTAGGAGTAGATCGGCCGCTCGGCCCGCTTCGGCACGAAGTAGTACATGATGGCGAGGAAGCCGGCGGTCAGGAAGAAGCCGACCGCGTTGTGGCCGTACCACCACTGGAACATGGCGTCCTGGACACCCGACCAGACGATGTAGCTCTTCGGGGAGAAGATCGAGACCGGGATCGCGGCGTTGTTGCCGAGGTGAAGGACGGCAATGGTGACGATGAAGGCGAGGTAGAACCAGTTCGCCACGAAGATGTGGGGTTCCTTGCGCTTCCAGAGGGTCGCGAGGAAGACGAGGAGATAGACGACCCAGACGACGGTGAGGAACAGGTCGGCGTACCACTCGGGCTCGGCGTATTCCTTGCCCTGGGTGATGCCGAGCAGGTAGCCGGTGCCGGCGATGAGGATGAAGAAGTTGTAGCCGAGGATGACGAACCAGGGGGCGATCTCACCGGCGAGGCGGGCGCGGCAGCTCTTCTGGACCACGTAGAAGGAGGTGGCCAGCAGCACGTTGCCGCCGAAGGCGAAGATCACCGCCGAGGTGTGGAGCGGCCTCAGCCGGCCGAAATTGATCCAGGGCAGGTCGAAATTGAGGGCCGGCCAGGCGAGCTGGCTGGCGATGATGAGGCCCACCGTGAAGCCGGCAATGCCCCAGAACACGGCGGCCACCGTCGCGAACTGGACGGGCGCCATGTTGTAGTTCGGCTTGCCGTCGATCTCCTGCGGAATGGAGGCCGGCCGCCCCATATAGCGGTTGCCGATGGCGAAGATCGCCGCGACCGAGCCGGCCGCGAACAGATAGACGTGGAAGGAATAGGCCGGATCGACCGAGCCTGACGCGATGTACAGGCACAGGAGAGCGGTGGCGGCGAAGGCCACCATGCTGGTGACCTCCGGAACTGAAATTGTCTTGTGGGCTTGACCCTGGCTCATCTCGTGCCCCTCGTCCTGCATGGCGGCAGGTCCGCCCGGACAGGCGATCCCGCATTGCACAGCACCAATGGCAGGCGCAGCGGGGCGGACATTGATGTGCATCAAGACGGCGAGACGGGCGCCGGGGCGGTGTGGAATCGTTGATGTCGATCAACGCGCGGGCGCGGGCAAACGGGACAATTCCAGCTCATCGGCGGGCATCCCCCCCGCCCGGTCCGGAGG
>JAEZGJ010000267.1 GCA_023416965.1 Pseudomonadota bacterium | reverse complement strand
GACGAGGGCGCGGCGGCGCAGCATGGCGAAGGTGCCGGCGGCGCCGGCGGCGCAGCCGAGCGCTGCTGCGCCCAGCATGACCACCGTCGTGTTGAAACCGGCCCGGAAGGTGGCGACGGCGAGAAGGTCGGAGAGGACCTGGGCCATGCCTCAGACCGCCAGCGGCACGCCGTAGGCGCGGGCGAGGTTCTGCGGGGTGAAGGCCTCGGCGACGGGACCTGCAGCGATGACGGTCTTGTTCAGCACCAGCACGTCGGCGAAACGCTCGGCGACCGTTCCGAGGTCGTGGTGGACGCAGACGACGAGGCGGCCGTCGCGGTCGAGATCGTCGAAGACGTCGAGGATGATGCGCTCGGAGGCGGCGTCGACGCCGGCCAGCGGCTCGTCGAGGAAGAGGATCGCGGCGTTGCGGGCGAGGCCGCGGGCGAGGAAGGCGCGCTGCTGCTGGCCGCCCGACATCTGGCCGATCTGGCGGGATGCGAGATCGGCGAGGCCGACGCGGTCGAGGAGGGCGAGCGCGCGGGCGCGGCGGGCGCGGCCATAGCCGCGGAACCAGCCGGGTTCGCGCACCATGCCCTGCAGTACCACGTCAAGGGCGGTGGCGGGAAAGTCCCAGTCCACCGTGGCGCGCTGCGGCACATAGGCGGTGGCGTCGCGCATGGCGTCGACAGGCTTGCCGCCGATGGTGACGCGGCCGGTGGAGGGCACGAGGCCGAGGATGGCCTTGATGAGGGTGGACTTGCCGGCGCCGTTCGGCCCCACGATGGCGGCAAGGCCCGAAGCGGGGGCCGTCCAGCTCACGTCGACGAGCACCGGCACGCCGCGATAGGCGACCGTCAGCCCCTCGACCGCCAGGCGGCCGACGGTCGGGGCGAGAGCCTCGGGAGGCGTGGGTGCCAGCATGTCCACGTCAACCCGTCAGCCGGCCGGACATGCCCTTTTCGGGGGCGGTGCCGCCGAGCGCCCGGGCCATGGTGGTGACGTTGTGGTCGATCATGCCGATATAGGTGCCCTCATAGGTGCCGGGCTTGCCCATGGCGTCGGAGAAGAGCTCGCCGCCGACGGACACCGTGTGGCCGCGGCGCGCGGCGCCCTCGATCACCGCGCGGATGTTGCGGTCGGAGACGGAGCTCTCGACGAAGATCGCGGGAATGCGGCGCCGGACCACCAGGTCCACCGTCGCCTCGATGGCCTTCAGCCCCGCCTCGCTCTCGGTCGACAGGCCCTGGATGCCGTGGACCTCGAAACCATAGGCGCGGGCGAGATAGCCGAAGGCATCGTGGGCGGTGACGAGGACGCGGCGCTCGGCGGCGATGGAGCCGAGGACCTGGCCGGCATAGGTGCCGAGCGCCTCGAGCCGCGCCAGCACCGGCGCGAGGTCGGGCGTGACGCGGCTGCGTCCGGGGAGGTCGAGCTTCGCCAGGGCTTCGGACACGGCGCGCACAACAACCGCCCAGAGGGTCGGGTCCATCCAGACATGGGGATCGGGCTTGTCGGCGACCTCCTCGTCCTTGAGCAGCCGGTCGCGAGCGATGGCCTCGGCGGCGAGGACCGGGGCGCGGCGCCGGGCGAGCTGGACGAAGGTCTCGCGGAACTGCGCCTCGAGGCCGAGGCCATGGGCGACGACGAGATCGGCCTGGGTCAGCTTGACGAT
Source organism: Pseudomonadota bacterium (assembly GCA_023416965.1). Taxonomy (GTDB): domain Bacteria; phylum Pseudomonadota; class Alphaproteobacteria; order Rhizobiales; family Phreatobacteraceae; genus Phreatobacter. Next base: position 5,651 of record JAEZGJ010000267.1, on the reverse strand, counting down.
GTCGGCGCGGGTCGGCCGGTAGAGATGGGGGTCGACGCCCTCGCCCATGAGCGCGTCCACGGCGACCTGCTCGCCGGCCAGCATGCGCACGGCATCGGCCAGCATGGCGGTGGTGGTGACGATGACCGGGCGGCGCGGCGCCTGGGCCAGACCGGCGGCCGGCATCATGGCCGCCGCCGCGGCGGCGAGAAGGGTACGGCGGCTCAGGTCCTCGATCATCGCGTCACCTGGTCTCGGGGCCGGCAGACCTGCTGTTGCAAATCATTTGCAATAAAGTGAGCTGCGGCGAAGCCGCTGTCAAGGCAGTTGCAATACATTCGCAACAAGGCCTGGAGGGCGAAACACCGCGGCCGCCCCGGCGCAATGGCCATGCAATAAGACGGTGGTTCCCTCGACAGGTCGTGGTAGGCCTTGAACGCCCGACATCGGCACAAGGTCCAGGCGGGCCGCGCCCGCCGGGCGTCGACCGTCCGCGCCGGGCCAGTCCGCAACGGAGAGACGTCATGTTCCCATTTGCCGGCAGCGACATCGCGCTGATCGCCGTCGCCCTCGTCGTGATCCTGTTCCTCTTCGCCGCCATCAAGACGGTGCCGCAGGGCTATCAGTGGACGGTGGAGCGCTTCGGCCGCTACGTGCGCACGCTGCATCCCGGCCTCCGGCTGATCATCCCCTTCATCGACCGCATCGGCCACCGCGTGAACGTGATGGAGCAGATGCTCGACGTTCCCAGCCAGGAGGTGATCACCAAGGACAATGCCAAGGTGACGGTGGATGGCGTGCTGTTCTTCCAGGTGCTGGACGCGGCGCGCTCCTCCTACGAGATCACCCGGCTCGAACTGTCGCTGATGAACCTCGCCATGACCAATATCCGCACGGTGATGGGTTCGATGGACCTCGACGCGCTGCTCTCCAACCGCGACACGATCAACGAGAGCCTGCTGCGCGTCGTCGACCAGGCCGCCTCGCCCTGGGGCATCAAGGTGAACCGCATCGAGATCAAGGACATCGCGCCGCCGGCAGACCTCGTCGCCGCCATGGGCCGGCAGATGAAGGCGGAGCGCGAGAAGCGCGCGGTCATCCTGGAGGCGGAGGGCCAGCGGCAGTCGGAGATCCTGCGCGCCGAGGGCGAGAAGCAGTCGCAGATCCTGGAGGCCGAGGGCCGGCGGGAGGCCGCCTTCCGCGACGCCGAGGCGCGGGAACGCCAGGCCGAGGCGGAGGCCAAGGCGACCGAAATGCTCTCGGCCGCCATCGCCGGCGGCAATGCGCTGTCGGTGAACTATTTCATCGCCGAGAAATATCTGAAGGCGCTGGAGGGCCTCGCCATGTCGCCGAACCAGAAGACGCTGATTCTGCCCATCGAGGCGACGCAGATCCTCGGCTCGCTGTCGGGAATCGGCGAAATCGCCAAGGCCGCCTTCGGCCAGGACGGGCCGGCGCCGCGCCCGCCGGGCCGCGGCGGCAGCGTGCCGAGCGCCGGGGGCTGAGATGATCGTCGCCACCCTCGCCTCCTGGGGCGCCTGGAGCTGGATCGCCTTCGCCGCCGTCCTGATGGCACTGGAGATCCTGGCGCCGGGCTATTTCCTCATCTGGCTCGGCGCCGCCGCCGCGCTGACCGGTGCCGTCTTCCTCGTGCTGCCCGGACCCTGGCAGATCCAGCTCGCCGTCTTCGCGGCGCTGTCGCTCGTCTGCCTGTTCGGCTGGGTGCGGGTGACGCGGGCGAGCAACGACACCACCAGCGACAAGCCCGACCTCAACCGGCGCATGGAGGCGATGGTGGGCCGGGAGTTCACGCTGGAGGAGCCGATCCAGGCGGGACGCGGCCGCGTGCGCGTCGCCGACTCGGTCTGGCTGGTGACCGGGCCCGACCTTGCGGCCGGCGCCCGGGTGCGCGTCACGGATTTCGAGGGCGCCGTGCTTCGGGTCGAAGCGGCCTGACGGTCACGCCTTCGGCGGCCAGGGCGTCTCGGCGACGGGCGTGAGCGGGCCCTTGCCGTCGGCCCAGGAGACGAGGTTGTCGACGACGAGCTGCGCCATGGCGTTGCGGGTATAGACCGACGCCGATCCCACGTGGGGGAAGAGCACCACGTGGTCCATGGCGATGAGCTCGGCCGGCACCCGCGGCTCGTCCTCGAAGACGTCGAGGCCGGCGGAGAGGATGGTCTTGTCCTGCAGCGCCTTGACGAGGGCCGCCTCGTCGACCACGGAGCCGCGCCCGACATTGATGATAACGCCGTCGGGCCCCAGCGCCTCCAGCACCTCCCGATTGACGATCTTGTTGGTGGCCGCGCCGCCCGGCGCCACGATCAGCAGCACGTTGACGTCGCGGGCCATCTCCACCAGCGAGGAATAGTAGCGGTAGGGCACGTCCTTCTGCTCGGTGCGGCCGTGATAGACGACCGGCAGGTTGAACGCTTCGAGCCGGCGGGCGATGGCCTTGCCGATGCGGCCGAGGCCGAGGATGCCGACCTTGCGGTCGCGCAGCGTCCCGGTGAGCGGATAGGGCTTTTCCAGCCACTTGCCGGCGCGCAGGTAGCGGTCGGTCTGCGGCAGCTGGCGCATGGTGCAGAGCAGGAGGCCGAGGGCGGTGTCGGCCACCTCCTCGTTGAGCACGTCGGGCGTGTTGGTGACGACGATGCCGTTCTGCCCGGCCCAGGCGGCGTCCACATGGTCGTAGCCCACGCCGAAGGAGGAGACGATCTTCAGGCCCGGAAAACGCCCCATCAAGGCGGGATCGCAGGGCACGTGGCTGCCGGATGCGAAGGCGACGACGCTCGGCGCGAGCTGGCGCAGGAAGGCCTCCTTGTCGGCCGCCTCCCACAGCTTGTGGACCGTGAACCGCTGGGCGAGCTGGTCCTGGATGGTCTGCATCATGGGGCCGGTCATGAGCAGGTCGGGCTTCGTCATTGGTCTTCTCCCTCAGGCCCGCACATGGCGGTCACCGCCGATGAGAACCACAAGTTGGCGGTTTTCAACCGATTGAATTTCAACCGTGCCGAGCCGTGATCACACTTGATTTCCGATTTTCGCATGCCACACTGGCCGCCGAACAAGCCTCATGCCGCACCGGTACCCTACGGGACCGGATCGCAGAGCCCAGGTCAAGGGCCGGTGGCAGGGGGCAGGGTCCAGGTGGCCCACGGGAGGAACGTGAATGGCATCCGTCGACATCCGCGACGTGCGCAAGTCTTTCGGCTCGACCGCGATCATCCACGGCGTCTCCGTTCCCATCGCGGACGGGGAATTCGTCGTGCTGGTGGGACCGTCCGGCTGCGGCAAATCCACGCTGCTGCGCATGATCGCCGGGCTCGAGAACATCACCGGCGGCGAGATCGCCATCGGCGACCGCGTGGTGAACAACGTCCCGCCGAAGGAGCGGGACATCGCCATGGTGTTCCAGAACTACGCGCTCTATCCGCACATGACGGTGGCGGCGAACATGGGCTTCTCGCTGAAGCTGAGGAACGCCGACCAGAGCGAGATCGACGCCAAGGTGAAGCGCGCTGCCGAGATCCTCAATCTCGGCGCCCTGCTCGACCGCTTTCCCCGCCAGCTCTCCGGCGGCCAGCGCCAGCGCGTCGCCATGGGCCGTGCCATCGTCCGCGATCCGCAGGTCTTCCTGTTCGACGAACCGCTGTCGAACCTCGACGCCATGCTGCGCGTGGCCATGCGGACCGAGATCAAGGCCCTGCACCAGCGGCTGAAGACCACCACCATCTACGTGACCCACGACCAGATCGAGGCCATGACCATGGCCGACAAGATCGTCGTCATGCACGACGGCATTGTCGAGCAGATCGGCGCGCCGCTCGACCTCTACGACAACCCGGTCAACATGTTCGTCGCCGGCTTCATCGGCTCGCCGGCCATGAACTTCCTGCGCGGCAAGATCGACGGCCAGAGCTTCGTGCTGGAGGGCGGCGCCCGCCTGCCGCTCGGCACGGCGCCGGCCGCCTCGGCCGGCACGCCGGCCATCTACGGCATCCGGCCCGAGCACTTTCTCATCGACAACGAGGCCGGGGCGGAAGCCGAGGTGGTCGTGGTCGAGCCGACGGGCTCGGAGATCCAGGTGGTCGCCCGGCTCGATGGCCAGGAGGTCATCGCCGTGTTCCGCGAGCGCCACGACTTCCGGCCCGGCGACAAGATCCGCCTCGCCACCGACCGGCGCGTGACGCATCTGTTCGACGCCCAGTCCGGCAAGACGCTGGCGCGCCACTGAAACCGGGCCGAGCCCGATCCAACAGGCGGGGCAAACCCGCTTCGACAACAACCGGCAAGGCCCACGGCCAAGATGGGCTCCGGATCCTTATGGGAGGATAAGCTGATGACTGCCTTCACTCGCCGTACCCTCGTCAAGGGCGCCGCCGCCGCGGGCGTCCTCTCCGGCTCCGGCCTCACCGACTGGGCCAAGGCCTGGGCCCAGGCCTCGCCCTTCAAGCCGGAGAACGGCGCGACGCTGAACCTGCTGCGGTGGCGCCGCTTCGTGGAGGCGGAGGACGCTCAGTTCAACAAGATGGTGGCCGCCTTCACCCAGGCGACGGGCTGCAAGGTCAACGTCTCCTCGGAGAGCTTCGACGACGTGCAGCCGAAGGCGTCCGTCGCCGCCAATACCGGCACCGGCCCGGACCTCATCTGGTCGCTCTATTCGGTGCCGCACCTGTTCCCGCAGAAGTGCCTCGACGTCACCGACGTCGCCGACTATCTCGGCAAGAAGTATGGCGGCTGGGTGCCGCTGGCGGAGGCCTACGGCAAGACCGGCGGCAAGTGGATCTCGATCCCGGTCGCGGTCAACGGCGGCTACATCAACTACCGCATCTCGATGATCAAGGCCGCCGGCTTCAACGAGGTGCCGCAGGACACCAAGGGCTTCCTCGAGCTCTGCAAGGCGCTGAAGGCGAAGGGCACGCCCTCCGGTTTCCCGCTGGGCCGCGCCACCGGCGACGGCAATGCCTTCGCCCACTGGCTGCTCTGGTCGCACGGCGCGGCGCAGGTGGACGAGAACGAGAAGATCACCATCAACTCGCCCGAGACGCGCGCCGCCCTGCGCTACGCCAAGGAGCTGTGGGACACGTTCATCCCCGGCACGGCGGCGTGGAACGACTCCAACAACAACCGCGCCTTCCTCTCCGGCGAAATCTCGCTGACCGCCAACGGCATCTCCATCTACGCCGCGGCCAAGGCCTCGCAGGACGCCAAGCAGCGCGAGATCGCGGCCGACATGGACCATGCCTTCTGGCCGATCGGCCCGATCGGCAAGCCGGCCGAGATCCAGCTCGCCTTCCCGATGTTCGGCATGACCTATTCGCGTTATCCGAACGCCTGCAAGGCCTTCATGGCCTTCATCCTGGAAGCCGAGAACTTCAATCCGTGGCTGGAGGCGGCGCAGGGCTACCTGACGCATCTCCTCAACGCCTACGACAACAACCCGGTCTGGACCGCCGATCCCAAGGCGAAGGTGTTCCGCGAGTCGGCGAAGCGCTCCTTCCCCGCCGGCTACAAGGGCCCGATCAACGAGAAGGCGGCGACCGCCATCGCCGACTTCATCGTGGTCGACCTCTTCGCCAACCACTGCACCGGCAAGGAAGACGTCGAAGGCGCGATCCGCGTCGCCGAGCGCCAGCTCCGCCGCATCTATCGCTGACCCGTCGGGGGGG
>JAEZGJ010000265.1 GCA_023416965.1 Pseudomonadota bacterium | reverse complement strand
CCCCGCAAGAGGGTTGTATTCCCGATGCCGTGCAGCCGGGAGTTACTCGGCCGCCATCGCCTGGGCGGCAGGCTCGAAGACCAGCCGGTCGCCGGTGGCCGTGGCGATGACCCTGTCGCCGTCCTTGACGTCGCCGCCGAGGATCTTCTCGGCCAGCGGGTCCTGGACGTATTTCTGGATCACGCGCTTCAGCGGGCGTGCGCCATAGGCGGGGTCGTAGCCCTTGTCGGCGAGCCATGCCCTCGCGGCCGGGTCGAGGTCGAGGACGATCTTGCGCTCGTCGAGCAGCTTCTGCAGGCGCTTCAGCTGGATGTCGACGATGGTCGTCATCTGCTCCCGCTTCAGCCGGCCGAAGAGGATGATCTCGTCGACGCGGTTGAGGAACTCGGGCCGGAAATGCCCGCGCACGATGGACATGACGCCCTCGCGCACCGCCTCCACCTCCTCGTTCTCGCCCTGCATGACCAGCAGTTCGGAACCGAGGTTCGAGGTCATGATGATCAGCACGTTGCGGAAGTCGACCGTCCGGCCCTGCCCGTCCGTCAGGCGCCCGTCGTCGAGCACCTGCAGCAGGACGTTGAACACGTCCGGATGGGCCTTCTCGATCTCGTCGAACAGCACGACCTGATAGGGCCGGCGCCGCACGGCCTCCGTCAGCGCCCCGCCCTCGTCATAGCCAACATAGCCGGGAGGCGCGCCGATGAGGCGGGAGACCGAGTGCTTCTCCATGTATTCGGACATGTCGAGGCGGACCATTGCGGTCTCGTCGTCGAACAGGAATTCGGCGAGCGCCTTGGTCAGCTCGGTCTTGCCGACGCCGGTGGGCCCCAGGAACATGAACGAGCCGATCGGCCGGTTCGGATCCTGCAGGCCGGCCCGGGCGCGCCGGACCGCGGTCGAGACGGCCTTCACAGCCTCGCCCTGGCCGACGACGCGGCGGGCGATCTCGTCCTCCATCCGGAGCAGCTTGTCCTTCTCGCCCTCCAGCATCTTGTCGACGGGCACGCCGGTCCAGCGCGAGACGACCTGGGCGACGTGGTCGGCGGTGACCGCCTCCTCGACCATGGCCTGCTCGTTCTGCTGCTCGACCGAGGCGAGCTCCTTCTCCAGCCCCGGAATGGTGCCGTAGGAGAGCTCGCCCGCCTTCGCCCAGTCGCCTTTGCGCTGGGCATTGGCGAGGGCCGTGCGCGCCTCGTCGAGCTGCTTCTTGATCTCGGCGGCGCGGCCGAGGCTGTCCTTCTCCGCCTTCCAGCGGGCGGTCATCTCGGCCGACTGCGCCTCAAGCGCGGCGAGGTCGGTCTCCAGCCGCTTCAGGCGGTCCTTCGACGCCGTGTCGCTCTCCTTCTTCAGCGCCTCCTGCTCGATCTTGAGCTGGATGACGCGGCGGTCGAGCTCGTCCAGCTCCTCCGGCTTGGAATCGACCTGCATGCGCAGCCGCGCCGAGGCCTCGTCGACGAGGTCGATGGCCTTGTCCGGCAGGAAGCGGTCAGTGATGTAGCGGTTCGACAGCGTCGCGGCGGCGACGATGGCCGAGTCGGTGATGCGGACCTGGTGGTGCTGCTCGTACTTCTCCTTCAGGCCGCGCAGGATGGAGACCGTGTCCTCCACCGTCGGCTCGCCGACGAAGACCGGCTGGAACCGGCGGGCGAGCGCCTGGTCCTTCTCCACGTGCTTGCGATACTCGTCGAGCGTGGTGGCACCGATGCAGTGCAACTCGCCGCGGGCGAGCGCGGGCTTCAGGAGGTTCGAGGCGTCCATCGCCCCGTCCGCCTTGCCGGCGCCGACCAGGGTGTGCATCTCGTCGATGAACAGCACGATGCCGCCGTCGGAGGAAGTGACCTCGGACAGCACGGCCTTCAGCCGCTCCTCGAACTCGCCGCGATATTTCGCCCCGGCGATCAGCGCGCCCATGTCGAGGGAGAGGATCGCCTTGTCCTTCAGGCTCTCGGGCACGTCGCCGTCGACCACGCGCAGCGCGAGCCCCTCGACGATGGCCGTCTTGCCGACGCCCGGTTCGCCGATGAGGACGGGATTGTTCTTGGTCCGCCGCGACAGGACCTGGATGGTGCGGCGGATCTCCTCGTCGCGGCCGATGACCGGGTCGAGCTTGCCTTCCCGGGCGGCCTGGGTCAGGTCGCGGGCATATTTCTTCAGCGCGTCATAGGCGTTCTCGGCGGAGGCCGAATCCGCCTTGCGGCCCTTGCGCAGGCCCTCGATGGCCGCATTCAGCGCCTGCGGGCTAACGCCGGCGGCGGCGAGCGCCTTGCCGGCTTCCGTGTCCTTCTCCAGCGCGAGGGCGAGCAGCAGCCGCTCGGCCGCCACGAAGCTGTCGCCGGACTTCTCGGCCGCCTTCTCGGCCGTGTCGAAGACGCGGGCGAGCCCCTGGCCGAGATAGACCTGGCCGGCTCCCGAGCCCTGCACCTTCGGGATCTTCTTCAGCGCCTCTTCGGCCTTCTGAAGCGCCAGCTGCGGCTGGCCGCCCGCCTGGCGGATGAGGCCCGAGGCGAGGCCCTCCGTATCGTCCAGCAGCACCTTCAGGAGGTGCTCCGGCTGGAACTGCTGATGGCCCTCGCGCAGCGCCAGCGACTGCGCCGACTGGATGAAGCCCCGCGAGCGTTCGGTATATTTCTCGATGTTCATGAAAGGTCACTCCCTTGCCCGTCCCGCTCGTCTCCGCTGAGCCCGAAAGGAAACGTCCGACCGATGGATTGCCGGCCCCGAAGGCACCGGCTTGCCGCCGATATGGGGGCCTCACGCGGCCGTGAGAAGAGCGGGCGGCGGACTTTTTGAGGCGGGTCAAATCTGCCGCCCGGGACCATCGCCCTGTCCCTTGCGGCGGAGCGGCAGACCGTCACCCCCGGCGAGCCCGCAGGCGTGATCCGCGTCTCGCCGGCTTGACCGGTCGCGCCGCCTCGGGCCACCTCGCCCCATGACCGACACAGCCCCCGCCCGCATCACCGCCCTCTACCGCTATCCCGTGAAGGGGCTCTCGGCCGAGCCGCTCACCGAGGCCGCGCTTGCGAGCGGCGCCCATTTTCCCGGCGACCGGCTCTTCGCCGTGGAGAACGGCCCCTCCGGCTTCGATCCGGCCAATCCCGAGCACCAGCCGAAGCAGAAGTTCCTCGTCCTCGCCCGCCAGGCTGCGCTGGCGAAGCTGAAGACTCGCTATGACGATGCCAGCCACACCCTCTCCATCGTCGCCGACGAGGTCGAGGTGGCCCGCGGCGACCTCGCGACCGCCGAGGGTCGGGAGGCGATCGAGGCCTTCTTCACCGCCTTCCTGGCGAAGGAACTCGCCGGCGCGCCCAGGGTGCTGGAAGGCCCGCCCGGCTTCCGCTTCATGGATTCCCGCTCCGGCTTCGTCTCGATCATCAACCTCGCCAGCGTGCGCGCGCTGGAGAAGGAGACCGGCGTCGCCATCGACCCCATCCGCTTCCGCGCCAACATCTATATCGACGGCGTTCCGGCCCTCTCCGAGTTCGACTGGGTGGGCAAGCGCATCACCCTCGGCGGGGCCGCGCTGCGCGGTCTGAAGCGCACCGAGCGCTGCGCCGCCACCACGGTCAATCCGGCCACCGCCGTCCGCGACCTGATGATCCCCGCCGTGCTGATGCGCAGCTACGGCCATGCCGATTGCGGCATCTATGCCGCCGTCGCCCAGGGCGGAGGCATCGCCGTCGGCGACACGCTGAAGGTCACCGAGGAGGACGCCGCCGGCGTCGCGTTCTGACGTCTCAGCGCGGCGCGATATAGGGCCGGCGCTTGCCCGGCCCCTTTTCGACCGGCGCCGCCGACTTCAGCGCCCGCATGATCCAGCGGCGGGATTCCGCCGGGTCGATGACGCCGTCGATCTCGAGGAAGGCGGCCATGTTGACCGCCTTGCCCTTCTGGTAGAGCTCGGCGACATGGCGCTGGTAGGTCGCCTCGCGCTCGGCCGGGTCGGCTATGGCGGCGAGTTCGTTGCGATAGGCGAGGCGGACCGCCCCTTCGAGCCCCATGCCGCCGAACTCGCCCGTCGGCCACGACACGATGAAGACCGGCGCCTGGAAGGAGCCTGCCGCCATGGCCTGGGCGCCGAGGCCGTAGCCCTTGCGCAGCACGATGGTCATCAGCGGCACGGTGAGCGCGGCGCCGGTGAGGAACAGCCGCGACACCCGCCTGACGAGCGCCGTCTCCTCCGCCGGCGGGCCCACCATGAAGCCTGGCGTGTCGCAGAGGGAGAGGACGGGAAGGCCATAAGCTTCGCAGAGTTCGAGGAAGCGGGCCCCCTTCTCGGCCCCTTCGGCGTCGATGGCGCCGCCGAGGTGGCGCGGGTTGTTGGCGATGAGCCCCATCGGCCGCCCCTCGACCCGGATCAGCGCGGTGATCATGCCGACGCCGTGGGCGGGCCTCAGCTCCATCACCGAGCCCTCGTCGGCGAGGAGGTCGATCAGCGCGCGGATGTCGTAGGCGCGCAGCCGGTTCTCCGGAATGGCGGCGCGCAGTCGCTCCTGGTCGGCGGCCGTCCACGCCGCCACCGGCCCCTGGAAATAGGCGAGGTAGCGCTTCGCGGCGGCCACGGCCTCCGCCTCGTCCTTGACCAGCAGGTCGACGACGCCGTTCGGCACCTGCACCGCCATCGGTCCGACCTCCTCCGGCGTGAAGACGCCGAGGCCGCCGCCCTCGATCATGGCGGGGCCGCCCATGCCGAGATTGGCGTTCTCGGTGGCGATGATGACGTCGCAGCAGCCTGCGACCGCCGCATTGCCGGCGAAGCAGCGGCCGGAAACGATGGCGACCGTCGGCGCCCGCCCGCTATGGCCGGCGAGCATGCGGAAGGTCGGAACGTCGAGGCCGGCGACGCCCATATAGTCGGTCTCGCCGGGCCGCCCTCCCCCGCCCTCGGCGAAGACGATGATGGGCAGGCGCTGTTCCTCCGCCAGGCGGAACATGCGGTCCATCTTCTTGTGGTTCATGAAGCCCTGGGTGCCGGCGAAGACCGTGTAGTCGTAGGTCATCGCCATGCAGCGCGCGGCTTCCTCGCCGAACAGCCCGGCATTGACCGTGCCCACCCCGCAGATCAGCCCGTCGGCCGGGCTCATCTCGCGCAGCTCCTCGAGGCTGCGGCGGCGGCGCTGGGCGGCGAGCGCCAGGGCGCCATATTCCATGAAGCTGCCGTCGTCGCAGAGGTCGGCGATGTTCTCGCGCGCCGTGCGCTGGCCGGTCTTGCGGCGACGCGCCACGGCCTTGGGGCGGCGGTGGTCCTGGAGCGCCTCGTGCATGTCGAGCACCTCGGCGAGATCGGCGCGGACGGCACCGGGCGCATCCCCCGCCCCCGCCTCCCCGGCCTCTGCGGCGATGTCGGCGGGTTCGAGGAAGGCCAGCGCCTCGCCGGCATCGGCCTGGTCGCCGGCCTTCAGCGGCAGGGCGCGGACGATGCCGGCGCGCTCCGCCAGCACCACATGTTCCATCTTCATCGCCTCGATCACGGCCACCTGCCGCCCCGCGGCGACCGCCTCGCCCTCGGCGACGTCGATGGAGACGATGCGCCCGCTCATGGGCGCTGCCACCGGCTCGGTTCCCTCCGGTCCCGTGGCCACGGCCTTGGCGCTCGCCTGCGCCGCCGCGCCAGCCGCAAACCGCGTCACCCGCTCCGTCGCGATCAGCCGCGCCGCGTGCCGCTCGACGAAGCCGGTATCGGTCCGCCCCGCCAGCACGTCCTCATCCGCCAGCAAAGCCTGCAGCACGGCGAGATTGGTCTCGACGCCCTCGATGCGGAATTCGGCGAGCGCCCGGAAGGCCTTCGCCGCCGCGGCGCGCCAGTCGCCGGCAGGCGCATGGGCGATCACCTTGGCAAGCAGCGAGTCGAAGCTCGTCACGGTGCGATAGCCGGCATGGGCGAAGGTCTCGACCCGGATGCCGGCCCCGCCGGGCGGATCGAAGGCGGAGAGCGTGCCGCCGGTAGGCGTGGCGCTCCCGTCGGCCGCCATGCGCTCCATGTTGACGCGCAGCTGCACGGCCGTGCCGCGGGCGCTCACCCGCTCCTGCGACAGGCCGAGAGCGGTCAGCGTCTCCCCCGCCGCGAGGCGGATCTGGGTCTGGACGAGATCGACGCCGGTGATCTCCTCGGTCACCGTGTGCTCCACCTGCAGCCGCGGATTGGCCTCCATGAAGACGAAGCGGCCGGCCGCCTCGTCGACGAGGAACTCCACCGTCGTCAGCGTGCGCACGCCTGCGGCGCGGGCAAGGCTCACCGCCGCGGCGAAGATCGCCTCGCGCAATGCGGGGTCGAGACCCGGCGCGGGAGCGATCTCGACGAGTTTCTGGTGGCGGCGCTGCAGGCTGCATTCCCGCTCGAGGAGATGCATGACCGCACCTCCGGCATCACCGAGGATCTGCACCTCCACATGCCGCGCCGGCCGGATCAGTTCCTCGACATAGAGCGCGTCGGAGCCGAAGGCGGCCTTCGCCTCCGAGCCGGCGCGCAGGAAGGCGTCCGCAAGCCCGGCCGGATCCTCGACCACCCGCATACCCCGGCCGCCGCCGCCGGCCAGCGCCTTGATCATGACCGGCCTGCCGCCGAGGGAGGCCATGAAGGCTTCTGCCTCCGCGAGGCTGGTCGCGCCCGACGTGCCGGCCGCGAGCGGCACGC
>JAEZGJ010000261.1 GCA_023416965.1 Pseudomonadota bacterium | reverse complement strand
GGCCGCGACCGGCGGCGACGACGATGGCGGCGACATGGAGGTTCGAGCGCATGCGGGGCGTCCAGTTTTTCAGCGCTTTCCCTAGCGCGTTCACCACGACCTGTCTTCTCGTGCGGCCCGCCTCTTGTGCAGCGCGAAAAATGATGTCTAAAGTGTAGGCATCATCGGATCACGCTTACGAAATAGGCAGTTGAATGAGCAACCCATCGACCCCTGCGCCCGTCCGGCGCTTGCTGTCGATCGGGCCGTTCGAGATGGCATCCCCCGTCGCGCTCGCACCCATGTCCGGCATCACGGACGCGCCGTTCCGGCGGATGGTGGCGCGGTTCGGCGTGGGCTGGACCGTGTCGGAAATGGTCCCGGGCGACGGCCTCGCCGCCGGCGAGGAAGAGGCGCGGCTGCGCGCCGAGGGTGAAGGGCTGTCCCCCCACGTGGTGCAGATTGCCGGCTGCGATCCGCACTGGATGAGCGAGGGGGCCCGGATCGCGGTGGCGGCCGGGGCTGACGTCATCGACATCAATATGGGCTGCCCCGCCAAGCGCGTGACGGGCGGGTATGCGGGCTCGGCGCTGATGCGCGACCTCGACCATGCCGAGCGCCTGATCGCGGCCACGGTCGCCACCGTGGACGTGCCGGTGACGCTGAAGATGCGGCTCGGCTGGGACCATGCCTCGCTCAACGCGCCGGAACTGGCGCGCCGCGCCGAGCAGGCGGGCGTCGCGCTCGTCACGGTGCACGGACGCACGCGCCAGCAGTTCTACAAGGGGCGCGCCGACTGGCACGCCATCGCGGCCGTGAAAGCGGCGGTTACGATCCCGCTCGTCGCCAACGGCGACATCGAGACGCCGGAGGATGCGAGCCTGTGTCTGGCGCAGTCCCGGGCCGACGCGGTGATGATCGGCCGCGGTTCCCAGGGGCGACCATGGCTGCCGTCGCAGGTCGCCGCCCATCTCGCCGGCGGGGCCGTGCCCGCCGATCCCGACCTTTCGGTCCAGCTCGCCTCAGCCATCGAACTCTACGAGGCGCAGCTCGCCCATTACGGGATGGGCGTCGGTGTTCGCCACGCCCGCAAACATCTCGGTTGGGCGCTCGATGCGGCGGCCGCGACCTGCGGCGTCGGCGACGACATGCTCGGCGAGGCGCGCCGCCGCGTCCTCACGTCGGAAGATCCGCGCCGGGTCGTCGCCGCGCTCGCCGAGAGCTTCGACCGGTTCCAGTGGAGGCACGCGGCATGAAGGCCTCGGCACAGATGCTTCCGGTGCACGATTCGATTCTGAACGCCCTGCCGCATCCCGTCATCAGCGTGTCGGCGACCGGCATGGTGCTCGACGGCAACGCCGCCGCCGAGGGCTTCTTCCAGGCGTCCATCTCGGTGCTGAAGCGCCATGCCCTGAAGGAGCTCGTGCCTTTCGGCTCGCCGCTGCTCGCCCTGATCGAGCAGGTGCGCGAGCGCCACGCCCCGGTCAACGAGTACAAGGTCGACCTCGGCACCCCGCGCAATGGCCACGAGCGGATCGTCGACATCTATGTCGCGCCGCTGGCCGAACGGCCCGGCGACGTGGTGGTCATGCTGCAGGAACGCACCATTGCCGACAAGATGGACCGGCAACTGACCCATCGCGGCGCCGCCCGCTCGGTCACGGCGCTCGCCTCCATGCTGGCCCACGAGATCAAGAACCCGCTGTCCGGAATCCGCGGCGCCGCTCAGCTCCTCGAGGCCTCGGTGGACGACCAGGACCGGACCCTGACCCGTCTCATCTGCGACGAGGCCGACCGCATCGTGAAGCTCGTCGACCGCATGGAGGTCTTCTCCGACGAGCGGCCGGTGGAGCGCCAGCCGGTCAACATCCACGTCGTGCTGGAGCACGTGAAGAAGCTGTCCCAGTCGGGCTTTGCCCGCCACATCCGCTTCGTCGAGGAATACGACCCCTCGCTCCCGCCGGTCTTCGGCAACCGGGACCAGCTCATCCAGGTCTTCCTGAACCTGGTGAAGAATGCCGCCGAGGCGATCGGCGAACAGGCCAGCGACGGCGAGATCCTGCTGACCACGGCGTTCCGGCCGGGCGTCCGCCTCACCATGCCGGGCCTGTCCAGCCGCGTGGCGCTGCCCCTGGAGGTCTGTGTGCGCGACAACGGCCCCGGTGTGCCGGACGACCTTATGCCGCACCTGTTCGATCCCTTCGTCACCACCAAGAGCTCGGGCACCGGCCTCGGCCTCGCCCTGGTGGCCAAGATCGTCGGCGACCACGGCGGCATCGTCGAATGCGACAGCCAGCCCCGAAAGACGGTCTTCCGCATCCTTCTGCCCATGGCGCGCGTGTCCCAGACCGACACCAACGGCCGCAAAGCGCTCTGAAGAGGTCCATATGCCGACGGGAACCATCCTTGTCGCCGACGACGACGCCGCGATCCGCACCGTGCTCAACCAGGCGCTGTCGCGGGCCGGCTACGACGTGCGCCTCACCGGCAATGCGACGACGCTCTGGCGCTGGGTGTCGCAGGGCGACGGCGACCTCGTCATCACCGACGTGGTGATGCCGGACGAGAACGCCTTCGACCTCTTGCCGCGGATGAAGAAGCTGCGCCCCGACCTGCCGGTGGTGGTGATGAGCGCGCAGAACACGTTCATGACGGCCATCAAGGCCTCCGAGAGGGGCGCTTACGATTACCTGCCAAAGCCCTTCGACCTGAAGGAACTGGTGGCCATCGTGGGGAGGGCCCTGGCCGAGCCCAAGGGCAAACCCGGCAAGGCCTCGCCGGTGGATGCCGACACCATGCCGCTGGTCGGCCGCTCGCCGGCCATGCAGGACATCTACCGCGTCCTCGCCCGCCTGATGCAGACGGACCTGACGGTGATGATCGTCGGCGAGAGCGGCACCGGCAAGGAACTCGTCGCCCGGGCGCTCCATGACTACGGCAAGCGCCGCAACGGGCCCTTCGTCGCCATCAACATGGCCGCCATTCCGCGCGACCTCATCGAGAGCGAACTCTTCGGCCACGAGAAGGGCGCCTTCACCGGCGCCCAGTCGCGCAATCCCGGCCGGTTCGAACAGGCCGAGGGCGGCACGCTCTTCCTCGACGAGATCGGCGACATGCCGATGGAGGCGCAGACCCGCCTTCTGCGCGTCCTGCAGCAGGGCGAATACACCACGGTCGGCGGTCGCACCCCGATCAAGGCGGACGTGCGCATCGTCGCCGCCACCAACAAGGCCCTGCGCCAGCTCATCCAGCAGGGCCTGTTCCGGGAGGACCTGTTCTTCCGCCTCAACGTCGTGCCGCTGCGCCTGCCGCCGCTGCGCGAGCGAAGCGACGACGTACCGGACCTCGTCCGCCACTTCTTCGCCCAGGCCGAGCGTGAGGGGCTGCCGGCCAAGCAGATCGATTCGGCCGCCCTCGAGAAGCTCAAGCGCTATCGCTGGCCCGGCAACATCCGCGAGTTGGAGAACCTGATCCGCCGCCTGACGGCGCTCTATCCGCAGGAGATCATCACCGCGCCCATCGTCGACAACGAACTGGCGACGCCTGAGCCCGCCTCGCCGGGCGACGAGCCGCGCGAAGACGATACGCTGATGGCCTCGGTGGAGCGCCACATGGGCAGCTATTTCAAGGGCTTCGGCGACGATCTTCCGCCTCCTGGCCTCTATCACCGGGTTCTGCGCGAGGTGGAGATTCCGCTGATCTCGGCGGCACTCGCAGCCACCCGCGGCAACCAGATCAAGGCGGCCGACCTCCTCGGCGTGAACCGAAACACCCTGCGCAAGAAGGTGAGGGACCTCGACATCCAGGTGATCCGCACCTCGCGGTGAGGGCGGGAGGAGCGGTCACATTTTCGTCCGCGACCCCGGCGAGGGCGTGACGTTTCAGTCACACATGTTGTAAGAGGGTCACCGTGAACGATGGAGCGAGGCGGTGGGCCGTGCCGGCTTTCCGCCGAACTCTGCGAAGATGATCGCCGGATGACGAATTCGCCGCAGACAGCGACGACTGCCTCTCCACCCGACGCTTCGGCCTTCATGCCGCGCCTGCGGGCCCGCCGGGTCGGGCCGATCATGGTGGCCGTCGCGCTGTTCTTCGGTCTCATCACCTTCCTGCTCGTCACCGGCCTGCTCCCGATCGCCGCCACCCACGAGGTGGTGCTCTCGGTGCTCATCGCCGACGGCCTGCTCGTCTGCGCGCTGATCGTGCTCATCGTGCGGGAGATCCTCGTGCTGAGGCGGGCGCGGCGGGCAGGGCAGGCGGCATCCCGCCTGCACGAGCGCGTCGTCAGGCTTTTCGCCATCGTCGCCTCTGTGCCGGTGGCGGTGATCGCCATCGCCGCCTCCGTGACCCTCGACCGCGGCCTTGAAAGCATCTTCTCGGGCAGCGTCCGGCAGTCGGTGGAGGCCTCGGCCAATCTCGCCAACGCCTATCTCAACGAGCAGGTGCAGGTGGTGAGGGCCGAGGCGGCCGCCCTCGTCCAGGACATCGAGCGGGTGCGATCGCTGAACTCGGCGGAGGTCAATTTCGGCCGGTTCCTGACGGCTCAGGCCATGGTGCGCGGCCTCACCGTGGTGCGCGTGCTGAAGACCGACGGCACGATCGTGGACCGGGCCGACCTGCCCATGCAGGCGGATTTCAGCGTCCCCGCATCCATCCTCGACGAGATCAGCAGGACCGACGACATCATCGCCAACGTCTCGTCGCTCAACGACCGTGACTACATCGAGTCGATCCTGAAGCTGCAGCGGGGAGGGGACGAGATCCTCTACGTCGTGAGGCAGATCAACCCGCAGATCGCCCAGCACCTGCGCGCCACCCAGGCCGGGCTCTTCGAATACCAGGCGCTGCAGTCGCGCCGGCTCGGGCTGCAGATCGCCTTCGCCCTGATGTTCGCGCTGATCGCCTTCCTGGTGACCCTTTCGGCCGTCTATCTCGGCCTCAGCTTCGCCAACCGCCTGGTACAGCCCATCCGCCGGCTCATCGGCGCGGCCGACCAGGTTGCTGCCGGCGATCTCGACGTCGAGGTCCATATCCGCAAGTCCGAGGGCGACCTCGCCAATCTGGGCGACACGTTCAACAAGATGACGGCCGAGCTGCGCGACCAGCGCGCCGACCTCATCGCGGCGCGCGACCAGATCGACAGCCGTCGCCGCTTCACCGAGGCGGTGCTGGCGGGCGTCACGGCGGGCGTGATCGGCCTCGACGAAGCGGGGCGGGTGACGCTTCTCAACCGGTTCGCCGTGGAGATCCTCGGCGTCAGCGAAAGCGCGCTGTCGGGGACCATGCTGGCCGAGAGCGTTCCCGAATTTGCCGAACTGATCGCCGGAGCGGCCCGGGGCGCGCCCATCGTCCAGGGCCAGGTCATGCTGGTGAGAGGCGGGCGGGAGCGCACGCTCGTGGTGCGGGTGGCGCTGGAGGCGGACGAGAACGGCGCCCACGGGGCCGTGGTGACGCTCGACGACGTCACCGACCTCGTCGTCGCCCAGCGCACCTCGGCCTGGGCGGACATCGCTCGCCGCATCGCCCACGAGATCAAGAACCCGCTCACCCCGATCCAGCTCTCCGCCGAGCGGCTGAAGCGGCGCTACGGCCGCGTCATCACCGAGGACCGCGAGGTCTTCGACCAGTGCACCGACACGATCATCCGCCAGGTCGGCGACATCGGCCGCATGGTGGACGAGTTCTCCTCCTTCGCCCGCATGCCGAAGCCGGTCTTCGAGATGGAGGACGTGGCCGACACGGTCCGCCAGGCGGTCTTCATGATGCGGATCGGCTATCCGGAAATCGACATTGTCGACGACATTCCGGAGGGCCCGCTGCCCGCCTCCTTCGACCGCCGTCTCATCAGCCAGGCGCTCACCAACATCATCAAGAATGCTACCGAGGCGATCGCCGCCGTGCCGGAGGAGCAGCGCGGCAAGGGCCGGATTCTCGTGCGGCTGACCGCCAACAAGCCCTTCTATGCCATCGACGTCGTCGACAACGGCATTGGGCTGCCCAAAGAAAACCGTCATCGGCTGCTTGAGCCTTACGTAACGACACGGGAAAAGGGCACCGGTCTGGGCCTGGCGATCGTCGGCAAGATTCTCGAGGAGCACGGCGGGGGCCTCGGCCTCTACGACGCGCCGGCGGGAAGCGACGGGCAGCAGCGCGGGGCCCTGATCCGCCTCAGTTTCAGGGACCAGCAGGTGGCGGTCCAGGCGCCCGCCGCGGCGGAATGACGAAGAACGGATAAGGACGCATGGCAGGAGACATTCTCGTTGTCGACGACGAGGCGGATATCCGGGACATCGTCGCCGGCATTCTCGACGACGAGGGCTATCGCACCCGCACGGCCCGCAATGCCGACGAGGCGCTGGCTGCCATCGAGGCGCGCCGGCCCAATCTCGTCTTCCTCGACATCTGGATGCAGGGCAGCCGACTGGATGGCCTGCAGCTCCTCGACGTGGTCAAGGAGCGCCACCCGGACGTGCCTGTGGTGATGATCTCCGGCCACGGCAACATCGAGACGGCCGTCTCGGCCATCAAGCGCGGCGCCTACGACTATATCGAGAAGCCGTTCAAGGCGGACCGGCTGGTGCTGATCGCGGAGCGCGCCATCGAGACCTCGCGCCTGCGACGCGAGATCAAGGAGCTGCGGCAGATTTCCGGGCAGGCGGCGAGCCTCATCGGCCGCTCCTCGGCCATGAACCAGTTGCGCCAGACGATCGAGCGCGTCGCGCCGACCAACAGCCGCATCATGATCTTCGGCGCCTCGGGCGCCGGCAAGGAACTCACCGCCCGCACCATCCACGCCGCCTCGGCCCGCGCCGGCGGCCCCTTCGTCGTCATCAACGCGGCGGCCATCACGCCCGACCGCATGGAGATCGAGCTGTTCGGGGCTGAGAGCGACGGCGCCCAGGGCCGCAAGGTCGGGGCGCTCGAGGAGGCGCACGGCGGCACGCTCTTCATCGAGGAGGTGGCGGAAATGCCGCGCGAGACGCAGAACCGCATCCTGCGGGTTCTCGTCGAGCAGAGCTTCCAGCGCGTCGGCGGCACCGCCAAGGTGCAGGTCGACGTCAGGATCATCTCGGCCACCGCCCGCGACCTGCAGGCCGACATCGCCGAGGGACGCTTCCGAGAGGACCTGTTCCACCGGCTCGCGGTGGTGCCGGTGCGGGTGCCCTCGCTCGCCGAGCGGCGCGAGGACATCCCCGAGCTCGTCGAGCATTTCGTCGAGCAGCTCGCCACCGTCTCCGGCCTGCCGCGGCGCAAGATCGGCGACGACGCCATGGCCGTGCTGCAGTCCCACGACTGGCCGGGCAACCTGCGCCAGTTGCGGAACAATATCGAGCGGGTGCTGATCCTCGCCGGCGGCGATCCCGATGCCGTGGTCTCCGTCTCCATGCTGCCGCCGGATGTCGGCGCCGCGGCGCCGTCCATGCCGACGGGGCAGGGGGGCGAGCACCTGATGGCGCTGCCACTCCGCGAGGCCCGCGAAGCCTTCGAGCGGGAGTATCTCGCCGCCCAGATCAACCGGTTCGGCGGCAACATCTCGCGCACCGCCGAATTCATCGGTATGGAGCGCTCGGCGCTCCACCGGAAGCTGAAGGCGCTCAGCGTCGACTGATCCGCAATTTCGGCAGGGCGGCCCTGCGCTGCCGCAACTGCCGGCGCATTTCGCGAGGTCGGCGAACCATGGCACATTACCGCTGCACTGCGGCAGGACCCGCCGTTCACCCTCGCCTGACCCCAAGGAGCCCGCCGAATGTCCCGCGTCGCCTATGTCAACGGAAGCTATGTGCCGCATGGCGAGGCCGCCGTTCATATCGAGGACCGTGGCTACCAGTTCGCCGACGGCGTCTATGAGGTCTGCGAGGTGAGGGGCGGGCGCCTCGTCGACGAGACGCGCCACATGGAGCGGCTGGAGCGCTCGCTCGGCGAACTGCGCATCGCCATGCCCATGGCCCGCCGGCCGCTCGGCATGGTGCTGCGCGAGACGGTGCGCCGCAACCGCGTGCGCGACGGCCTCGTCTACCTGCAGGTGACGCGCGGCGTCGCGCGCCGCGACCACGCCTTTCCGAAGCCCGGCACGCCCCCGGCGCTGGTGGTGACAGCGAAGAACATCGACCCGTCCAAGGGCGAAGCCAACGCCGCCAAGGGCGTGAAGGTGATCTCGCTGCCCGACAACCGCTGGGAACGCGTCGACATCAAGTCTGTCGGCCTGCTGCCGAACTGCCTCGCCAAGCAGGCGGCCCGCGAGGCCGGGGCCTATGAGGCCTGGCTGGTGGACGAGGACGGATTCGTCACCGAGGGCTCTTCGACCAATGCGTGGATCGTCACCAAGGACGGGGCGCTGGTGACGCGTTTTGCCGATACGGGCATCCTCAAGGGCATCACCCGCACCACCATCTTCGACCTGTGCAAGCGCGAGGGCCTGCGGATCGAGGAGCGCAAGTTCACGATCGAGGAGGCACAGAACGCCCGCGAGGCCTTCCTGTCCTCGGCGACGACGATCGTCATGCCCATCGTCGAGATCGACGGGCGTCCGGTCGGCAACGGCGCGCCGGGCTCGATCGCCACGGAACTGCGCTCCAAGTTCCACGAGGTGGCGGAAATCGTCTGAGACCGAAGAACCGCGCCAACACGAGGCCGTGACGACTCTTTCGCTTGTGCGCTGCGGGAGGATCGGCCTTTAATGGAGGCGTCAAGAACAAGCCCGACCGGCCCGGCCGGTCCATAAACCTGCGCGGCATGTGTGAGTCCGCGGCAACAACGGAAAAAGACAATGGCGGAACGAGCTCAGAACCTCCAGGACACTTTCCTCAACCACGTCCGCAAGCATAAGATCCCGCTGACGATTTTTCTCGTCAACGGCGTCAAGCTGCAGGGTGTCGTCACCTGGTTCGACAATTTCTGTGTGCTCCTGCGTCGCGACGGCCACTCGCAATTGGTCTACAAGCACGCCATATCCACGATCATGCCCGGCGCGCCGGTCCAGCTGTTCGATCCCCAGGACGGAGACGGCGACAAGGGCTGAGGTATTATCCCGAGGCCCTGTTGGACATTCGTCGCCCCGATATCGTCTCCACGACCCAGCACGACGGCGATGAGCCGCGCGGCGAACCGACGCGGGTCGTCGTGGTCGTTCCGGTCCTCACCGGCCGGCGAGGCGAGGGGGCCGACGGCCCCTCGCGCACGGTGGAGGCGCGCCGTGACGAGGCTGTTGGTCTCGCCGCCGCCATCGACCTCGAGGTGATGGAGACGGTCACCGTCTCGCTCAACATGCCGCGCCCGGCGACGCTGATCGGCAAGGGCAAGGTGGAGGAAATCGCCGGCCTCGTCACCGCCCACGATGCCGGCCTCGTCTTCGTCGACGCGGCGCTCTCGCCGGTCCAGCAGCGCAATCTCGAGAAGGCCTGGAAGGCGAAGGTTGTCGACCGGACCGGCCTGATCCTGGAGATCTTCGGCCGCCGCGCCCGCACCAAGGAAGGCGCGCTGCAGGTCGAGCTCGCCCATCTCAGCTACCAGAAGAGCCGCCTTGTCCGCTCCTGGACCCACCTCGAACGCCAGCGCGGCGGCTTCGGCTTCCTCGGCGGCCCCGGCGAGACTCAGATCGAGGCCGACCGGCGCATGATTCAGGAGCGCATCACCCGCATCGAGCGCGAGCTCGAACAGGTGACGCGCACCCGGCGGCTGCACCGCGAGAGCCGGCGGCGCGTGCCCTATCCGATCATCGCGCTGGTCGGCTACACCAATGCCGGCAAGTCGACGCTGTTCAACGCCCTGACCACGGGCGGGGTGCTGGCGCAGGACCTGCTCTTCGCCACGCTCGATCCGACGCTGCGCCAGATGCGCCTGCCGCACGGCACCAAGGCCATCCTCTCCGACACGGTCGGCTTCATCTCAGACCTACCCACCATGCTGGTGGCGGCGTTCCGCGCCACGCTGGAAGAGGTGCTCGAGGCCGACGTGATCCTGCACGTACGCGACGTCAGCCACGGCGACACGGAAGCCCAGGCGGCCGACGTCGCGGCGATCCTCGCCGATCTCGGCATCGATCCGGCGAGCCGCACCATCTTCGAAGTCTGGAACAAGGTCGACCTGCTCGATCCCGAGGCGCGCGAGGCGGCGCTGAACCGCGCGGCGCGTCACGAGGAGGGGGAGCGGCCCTTCTTCGTCTCGGCAGTCACGGGAGAGGGTCTGCCGGACCTCCTCGCCGCCGTCGAGGACAGGCTGCGCGCGGCCCACGAGCGGCTGACGGTGACGGTGGCCGCCGCCGACGGCGGCACGCTGCACTGGATCCACGAGAATGCCGAGGTGGAGGAGCGCAAGGCGCTCGCCAGCGGCGACACCCAGGTGACGCTGCGCATCGCCCCAGAAAAGCGCGATCAGCTCGAGCGCCGCCTCGCCGGAACGGGCTGACCCGCCTCAGCCCTGGCGCTCGCGTCGCTTGGCCTCGTCCCAGAGGGCGTCCATCTCGGCGAGAGAGGCCTCGGCCGGCGCGCCCCCCTCGGCCGCCAGAGCCGCCTCGATGGCGGCGAAACGCCGCTCGAACTTGGCGTTGGTGCCGCGCAGCGCCTCCTCGGGGTCGACCCCCAGATGCCGCGCGAGGTTGACCGCTGCGAAGAGCAGGTCCCCGACCTCGCCGGCGATCGCCTCATGGGGAGCGCCGTCATCTCGCGCCGCGGCGATCTCGCCGGCCTCCTCGGTGATCTTGGCGAGGACGGCGCCCACGTCGTTCCAGTCGAAGCCGACCTTGCCGGCCTTGGCCTGGAGCTTGAGGGCGCGGGTGAGGGCGGGCAGGGCCGTCGGTACCCCCGCCAGAACCCCAGCCGCGGCTTCCGGAGGCTGCCCCAGCCGCGCTCGCTCCTCGGCCCGGGCGCGCTTTTCCTCGGCCTTGATCCGGTCCCACAGACCCTTCACCGACTCCGGGCTCATGTCGCGGTCGCCGCCGAAAACGTGCGGGTGGCGGCGGATCAGCTTGTCCGTAATGGCGCGCACGACGTCCGGAAAGGCGAAGAGGCCGTCTTCCTCGGCCATGCGGGCGTGGAAGACCACCTGGAGCAGGAGATCACCGAGTTCATCCCTGAGGTCTGCGAAATCGCCGCGCTGGATGGCGTCGGCCACCTCGTAGGCTTCCTCGATCGTGTAGGGGGCAATGGTGGCGAAGGTCTGGTCGAGGTCCCAGGGGCAGCCGCGCCCCGGCGTGCGCAGCCAGGCCATGATGGCGACGAGGTCGGCAATCTCGCCGGAGGGCGTCGGTGTCTCGGGTTCGGCTGTCATGCGTCAGTCTGAGAGGGGCGCAGGGGGCCATGGCAAGCGCCATGCAACGCCATCCACAGAATGCCGGTCCGAGGCATGGCATCAGCCACATCAGCAATTCGCATAAGACATATTATGGAACTCAAACTGCTGCCGGGTATGTCCGGGGTCGTCCCGAGACTGCGCCTCACGGCGTGTCCACCACCAGGCCGTCATAGGCTGGCGCGATGCCTGCCGGAAGCCGATCCGCCAGCGTCGCGTAATCGATGTCGGAATGGAGATTGGTCAGGACGGCGCGACGCGGCGCGAACCGGTCGATCACGGCCAGGGCCTCGTCCACCGAGAAATGGGTCGGATGGCGCGTATAGCGCAGCGCATCGAGGATAAGCGTGTCCGCGCCGTCGAAATAGCGCTCGCTCTCCGGCAAAAGCCGATTGATGTCAGGGCAATAGACGCAGCCGTTCACACGAAAGCCGAAGGCGCGGTAGCCGGCGCCGTGCTCCACCGGGAACGGCGCGAAGGTCAGCGTTCCCCCGGGGCCCGTGACGCTGACCGGCCCGTGCGGCTCGAACAGGTCGAGGTCGATGATCGGTGGATAGTCGCTTCCCGGCGGCGAGGCGAAACAATAGCCGAAGCGCTCGCGCAACGAGCCGCCGGTGATCGCGTCGGCATGAGCCGGCATGCGCCGTCGCATGGCGAGCACCAGCGGCCGGAGATCGTCGATGCCGTGGGTATGGTCGGCATGGTCGTGGGTGTAGAGCACGGCGTCGAGCCGCGTGACGCCAGCGGACAGGAGCTGTTCGCGCAGGTCGGGCCCGGTATCGATGAGAACGCTTGTGACGCCCTCCGAGCCCTGCTGCTCGACCAGCGCGGCGCAGCGACGGCGGCGGTTGCGTGGCTCGTTCGGATCGCAGGCGCCCCAGCCGAGGCCCGCCCGCGGCACGCCGCCCGACGAGCCGCAGCCGAGGATGGTGATCTTCAGCGCCATGGCCGCTCAGGCCGCGAGGCGCAGGCCGGGATCGGCCTTGGCGAAGAGACGATAGAAATTCTCGGTGGTCTGCCGGGCCATCTCCTCCGACGTGAGGCCGCGCGCTTCGGCGATGACGCGGCCGGTCTCCACCACATAGGAGGGCTCGTTGGTCTTGCCCCGGAACTTGCCCGGCGCGAGATAGGGCGCATCGGTCTCCACCAGGATCCGGTCGGCTGGAAGTTCCGCGGCGAGCTCGCGAAGGTTGGCTGCGCTCTTGTAGGTTGCGATACCTGAGAAGGACACGTAGAGCCCGAGCGCCACGCCGGCCATGGCCAGATCGCGCGAGCCGGTGAAGCAATGGAGGACGGCCTTGAAGGCCCCCTTCCCCATCTCCTCCGTGAGGATCGCCGCGACCTTCTCGTCGGCCTCGCGGGCATGGATGACCAGCGGCAGGCCGGAGAGGCGCGCCGCCGCAATATGGGTGCGAAAGCCCTGTTCCTGCGCCTCGCGCGGCGACTTGTCGTAGAAGAAGTCGAGCCCGGCCTCGCCGATGGCGATGACCCTGTGATGATCAGCCAGCGCCACGAGCTCTTTCGCCGTGACATCCAGCTCCTCGTGGGCATTGTGCGGATGGGTGCCGACCGAGCACCAGATGCCGTCATGGGCTTCGGCGATGGCACGAATGCCGTCGAAGCGGCGCACCCGCGTCGAGATCGTCACCATGGATTGCAGGCCGGCCGCGACCGCGCGGCCGATCAGCCCGGCGCGATCGGCGGCGAGTTCCGGAAAGTCCAGGTGGCAATGGCTGTCGACCCACATCAGGCCGCGGTCTCCGGCTCGACATAGCGCGGGAAGACGCCGGCCGGGGCCGGCAGAGCCGTTCCCGGCTTCAGGCGCGTGCCGAGCGCCGCGAAGTCGCGGGCATTCTCCGGGACAGCGAGGAGATCCAGCAGCTTCGGCGCGCCGAGCGGAATGGCGGGCGCCGCGAGGATCGCCGCCTGGCGGATGACCTCGGCGGTGACGTAGAGCACCGTCTCCATCCGCGCGGGATCGGTCTTGCGCAGGGCCCAGGGCGCCTGCCCCGCGAAATAGCGGTTGGCCTCCCCGACTACCGCCCAGACCGCCTCGAGCCAGCGATGGATCTGCTGGCTCGCCATGGCCTCGCGCGAAACCGCCAGCATGCCGTCGGCCGCGGCGAGGATCGCCTCGTCCTCGGGGCTGAAGGCGCCCGGGGTCGGCAGGATGCCGTCGCAGTTCTTGGCGATCATCGACAGCGAGCGCTGGGCGAGATTGCCGATGTCGTTGGCGAGATCGGCGTTGGTGCGCGCGACGATGGCCTCGTGCGAATAGGAGCCGTCATTGCCGAAGGCGACCTCGCGCAGCAGGAAATAGCGCATGGCATCGACGCCATAGGCCTCGGCCATTGCGAAGGGATCGACCACGTTGCCCAGCGACTTCGACATCTTCTCGCCGCGGTTGAACAGGAAGCCGTGGCCATAGACACGCTTCGGCAGGGGCAGGCCGGCGGACATGAGGAAGGCCGGCCAGTAGACGGCGTGGAAGCGGACGATGTCCTTGCCGATGACGTGGAGGTCCGCCGGCCAGTAAGCCCATTTCGGGTCAGCCTCGTCGGGAAAGCCGGCGCCGGTGATGTAATTCGTCAGGGCGTCCACCCAGACATACATCACGTGGCCGTCGGCGCCGGGAACCGGCACGCCCCAGTCGAAGGTGGTGCGGGACACCGAGAGGTCGGTCAGGCCCCCCTTCACGAAGCTGATGACCTCGTTGAACCGCGTGTCCGGGCCGACGAAGTCGGGATGGGCCTCGTAATGGGCGAGCAGGCGGTCCTGGTACTTCGACAGTCGGAAGAAATAGGTCTCCTCCTTGGTCCATTCGACGGGGGTGCCCTGCCCGCCGACGCGCACGCCGTCGGGGCCGACGGAGGTCTCGTCCTCGGCGTAGAAGGCTTCGTCGCGGACCGAGTACCAGCCCTCGTAGCCGCCGAGATAGATGTCCCCGGCCGCCACCATGCGCTCCCAGATCGCCTGGCTCGCCTTGTAATGGCGCGGCTCGGTGGTGCGGATGAAGTCGTCATTGGAGATGGCGAGCGCCCCGGCCATGGCGCGGAAGCGGTCGGCGTTGCGGTCGGCGAGCGCGCGCACGGGCAGGCCCTCGCGCTCGGCCGTCTGCACCATCTTCAGGCCGTGCTCGTCAGTGCCGGTGAGAAAGAAGACATCCCGCCCGTCGGCCCGCATGAAGCGGGCGATCGCGTCGGTGGCGATCACCTCGTAGGCGTGGCCGATATGGGGCGCGCCATTGGGATAGGAAATGGCGGTCGTGACGTAGAAGCGGGGCTTCGACATGGGGCGTTTCGGACGGTTGCGGGGTCAGGCGCGCCGCCGGCCGGCCTCGGCGAGCCAGCCGAAAACCTGGAAAACGAAGGGCTTGCGTTCGAGGTTGAACGTGCGCACCTGCGCCGCGGTAGCCTCGACCTTCTCCCATACCTCGGCATGGGGTGCAAGGCGGCGGGCCCCCTCGCCCGAAGCCGCCGTCACCTGCCGGTGGAGGTGGGCGAAGACCAGCCGCAGGAAGAGTTCGAACAGGCCGTCGTCGCGGCGGGCGAGCTTGTCGCCGAGGCCGTGGACGGCGAGCGGATCGGGCGTCGGCAGGCTGTCGAGGAGGCGGGCGACCTCGCCGGCGAAACCCTCCTGCCCGCCCTCGGCAATCTCCAGCGCCCGGCGCAGGCTGCCGTCGGCGAGCGCGGCGATGCGGGCCGCCTCCTCCGCCGGCAGGCGGATCTCGTCGAAGGTCTGGAGGCCCGCGGCGATCTCGTCCTCGCTCAGCGGCAGCAGCGGCAGGGTGCGGCAGCGCGAGCGGATGGTCGGCAGAAGGCGGCCGGGCATATGGGCGAGGATGAGGAAGAGCGAGCGGGGCGGCGGCTCCTCGAGCAACTTCAAGAGGGCGTTGGCGCTGGAGCGGTTGAGTTCGTCGGCGGCGTCGACGATACAGATGCGCCAGCCCCCCTCGCCCGCCGTCGAGCCGAAGAAGCGGACGATCTCGCGCATGGCGCCGACGGAAATGTCCTGCGGGATCTTGTCCTTGCCGGCTTCTGCGATGCGGCGGAGCGTCAGGAGGTCTGGATGGGACCCAGCGACGATACGGCGCGCGGCGGGATGATCGGCAGATACGGCGAGGTCCGCCGTCGCGGCGGGAACGGCAGCGGGCACGGGGTTTGCGAGCACGAAGCGGGCGAAGCGATACGCAAGGGTGGCCTTGCCGATGCCCTCGGGGCCGCCGATCAGCCAGGCGTGGTGCATGCGCGGGCCGCGATAGGCGTTGAGCAGCTGGCGCTCGGCCTCTTCATGGCCGATCAGCACCTGCCGTTCGCGCGGATGGGGCGCGCCGTCGAGGCGGTCGGCGGCATTTTCCGTGATCATGGGGCCACCAGCCGCGGGGGAAGGCCGAAATGGTCCATGACAGCCTGGCGGATGGAATCGGCCACCACGTCGGCCTCGGCACTTGCGTCGACCAGGCGGCAGCGCTCGGGCTCGGCGCGGGCGATGGCCTTGAAACCGGCGCGCAGCTTGTTGTGGAAGGCAAGGCCCTCCTTTTCGAAGCGGTCGGTGGCCTCGCCACGGCTGGCGACGCGGGCGAGCCCGACCTTCACCGGCAGGTCGAGGATGAGGGTGAGGTCCGGCTTGTCCTCGCCCACCGTCACCCGCTCGACGGCCTGGATGAAGGCGAGCGGCACCTTTCCGGCATGGCCCTGATAGACGCGGGTGGAATCGGCGAAGCGGTCGCAGATGACCCAGGCGCCGCGCTGCAGGGCCGGCTTGATGGTGACGGCGAGATGGTCGCGCCGGGCCGCGGCGAAGAGCATGGTCTCGGCCTCCGGCCCGAAGGGCTCGGCGCCGCCCGAGAGCAGGACGTGGCGGAGGATTTCCGCCCCGGGCGAGCCGCCGGGCTCGCGCGTCATGACGACGTCGAGGCCGCGCTGTTCGAGGAAGGCGGCGAGACGGCGCGCCTGGGTCGACTTGCCGG
Source organism: Pseudomonadota bacterium (assembly GCA_023416965.1). GTDB lineage: Bacteria > Pseudomonadota > Alphaproteobacteria > Rhizobiales > Phreatobacteraceae > Phreatobacter. The sequence goes on along the minus strand of JAEZGJ010000261.1, from coordinate 9,348 downwards.
CCCCCTCCCCGCCCTCGAGCGTGATGAAGCGGCCGCGGGCGGGCTCCGCGCTCACGGCCGGGCGACCCCGCGGATCCAGCCGGTGCCGAGCTCCCAGGCCCCCTGCATGGCGCGCTGCGTGAGAGTGCCGGCCTCTACGTCGGCGGCGGCGAAGACCGGGACCTGCAGCGCCACCTGCGACCCGCGCATGACCTTCAGATAACCTACCTCGGCGCCCTGCCTCACCGGCGCACGCACCGGGCCGCGATAGACGATCTGGGCGCTCACCCGGTCGGACTGGCCACGCGGCAGGAGCAGGCGCACCAGCTTGCCGGCGGTAACGGGCACGCTGCCCTGCGCGCCGCCATAGACGGTGACCTCGCCGATCGTCTCCTGCTCCTGGAAGAGGTCGCGCAACTCGAAGGAGCGGAAGCCCCAGTCGAGCAGCTTGCGCGCCTCGTTGGAGCGCTCCTGCAACGAGCGGGCGCCCATGACGACGACGATGAGTCGCTGGCCGTTCTGCACCGCCGAGCCCGCGAGATTGAAGCCGGCCTCCTCGATATAGCCGGTCTTGAGTCCGTCGGCGCCGGCATAGGTGCCGAGCAGCGGGTTGCGGTTCTGCTGGCGGATGCCGCCCCAGGTGAACTCCCGCTCGGCATAGAGGGCGTAGTGCTCGGGATAGGTGCGGATGATGTGGTCGGCCAGAAGCGCGATCTCGCGGGCCGTGGTGCGCTGTTCCGGGTCGGGCAGGCCGGTGGCGTTGCGGAAGACCGAGCGGGTGAGGCCGATGGCGCGGGCGCGCGTCGCCATGACCGGCAGGAAGTTCGCCTCGGTGCCGGAGACCGCCTCGGCGAGGGCAATGGCGGCGTCGTTGCCGGACTGGATGATGGCGCCGCGCATTAGGTCCTGCACCTTCACGCGCGAATTGACGGCGGCATACATGGAGGAGGTGCGGGACGGGGCCCCTCCCCGCCGCCAGGCGTCCTCGCTGATGACCACCTCCTGGTCCGGCTGAAGCCGGCCCTGGCGAATCTCCTCGAAGATCACCGCCATGGTCATCAGCTTGCCGAGGCTGGCGGGCGCCTGCAGCTCGTCGGCGGCCTTCTCGAACAGCACGGACCGGGTGCCGACATCAACGAGGATGGCGTTGCGGACCGTGGTCTGGAAATTGTCCTGTGCGCGCGCCGGATACACGGTCGCGACCAGCGCGACGAGCCCTGCGGCGGCAGTCACGATCAACCCGTTAGGCGGCTTGGTCACTGTCGTCCTCCCGCGCCATGGATGGGGCGGGCAGCCGGTGAAATCAAGGCGGATCAGTAGAGGGAGGAGAAGCCGAGGGCGGCGCGGACCGGGGCACCGCCCGGCATGGCGGCGATGGCCGGCGCCGGGGCACGCGGCGGCGCGAAGGCCGTGGCGGCGGGAATGCTCACCGGCCGTGACGAGGCGGTGGCGAGGACCGGGGCGGAGGGCGTGGCAGGAATCGCCTGCGGCGCCGGTGTGGCGACGACGGTGACGCCGGGGGCGGTCTGGACCGCCGAGGGCTGCATGGTGGCGCCGGAGCGGGCGACGACGGTGGTGGCCACGGGCTCGCGCAGGCCCGGCCGCTCGGGCGGCAGCGGCGCGGAGGCCATGGTGAGCGGCGATTCGGCCGCCTGCGGTACGGCGGCCTGGATAACCGGGGCGACGCTCGGCGAAGGATCGGGCTGGCGCATGTCCGGGCTGGACACGGGCTGCGCCTGCGTCTCCTGCCGGAAGAAGCCGAACGAAGGCGCGGGAGCAGCCGACGGGGCTGGCGCGGGCGCGGCGGCCACCTGGACGGCAGGAGCGGCGGCGCGCGGGGCCGGATCCGGTACGGTCTGCGGCGCGGCCGAGGCGATCATGGTTTCGGAGACCTGCTGCGGGCGCGGCGCCGGCCGGCCATCGGTGCGCAGGGTCGCCAGAAGGATGCGGTCGTCGGAGCCTTCGAGTGCGGCGCGGCCGAGATATTCCACCTTCACCCGGGCGAGGCCCTGACCGCGGAAGTTCAGCATATTGGAAGCCCGGTGCGACAGGTCGATCACGCGGTTGCCGTGGAACGGGCCGCGGTCGTTGACGCGCACCACCAGCGAATGGCCGTTGGAAAGGTTGGTGACGCGGGCGTAGCTCGGCATCGGCATGGTGCGGTGCGCGGCCGAGAGCATGTTCATGTCGTAGACTTCGCCGTTGGCGGTCAGGCGGCCATGGAACTGGCGTCCGTACCAGGAGGCGACGCCGGTCTCGGTATGGCCGTCGCGCTTCTCAAAGGGCGTGTAGACGCGGCCGGCGACTCGGTAAGGACGGCCGACGCGGTAGACACCGCCGCCACGCGGCACGGGAGCGCCGTCGGCGACAACGCGGGGGCTGGAGCTTACGCCGTAGCGGGCATTGAAGCGGTCGACGGGGGCGTCGCCGCTCGAGGCGGTCTGGCTGTTGCAGCCGCCGAGCGCGATTCCCATGCCGCAGAGGGCGGAACAGGCGAGAAGCCTCGTCAGGGTGGCCTTGCGCATGGCCGTCGGACGCGATCCCTCGCTCGTCGCAATCTGGGTCAAGCCGGTCGCTCCATGCCGCATGCCGCGGGCCTTACGGCCCTCATCCCGCCGGTTGTCATAGCCGATGGTGATGCAGGCCGCCAGTGTCGGGGAAATTGAGACGAATTCGTGACGCGTGTCTCATTCTGGCCCGGCGATGGTTGAGGCGGGATTAAGGGTGGCATCGGCGCATGAACCTGCGCGAGGCTTGCCGAGCAGGTCCTTGCCGTGAGCACTCTCGCGGGAATGGCGGCCCGACTCGGTATGGGCCTGCCCAATCCAGATCAGGACAGCGCGCATGTTCGGCATCATGGCCCTCGTCACGCTGCTCCTGCCATGGCTGACGCTTCCCGCTATGGCGGTGCTGATCTGGCTGCTGCGCGCCCGGTGCCTGCGCGCCGTGGTGGCGCTCGCGGCCCTGATGCTCGCTGCGTTGCCTAACCTGCGAGAGTTTCTCTATGCGATCGGTCTCGGGCTACCCTACCCTGGCGAGGAAACGACGGCGCTGGCTGTGGGCTTTCGTACGGTGCTCAGCGCAACGGAGGGATATGCCTGGCACCTTCACGGTCTTGCGGCCCTGTCGGCGGTCTGGCTGTCGTGGCCCTGGCCCGAAAGGCGGGGCACGCGTGTGCTGGCCGCGCTGGTGGTTGCCGGCATGGCCGGTTCGGCGGCGCTCATCTGGTGGTTCACCGGATTGCGGTTCAACTGACCGCCTTCGTAGCCCGACCGCAGGCCGTTCAAGCGCTTGCCGGGCCCTTGGCGGAGAGGGTGAGATTCGAACTCACGGTGGGCTTGCACCCACGGCGGTTTTCAAGACCGCTGCCTTAAACCACTCGGCCACCTCTCCGGGGCGTCGCCGCCGGTCCCGTTGTCTAGGGTGAGGCGGCGGGTGTCGTCAACGCGGACGGTATGCTGGCAGCCTTGGTCGTGGCACGGCCCGCCTTGCGCATCGCCTTCTCCCCACGCAAAAAAGCCCCGCCGCCCGGAGGCGACGGGGCAGGCCCGATGGCGGGAGGCCGGCCGTCAGAAGCGGCAGACGCGCTCGCCCCAGCGGTTGATCCAGCAGCGGCGCACCGGACGGAAGGGGCGCGGGCCGTAGAAGCCGTAGGGACGATAGGGGCGGTAGGGACGATAGTAGCGGCGGCGCGGGCCGTAGCCGTAGCCCCACTGCATTTCCAGCGGACCGCCGGCGGCAGGAGCCGGGGCGGCAGCAGCGGCGGGAGCCGCCGAGGCGGCGGTCGCACCGAGCGCACCGGCGGCGACGGCGCCGCCTGCGAGCGTGAGGAAGAACGAGCGACGATCCATGGGATACCTCCTTGGGAACTTCAGTGCTGAGACGTTGCCCCGACCCAGTTGAACGGACAATGAACCGACCGGGTGGCATTTGGTTCATTCAGTAGGCCGGCTCATCCGCCCTGGATCGGAATGGTCTTGCGTTCGGCGACCGCCTCGGCCGGCTTCGGCAGGTGAATCTTCAGGACCCCCTTGTCGAAACGGGCCTCGACGCTGGCGGTGTCGATGTCAAAGGCCACGGGAATGGTCCGCGAGAAGGAGCCGTAGCTGCGTTCGGTGACGTGCCAGTCCTTGTCGGTCCGCTCGGTCTCGCTCTTCTTCTCGCCGCGCAGGACGAGGCTGCGGCCCGAAACGGAGATCTCGACGTCCTTCGGCTCGCAGCCGGGCAGTTCGACAGTGATGTCGACGGCGCCGGCACTCTCGGCGATGTCGATGGAGGGAGCAAATCCCGCAGGGTCGGAGCCGCCGGAGAAGCCGGCCTGCCGGCCCACCGACTGGAACAGGCGGTCGATCTCGCCCTGCAGGGTGGCGAAGGGATTGCGGAGGTCCCCGCGAGCGGAAAACAGCGAGGGAAGAAAAGCGTGCTGGGCCATGTCCATCTCCTTTTCCGTGGCCGTTGCGCCCTGAAAGATGGGGTGCGGGGCGGCCGGCGCACTTGATCCAGCGCAAGAGCCGGCACCGCGTCCTGGACGCGTCTTGCTTGTCCCGCCCCGCGCTTTCGCCTATTGGCGGGCCCTGCCCCCGTGACGAGCGCCGATGACCGACACCACCACCCTGCCCCCGACCGACCGCGCCGCGCCTAAAATCTCCTTCGTCTCGCTCGGCTGCCCCAAGGCGCTGGTCGATTCCGAACGGATCATCACGCGCCTGCGCGCCGAGGGTTATGAGCTTTCGCGCAGCCACCAGGGCGCCGACCTGGTGCTGGTCAATACCTGCGGATTCCTCGATTCGGCCAAAGCCGAGAGCCTCGCCGCCATCGGCGACGCGCTGAAGGAGAACGGCCGCGTCATCGTCACCGGCTGCATGGGCGCCGAGCCGGAGCAGATCCGGGCGGCCCACCCCTCGGTCCTCGCCATCACCGGCCCGCAGCAGTACGAGAGCGTCTTGGCCGCCGTGCACGAGGCGGCCCCGCCGAAGCACGACCCCTTCCTCGACCTGGTGCCGCCGCAGGGCATCAAGCTGACGCCGCGCCACTACGCCTATCTGAAGATTTCGGAGGGCTGCAACAACCGCTGCACCTTCTGCATCATTCCCAAGCTGCGCGGCGATCTCGTCTCGCGGCCGCTGGCGGAGGTGATGCGCGAGGCGGAGAAGCTGGTCGCTGCGGGGGTGAAGGAGCTCCTCGTCGTCAGCCAGGACACGTCGGCTTATGGCATCGACGTGAAATATGCCGAAAGCCAGTGGCGCGATCGCAGCTGGCGCACGAAGTTCCTCGACCTCGCCCAGGCGCTGGGCGAACTCGGCGTCTGGGTGCGGATGCAGTACGTCTACCCCTACCCGCACGTCGACGAGGTCATCCCGCTGATGGCCGAGGGGAAGATCCTTCCCTATATCGACATCCCCTTCCAGCACGCCCATCCCGACGTGCTGCGCCGCATGAAGCGGCCGGCGCACCAGGAGAAGACGGTGGAGCGCATCCGCCGCTGGCGCGAGATCTGCCCGGACCTGACGATCCGCTCCACCTTCATCGTCGGGTTTCCCGGCGAGACGGAGGAGGAGTTCGACTTCCTGCTCGACTGGCTCGACGAGGTCGGCCTCGACCGGGTCGGCTGCTTCAAGTACGAGCCCGTCGCGGGGGCAACCTCCAACGCACTCGAGGGTCAGGTGGCTCCCGAGGTGATGGAGCGGCGCTGGCACCGCTTCATGAAGAAGCAGGCGGAGATTTCGGCCCGCCGGCTGAAGCGCAAGGTCGGCACGCGCCAGCAGGTGCTGATCGACGAGGTGGGGCCGAGCGTGGTGAAGGCGCGCTCCAAGGGTGACGCACCGGAGATCGACGGGTCGGTCTTCATCCAAACGAAGCGCAGGCTCTCCGTCGGCGAACTCGTCACGGTGAAGATCGACCGTGCCGGCGACTACGACCTGTTCGCGAGCTTGTGATCGCCCCCGGCCCGGCGCGATTGCCAGGAATTAACCCTCTTCCAGTCATCATTCCTCCGCGGATGGCGTGAGGCGTGGGTGCCATGGGGTCTTGGTGGTGCAGTGCGGCAACAGTAACGCCGTGTTTCACCGGGCCTCACGGTTTCGTCATGTTTGACGCCCACCGCCGGTGTTACGAGCCGCCCCCTGTTCACGTAGACGCAGCGACCGACAAATCCCTCGCGGGGCGGGGAACCTTGTTCGCGGCGTCAGGTTCTGAGGCTTATGATGACGATCGATCGACGTTTCCTTGTTCTGGGCGCCCCGTTCATTCTCGGCGCCTGCACCACCCGACGCGAGGAACTGGTGATCGAGACGCCCCGTTTCGATCCCTATTACGTCGCCATGTACGGCGAGGTGCAGGGTGAGCCCCACCCCGTGCCGGCCATCGACCTCAGCCAGGTCGACCAGCGCTTCTGGCGCCGCGAGGTGCCCTATCGTGGCCGTGAAAATCCCGGCACGATCGTCGTCGATCCCACCGCCCGCTACGCCTATCTCGTGATGGAGAACGGCCGCGCCATGCGCTACGGCGTCGGCGTCGGCAAGGAGGAGGGCTTCAACCTCACCGGTATCGCCTCCATCGGCCGCAAGGCCGTCTGGCCGCGCTGGACCCCGACCCAGGACATGATCCGCCGCGAGCCGGAGCGGTACGGCCCGGTCGCCGGCGGCCTTCCCGGCGGCCCGGAAAATCCGCTTGGGCCCCGTGCGCTCTATCTCTACCGCGGCAATCGCGACACCCTCTACCGCCTGCATGGCACCACCGAGCCCTGGACGATCGGCACGCAGGTCTCGTCCGGGTGCATCCGCTTCCTCAACCAGGACATCATCGACCTCTACGGCCGGGTGCCGGTTGGCGCGACGGCCATCGTCCTGCCGTCGGGCGAGAGTGTCACGAGCTGACCACCGTCCATCGAACAATTCAGAAGGGCCGGCCTCGCGCCGGCCTTTTTGTTGGCCCGGGAGAGCCGCCGAGCGGGCGATGCCGCCCAGGCCGCTGCGGGCCACCCATCACATCGCGTGATGGGATCAAATTCCTCTAGGTCTGTTTTCCTATCACATCCTGTGATCAGGTGTGCACCACCCGGCCGTAGGCGTCGAGAACGCTCTCGTGCATCATTTCCGACAGGGTCGGGTGCGGGAACACGGTGTGGATCAATTCCTCCTCTGTCGTCTCGCAGTTCATTGCGACGACGAAGCCCTGGATCAGCTCGGTCACTTCTGCGCCGATCATGTGGGCGCCGAGGAGCTTGCCGGTCTTGGCGTCGAATATGGTCTTCACGAGGCCCTCGGGCTCGCCGAGCGCGATGGCCTTGCCGTTGCCCATGAAGGGGAAGCGGCCGACCTTTAGCGTGTAGCCGGCTTCCTTCGCCTTCGCCTCGGTGAGGCCGACCGAGGCCACCTGCGGGTGGCAATAGGTGCAGCCGGGGATCATCGCCTTGTCCATGGCGTGGGTATGGAGCCCCTTGATGGTCTCCACGCAGATGACGCCCTCGTGCTCGGCCTTGTGGGCGAGCATGGGGGGGCCTGCGACGTCGCCGATGGCGTAGATGCCGGGGACGTTGGTGCGGCCGAGCCCGTCGGTCTTCACCGTGCCGCGGTCGAGGGTGACGCCGAGCGCCTCGAGGCCGAGGCCCTCGACATTGCCGACGACGCCGACGGCGGAGATCATCCGCTCGGCGGTGATGGTCCGCTTCGCGCCCTTCTCGTCCTCGACAGTGGCGGTGACGGAATTCGGGCCCTTCTCCACCTTCGTCACCTTGGTGGAGGTGAGGATCGTCATGCCCTGTTTCTCGAAGCGCTTGCGGGCATGGGCCGAGATTTCGGCATCCTCCACCGGCATGACCTGCGGCAGCACCTCGACCACCGTCACTTCGGCGCCCATGGTGCGGTAGAAGGAGGCGAATTCGATGCCGATGGCGCCCGAGCCCATGACGATGAGGCTCTTCGGCATGGCCTCAGGCTTCATCGCCTCGAAATAGGTCCAGATCAGCTTGCCGTCCGGCTCGATGCCGGGCAGGACGCGCGGCCGGGCGCCGGTGGCGACGATGATGTGCTTGGCCGAATAGGTGCCGGCCCCCAGCGTGCCCTTCGGCGGTGGCACCTGCGGCTGCACGGCGGGCTTCGATGGCGCGGCGACGACGACCTCGCCGACCTTGGCGATCTTCGCCTCGCCCCAGATGACGTCGATCTTGTTCTTCTTCATCAGGAAGCCGATGCCGCCGTTGAGCTGTGCCGAGACGCCGCGCGAGCGCTTCACCACCGCGCCCATGTCGACGCTCATCGTGCCGTTCAGCGTCAGGCCGTAGTCCTTCGCGTGCGTCGCGTAATGGTAGATCTCGGCCGAGCGCAGCAGCGCCTTGGTGGGGATGCAGCCCCAGTTCAGGCAGATGCCGCCGAGGTGTTCGCGCTCGACCACGGCCGTCTTGAAGCCAAGCTGCGCCGCGCGGATGGCCGCGACATAGCCGCCGGGGCCGCCGCCGATGACGATGATGTCGTATGAGGACATGGGTGACGCCTTTCGTGGGGTCGCGGTGACAGGAACGACAGCCGCGCCGTGGCGGTCGTCGCGCCCGGTCCTCAGACCAGCATGCCGATCGGGTTCTCGATATAGCCCTTGAACGCCGCCATCAGTTCGGCGCCGAGCGCGCCGTCCACCGCGCGGTGGTCGGTGGAGAGCGTGACGGTCATGACGGTGGCCTCCGCCGGCGCGTCGTTCTTCACGACGACGCGCTTCTCGCCGGCGCCGACCGCGAGGATCGTCGCATGGGGCGGGTTGATGACGGCGGCGAAGTCCTTGATGCCGAACATGCCGAGGTTTGACACTGCCGATGAGCCGCCCTGGTATTCCTCGGGCTTCAGCTTGCGGTTGCGGGCACGGGCCGCGAGGTCCTTCATCTCGTTGGAGATGACGGAGACCGGCTTGTGGCAGGCGTCGCGGATGACCGGCGTGATGAGGCCGCCTGGAATGGAGACGGCGACGCCGATATCCGCGTGCTGGTGCTTCAGCATGGCACCGTCGGTCCAGGTGACGTTGGCATCCGGCACGGCGCGCAGCGACAGGGCCAGCGCCTTGATGACGAGGTCATTGACCGAGAGTTTGTAAGCCGGCTTACCGTCGCGGACGGGAGCCGCCTTGTTGATCTGCTCGCGCAGGGCCAGCAGGGCGTCGAGCTCGCAGTCGATGGTCAGGTAGAAATGCGGAATGGTGGTCTTCGCTTCCGTCAGGCGGCGGGCGATGACCTTGCGCATGTTGTCGTGCGGAATCTCCTCGAAAGAGCCCGGTTCGAAGAGCTTCTTCACCTGCTCGTCCGAGGGGCCGGAGACCGGCGCCGGCTGCGGGGCGGCGGCCGCAGGCGCGGCGGCGGGAGCCGGCGCCGCCTTGGCCGTGCCACCC
>JAEZGJ010000246.1 GCA_023416965.1 Pseudomonadota bacterium | reverse complement strand
CCAGCCGGTCGTGACGGGCTTGTGACGCAGATGCGGCGGAATTGTCGCGCCGCCCGGTCAGGCGGGGATGCGCTCCTCGGCCTCGTTGGGCTCGCGCAGCACGTAGCCGCGGCCCCACACGGTCTCGATGAAGTTGCGGCCCTCGGAGGCGTTGGCCAGCTTCTTGCGGAGCTTGCAGATGAAGACGTCGATGATCTTCAGTTCGGGCTCGTCCATGCCACCATAGAGATGGTTCAGGAACATTTCCTTAGTGAGGGTGGTGCCCTTGCGGAGCGAGAGCAGCTCCAGCATCTGGTATTCCTTGCCCGTCAGATGGACGCGCTGGCCGCCGACTTCCACCGTCTTGGTATCGAGATTGACCACGAGATCGCCGGTCTGGATGACCGACTGGGCGTGGCCCTTGGAGCGGCGCACGATCGCATGGATTCGGGCGACGAGCTCGTCCTTGTGGAAGGGCTTGGTCAGGTAGTCGTCGGCGCCGAAGCCGAGGCCGCGCACCTTGTCCTCGATGCCGGCGAGACCGGAGAGGATCAGGATCGGCGTCTTGACCTTGGCCACCCGAAGCGACTTCAGCACTTCGTAGCCCGACATGTCGGGAAGGTTCAGGTCAAGAAGAATGATGTCGTAGTCGTAGAGCTTGCCGAGGTCGATGCCTTCCTCGCCCAGGTCCGTCGTGTAGACGTTGAAGCTCTCGGACTTGAGCATCAGTTCGATGCTCTTCGCGGTGGCGCTGTCATCTTCGATCAACAGAACGCGCATGCCCATCCCCTTCCGCTGACCCAAAACCGGCCATTCCGCCACAGATGACGAAACAGCCGCTCGGCAAAGCGATCCCGTGCCTCCGCCGCCGCGCGGAGGGCGCTTGGGATCCGTCCCCGTTCACTGATTCGACGTTACGCCCTAATGGTTAACAAACTGTGATTCGCAGGGGCAAGAGTCCTCGCAAAATATTTCTGCGACTCACTCCAACCCCCTGCCGAATCGACCATTTCGGCCGTCTCGTCGTCTCCGGTTCCTGCCATCCCGCGGCCAGGGCCCATCGTGGGTCGTTCCAAATGAACCCCCGGCGGCCACGGATGCCTTTAATCGGCTGATAGGGATCATTAACGGGGCGGGTTAAGGAAGGGTTACCCGCGAGGGCGCAATGCGGGCGGCGGTTGCCTTTACTTTGACTCGCATTGGCCCGCGATCGTTAAACTTCGGCGTCTTTTCGGGCCCGTCGCGGCGGCAAGGGATCCTTATCGGCAGCTCTCCGGGGAAGGGACAGGCACTGACGATGGGCAGGTTCTACCGGGCTCATGGTTAACAGGCGGTAAATATTGCCGCCCCATCCTCGCAATTCGCGACATCGGCGGCGGCGAGGGCCCTCGGACCCGGCAAAATCTGCCGCATCACGTTTATCGGAGCCCCATCGTTAACGCTTCGTTGACCATGACGGCGGGAATGTGGGCTCCCGTCACGGATTTCTCATTCATGCGCGCCCTCGCCGACCACATCGCCGACATCGATTCCGTCTCCATCTACGGCCGCGTCTCGGGCGTGCGCGGTCTGATGATCGAGGCGGCGGGGCCGATCCATTCGATGTCCGTGGGTGCGCGGGTGACGGTGGAGACGGGCGCCCGGCCGATTCCTTGCGAGGTCGTCGGCTTTGCCAGCGACCAGGCGCTGCTCATGCCCTTCGCCGGGCTCGAGGGCGTCCGGCGCGGCTGCAAGGCCATGGTGTCGCTGGCGCCGGCGGCGGTGAGGCCCAGCCAGGGCTGGCTCGGCCGGGTGGTGAATGCGCTGGGCGAACCGATCGACGGCAAGGGGCCGCTGCCGCAGGGCGGCTTTCCCATGCCCTTCCGTGCCGACCCACCCTCGGCCCACACGCGCCGGCGCGTCGGTGCGCCGCTCGACCTCGGGGTGCGGGCGCTCAACACCTTTCTCACCTGCTGCCGGGGCCAGCGCATGGGCATCTTCGCCGGCTCCGGCGTGGGCAAGTCGGTGCTGCTGTCGATGATCGCCCGCAACGTCGAGGCCGACGTCTCGGTGATCGGGCTCATCGGCGAGCGCGGCCGCGAGGTTCAGGAGTTCCTGCAGGAGGACCACGGCGAGGAGGGCCTCGCGCGCTCGGTGGTGGTGGTCGCGACCTCCGACGAGCCGGCGCTGATGCGCAAGCAGGCCGCCTATCTCACCCTGTCCATCGCCGAATATTTCCGCGACATGGACCAGCAGGTGATGCTGATGATGGATTCGGTCAAGCGCTTCGCCATGGCCCAGCGCGAGATCGGCCTCTCCGCCGGCGAGCCGCCCACCGCCAAGGGCTATACGCCCACCGTCTTCTCCGAGCTGCCGCGGCTGCTGGAGCGCGCCGGGCCAGGGCCGGGGGAGGGGGCCATCACGGCCATCTTCACCGTGCTGGTCGATGGCGACGATCACAACGAGCCGGTGGCCGACGCGGTGCGTGGCATCCTCGACGGCCATATCGTCATGGAGCGTTCGATTGCCGAGCGCGGGCGGTATCCTGCCATCAACGTGCTGAAGAGCGTGTCGCGCACCATGCCGCGCTCGGCCGATCCGCAATACTGGCCGGTGATCCAGAAGGCGAAGCGGACCCTCGCCACCTATGCCGACATGGAGGAACTGATCCGGCTCGGCGCCTATCGCCAGGGCTCTTCCGCCGAGGTGGACGAGGCCATCCGGCTGCAGCCGGCGCTGGAGGCCTTCCTCGGCCAGCGCAAGGACGAGGTTGCGCATATCGGCGAGGGCTACCGCCGGCTCGCCGACATCCTGGAGGGCGCGGCGCCGTGAAGGGCCGGGGAAATTCCCCAATGAATGGCGCTACTTATGAACGCCTGTTTACCATGAATCGTGCTTTCCGGAAACGGAATCTCAACCTCGTGGGCCTAGCTTCAGTTTTCATTAGGGGTAAGGCAGCCGGCTTCCGGGTGCCGCGGACGACCGTGGGACGTGTGTGTGTTCCGCGGAATAAGGGGACTTCTGGGAGTACGAGTCGATGAAGTCGCGAGAGACGTTGATCCGCCTGAAGCGCTTTCAGGTCGACGAAAAGCGCCGCCAGGTCGCGCAGAACGAGATGATGATCGCCGAGTTCGAGCGCATGGCGAACGAACTCGACCGCGAGATCGTGGCCGAGCAGACCCGGGCCAATGTGCATGACCCGGCGCATTACGCCTATCCGACCTATGCCAAGGCGGCGCGCCAGCGGCGCGACAACCTGATGGGCTCGGCCGGCGAACTGAAGGGCCAGCTCGACGACGCCAAGGCGGCGCTGGCCGAGGCCTTCGAGGAGCTGAAGAAGGTCGAGATCCTCGACGAGCGCGAGAGCGCCCGCGACCGTGCCGCCGACGCGGTGCGCGAGCAGGCGGAAATGGACCGCATCGGTCTTTCCAGACGTGGCGCCTATCTCGGCGCCTGAAGCGCCGGGATATGGCGGGTTTGCGCAAGGCGCGGTGAAAGCCGCGCCTTTCGCTTGTGCAGGGCTCAGGTGACGGGGCGCCGCTCCACCGCGACCTGCCAGGCGCCGGGCTCGCCGTTGACGGTGACGAGGTTCCAGGCGGCGGGTTCCGACCGCCCGCCCGGCGCGGCGGAGGCCGAGGGCACGCCGATCACCGGGATGGGGCCGGCCGGCCCGCGGATCTCGCGCAGGGTGCCCTTGTGGGTATGGCCGTGGAGCACCGCCTCGGCGCCGACCCTGGCGAGCATGGCGGCGAGCTCCCGGTGATCGCCGAGCCGCTTCTGGAAGCCGATCTCGAAGGGCGGGTGGTGGATGAGGACGAGGCGCGCGAGGCCCTGCCGGCCCAGCGCCTCCAGCTCGTCGGCGAGCGCCGCGATCTGCCGGGGCCCGAGGAAGCCGGTGGCGAGGAAGGGCGGGGTCGGCACGCCGCTGTTGACGCCGACCAGGGCTACCGGCCCGCGCACGCGCGTGAAGGGGAAGGCATAGCCGCCGTCGGTCTCGGCGACGCCGTCGCCGAGGAACCAGGGCCGCCAGTGATGGACGATTCCGGGCACCGTCTCGCGCATATAGGCGTCGTGGTTGCCGGGGACGAAGCTGACGCGGTCCGGCGGGCCGATGCGCCAGAGCAGCGTGCGGGCGGCCTTGTATTCGTCAGCGAGGCCGAGATTGATGAGGTCGCCGGTGACCGCCACATGATCGACCCCGGCGCTGACGATGTCGTCGAGCAGCCGGTCGAGCACGTCCATGCGGTGATGGGTCGCCCGGTTGCGGCGCCAGTTGATATAACCGGTCAGGCGCTTGTTCATCAGCGACCGCCAGTCGGGCTCCGGCAGCGGGCCGATATGCGGGTCGGACAGGTGGGCGAGGCGGAACATGCCTCACCCTATGCGTGAGCCGTGCGGTGCCTGTCCAGCGGCCCCTTGGCGGGACGCGCCGGCAGGCTTGCCGCTCAGCTGCGGGCGTACCAGATGCCGAGGGCGGCGGCGGTGGCGCCGTCACGGATCTCGAGCGAGGGCTGCCAGTGGAAGGTCGGACGACGCTTCAGCAGCGAGGTTAGGAGGGAAATGAGCATGGAACGCTCCCGAAATGGGCGCGCTGCCCAAGTGTGCAGCGCAACATGACGCGGAAATAGGCTCCGGCGCCCGCGTTTGGAAGTGCTTGCGCCGCAAGGCCAGCCATGCATTTTTGATCGCGGTCCTTCATGATTCAGCAATGTTTCATTCGCGACAGTGATGGAAGCGCCGATGATCCTGCTCAGTCCCGACCGGCGTTCTCCGCTGACCCCGCTTCTCCACCTCTACTGGCGCTTTACCCGCGGCATGACGCTGGGGGTGCGCGCCTGCGTCGTCGACGGGGAAGGGCGCATCCTCCTCGTCCGGCACAGCTACACGCCGGGCTGGCACTTTCCCGGCGGCGGCGTCGAGGTCGGGCAGACGGTGGAGGAGGCTTTGGCCATGGAATTGCGCGAGGAGGCCCATGTGGCCTTGCGCGGCGATCCCGCCTTCGTCGGGCTCTACCTCAATGCCCGAACCTCGCCGCGCGATCACGTCGCGCTGTTCCGGGTGGAGGCCTTCGAGCAGATGTCGCCCTTCGTGCCCACCCGGGAGATCCTGGAGGCGGCGTTCTTCCCGCGCGACCGGCTGCCGGAGGGCGTCACCCGCGGCACGCGGGAGCGCATCGCCGAACTGTTCGAGGGCCGCCCGCGCAGCCCGCACTGGTGAGGCTCAGCGTGCCCGCCCGGCCAGCAGTGTGACGATGGCGGCGGCGAAGACCGATGCCGCGAGCCCATGGACGAAGGGCGCATCGCCCGCGCCGGCGCCCGCCGGCGCGAGTTCGCGCACCAGGCCGAACAGGGCGGGAGCGAAGGCATAGAGCCCCTGGCCGAGGGCCGCCGTCAGCGCCACCACGCGGGGCACGTCCACCCGGGCGAATTCGGTCTGGGCGATGAGCGGCGGCAGGTAGACGAGATTGCCGATGCCAAGGCCGAACAGGGCGACGCCGGTCCAGATCAGCCAGGGATCGGTGCCGTGGGACAGGAGCAGGGCGCCGCAGCCGGCGACCTGGACGGCATAGCTGGCCGCAGCGATGAGGCGGCGGTCGGCCCCGGCCGGCATGACCCAGGAGAGAACGGTGCGGCCGGCGACGGCGGCGAGGGTGGAGGCGGCCATGGCGATGCCGGCCCTGACCTCTCCCAGAGCCGGAACGACGAGCGAGAAGAGGTGGGCGAGCAGCCCCGCCTGGGCGAAGAGGCCGAGAGCCGTGGCGGCGGCGAGGGTGATGAAGCGGCGGTCGCGCCACAGGGCTGCGGCGGGCAGGGCGGCATGGTCGGGAGC
>JAEZGJ010000215.1 GCA_023416965.1 Pseudomonadota bacterium | reverse complement strand
CCGCGGGCTGGTCCGCCCGGGTCAGGATGCTCGCGGGGATGCTGTAGATCTTGCCGTTGAGCTGGCAGCGAGGGTCCCCGTCGCTGTCCCAGCCGACGACCAGCATGCTGGCACGGCCCGATCGGGTCCTCACCCTGTCGCCGCTGGCGAAGGACGGGTCCTCCCGCCCGGAGGCGTCGACGACGAGGGTCATGAGTGTGCGATTCATGGCTCGCTCCTGGTACGAGAGGGCGCTTCTCGGGAATGCCGGACCCCGTCCGGCCGCCGTGGTGCGATGCCGGGGCGCCTGCGGCGCGGTGCCGGCGGGTCATCCCGTGCCTGCAACCCTAGGGCGCCCAGTCGGGAACCGCCACCCTCTGTGCGAAATCGTGCGAAGCGACGAACAGGCGTCGGAACACCGGCCGGGCCGGTCCGTTCATCCCGTACGGCGTGGCGAGAGACCCTCCCCGCCGCGGCTTTTCCATGTCCGCCGCCACGAGGCGGCCGAGGCCGGCCAGCCGCCGGCTCATCTCCGGCAGGAGCGCGCGTGTCCCCTTTCGACTTCCACTGGCTCCATCCGGACCTCGCCGTCGGCGGGCGGTTTCCGCCGGAGGCGGTGCCGCGCCTGGCGCTGGACCACGGGGTCGGCGCCGTGGTCGACCTGCGCGGCGAGGTGCGAGGGGACCCCCGGCCGTTCGCGTCCTGCGGCATGGCCTTCCTCCACCTGCCGACGCCGGACCGGATGGGTGTGAGCCAGGACATGCTCGACCGGGGGGTGGAATTCGTCGAGGCCATGATCCGCAGCGGCCGGCGCGTGCTCATCCATTGCCATTACGGCATCGGCCGGTCGGCCACGCTCGCCCTCTGCGTGCTGGCGGCGCGCGGGGTGGAACCGCTGGCCGCCATCGGCCTCGCCAAGGATGCCCGGCCCCTCGTCTCGCCGAGCCGCGAGCAATATGACGCCTGGTGCACGTGGCTTGCCGGCCGCGGACTTGCGGCGCCGAGCTACCACGATTTCGGCATGGTGGCCTATCGCCAGACGTGACGGTTCCTAGACGGGAACGCCGGTGGCGATCGGAGCGGCGCTGCGCACGCTCTCCGTGCGGGCCGCCTCGATCCCCGCTGGCACCGGCCGGCCAATACCGGCATAGGTGAAGCCGGAGCGCACCGCCACCACGGGATCGATGAGATTGCGCAGGTCGACGAGGGCCGGCGAGCGCATGGTCTTGCGCAGGCGGCTGAAGTCGAGGCTGGCGAACTGTGGCCATTCCGTCAGCACCACCGCGATGTCGGAGCCCCAGCAGGCGGCATAGGGGTCGGTACACATCTCGACGCCCGGCATGAGGCGACGCGCCTCGGCCATGCCCTTGGGGTCGAAGGCGCGGACAGAGGCGCCCGCCGCCAGGAGGGCGGGCGCGAGGGTGAGGGAGGCCGCCTCGCGCAGGTCGTCGGTGTCCGCCTTGAAGGTGAGGCCAAGCAGCGTCACGGTCTTGCCGGAAAGGCCGCCGGCCGCCTTGGCGATGCGCTCGACGAGACCCTGCTTGCGCCTGGCATTGGCCTCGACGGCCGCCGCCAGGATGCGAAGGGACGAGCCTGCCCGCCGCGAGGTGGTCAGCAGGGCGGCGCTGTCCTTGGGAAAGCACGAGCCGCCATAGCCGGGTCCCGGCCGCAGCGCCCCGGGGCCGATGCGGGCGTCGAGGCCGACGCCGCGCGCCACGTCCTCGACATCGGCGCCGACCGCCTCGCTGAGGTCGGCGATCTCGTTGATGAAAGCGATCTTGATCGCGAGGATGGCATTGGCGGTGTATTTCACCAGTTCGGCGGAGCGGCGGTCGGTGACGACCAGCGGCGCGCCGGTGGCGGTCAGAGGCGCATAGAGGCGCGCCATCACCTCCCGGGCCCGCGGGTCCGACGTGCCGACGACGATGCGGTCCGGCTTCTGGCAATCGGCGACGGCCGATCCCTCCCGCAGGAATTCCGGATTGGAGACGACGGCGAGGGCAGCGCCAGGGCGCTTGCGCCGGATCAGGGCTTCGACCTCGTCGCCGGTGCCGACCGGCACGGTGGACTTCACCACCACGACGGTGAAATCGCCGAGGGCCGCGGCGATTTCGGCGGCGGCGGTGCGCACCTGGCCGAGATCGGCCTCGCCCCCCACCGGCTGGGCTGGCGTGCCGACGCAGATGAAGACCACCTCGGCCTCGGCCACCGCCTGGGCCGTGTCGGCGACGAAAGAAAGCCGCTTCGCCTTGAGGCCGCGGACGACGAGCGCGTCGAGGCCAGGCTCGTAGAGCGGGCAGATGCCCTCGCGCAGGCGCGCGAGTTTCGCCACGTCCTTGTCGACGCAGGTCACCACATGTCCCTGATGGGCGAGACAGGCCCCCGTGACCAGTCCGACGTAACCTGTACCGATGACTGCGATGCGCATGACCGCTCCTAGGCGACGGCGTGGGAAGGAGTTGCGGGAACGGGAGGCCGGGCCTCCGCCTCGAACCAGGCGATGGTGGCGCTGAGGCCGTCCTCCAGCCGCGTCGTCGGCCGCCAGCCGAGAAGCCGGTCCGCCTTGGTGATGTCGGGGCGCCGCCGGCGCGGGTCGTCGACGGGGAGCGGGCGCCGCACCACGGCCGAGCGGGTGCCGGTGAGGCGGGCCACCTCGCGTGCGAGGACGCGGATCGAAATCTCGTCGGGATTGCCGAGATTGACGGGCCCGGGCTGCGGCCCCTCGTGTTCCATGAGGGCGACGAGGCCGTCGATCAGGTCGGAAACGAAGCAGAAGGAGCGCGTCTGCTCGCCGTCGCCGAAGATGGTCAGGTCCTCGCCGGCGAGCGCCTGGGACACCATGGACGACACGACCCGGCCGTCGGATCCTGCCATGCGCGGCCCGTAGGTGTTGAAGATGCGGGCAATGCGCACCTCGCAGCAGCCCATGCGCTCGGTGTCGATGGCGAGGGTCTCGGCAGCTCGCTTGCCCTCGTCGTAGCAGGCTCTAGGGCCGGTGGTGCTGACATTGCCGCGATAGTCCTCCGGCTGCGGATGGACGGCGGGATCGCCATAGACCTCCGAGGTGGAGGCGAGCAGGAAGCGGGCGCCGCATGCTTCCGCCAGTTCGAGCAGATGGCGGGTACCGAGCACGCTGGTCAGCAACGTGTGGACGGGGCGCGCCTGGTAGCGCGGCGGCGAGGCGGCGCAGGCGAGGTTGTAGACGCGGTCGAAGCGCTCCTCCCTGAGCCTGGGCGGCAACGGCTCGCTGATGTCCGCAACCTCCAGGCGGAATTCCGGATGAGCCGACGCCTCGGCGAGGTTCCGTGTCGCGCCGGTCTGCAGGTTGTCGAGACCGACCACGGTCGCGCCGCGGGCGAGCAGCAGGTCGCAGAGGTGGGAACCGAGGAAGCCGGCGGCCCCGGCGACCAGCACGCGCTGGCCGGACAGGTCGTCCCGCCCGCGACCGCCCGGCATGGGCGGGCGGCGCAGCACCGCGG
>JAEZGJ010000203.1 GCA_023416965.1 Pseudomonadota bacterium | reverse complement strand
CAATGATACGGCCGCCCCGGGCCCCGCCCTCGATGACACGGCCGCCCCGGGCACCGCCCTCGATGAAGCGGCCGCCGCGACCGCCACCGTCGATGAAACGGCCGCCTCGGACGGTGGGCACCCGCTGCACCGAGGGGCCGCGGGTGAAGCCCTCGGGGCGCGAGCCGCGGCCACGGAAGCCGCCGCCGCCGATGCCAAACCCTCCGATGGAAATGCCGAACTGGGCCTGAGCCGGGCGGACCTCGACGGTCACGAGGAAGGTCGAGGCCGCGAGGAGACCAAGAAAACCGGCCACGATGCCCGACCCGGTCCGCGGAACCGCAGGACGACCGTCACGCTCGCACATGGCTGCACCTCATGAACCGGATGGCATGAACTGCCCGGAACGCTAGTCCGGCTTTGTTTCTGTTTGGCTCCGCTGCCCGGCGGAGCCCCCGATGCCGGCCGCCGTCAGGAGGCGGGGCCGACGAAGCGGACGAGGCGCGCCTCGCCTCGCAGCGCACCGACCACCCGGTCGAGATCGGCCGGGCTCATGGTGCCCTCGCCGATGCGGACCCGGTAGAAGCCGCCGGGGCGCGGCCCCTCGACGATGGAGCCCTTCACCTGGTCGAGCAGGCGGGCCATGTCGGCGGCGGTGGCGTCGGCGGCGAAGCCGATGAGGATGTAGCTGCCCTCGGCCCGCGGCGCGGCCGGCGCCGGGCTGTGGGACGCGGTCTGGAACTGGGCCGGGCCGGAGATGAAGGACGAGCCGATGACGCCGGCCTGGATGACCAGTGCCAGCGCCGCCGCGCCGGCGGCATAGGCAAGGGTCCGCGGCGACAGAAGGGCGAGCTTCCCGCCGAGCCAGTCGGCGAAGCCGGCGCGAGCCCGGGCGGCGACATGGCCGAACTTCGCCGGCTCGGCCTCGACCCGCTTCATCAGGTCGTCGAGGACGCGGGCGGACGGCCGCGGCGAGGCCTCGGCGAGCGCGAAGGTCGCGTCCTGGTCCTCCCGGACGATCTCGAGCTCGTCGCGCAGCGTCTCGTCGGCGGCGAGCGCCGCCTCGACACGGGCGGTGTCGGCGGCGGAGAGCGTGCCGGCCGCGTACCAGGGGAGCAGTTCGGACACCGCCCGGCGCTCGGTCATCTCCATGGGGCTGCGCGTCGTCATGGCCAACCTCGATCGACTCCGGCGCTCTGCATGAGCTCCTGGAGCCTCTTGCGCGCATAGAACATGCGCGTCTTGACGGTGTTCTCCGGTATCCCGACGATTTCGGCCACTTCGGAGATGGATTTCTCCTGATAGTAGACCAGATCGACGATCTCCCGGTGCTCGGGCGAGAGCTGGTCGATGCAACGGCGGATGGCCTTTGCCTTGTCCAGCTTCTGAGACACCGTCTCGGGCGTGTCCGCGTCGTCCGCGATGGCGGCGGCCTGTTCCTCGTCGAGTTCCGCCTCGGTCGTCTTCCTCAGCGAGGACAACGCCTTGAAACGGGCCATTCCGAGGATCCAGGTCGAGACGCTGGAGCGCCCCTCGAACCTGTCGGCCTGCCGCCACACGTCCAGGAAGACTTCGCCGATCAGGTCCTCCGCCTGCCCCTCGTCCTTGATGAACCGGAGGATGAACCGGAACACGCGGACATTGTGGCGGGCATAGAGGGCCCTGAAGGCGAGGCGATCGCCCTTGGCAACCCGGAGGATGAGGTCCTGGTCGCTGTCAGACTGCATCGCCACTCCCGAGCCGGTGGGCTCGCAGCATCAGTCGCGGCGGCCGGCGAAAAGGTTCATGCACCATGGAAGAATCTGTCGGGGACGCAGGATCGGCCCCGCTCCGTAACATGACGAAACAGGAGGCGAGGTCAACCTCGCGAGGCGCAGGGCCGGCCGCGCCCCCGGCTCAGCGCGGGATCAGCGCCCAGTAGTCGAGGTCGAGGATGACCGAAGGGTCGTAATCGTCGCCCGTCTTCAGCGGATAGTCGGCGCAGGGACGGTCCTTGGTGGCGATGGTGCGGATGCGCAGGGCGCCCACGTCGTCGCGGCCGGGCAGTTCCTCCACGGCGAGGATCTGCGACCAGGCGAAGACGGTGTTGCCGGCGAAGAGCGGCGCGACGTGGCGACCGCCGTTGATGGCGGCGATCTGGAAGGCGTTGGCGAGCCCGTTGAAGGACAGCGCGCGGGCGATGGAGATGACGTGGCCGCCATAGATCAGCCGGCGGCCGAAACGGCCCTGGCCCTCGGTGAACTGGTTGAAGTGGACCTTGGCCGTGTTCTGGTAGAGCCGCGTCGCCATCATGTGTTCCGCCTCCTCCACCGTCATGCCGTCGACATGGTCGATCCCCTCGCCGACGACGTAGTCGGAGAGGCGGTGGCGCTGGCCGGACAGCGCGGTGTCCCACTCGTCCGGATCGATCAGCGGGCAGGCGTCGCCGAGCTGGTCGGGTTCGAGCGCCTTCGGCAGGGACGGCACGTGTTCGGGCGGGGCGGCGGCGGCCTCGTCGCGCTTCCTCACCATCACCCAGCGGACATAGTCGAGCACGTCGTCGCCGTGCTGGTTGGTGCCGACGGAGCGGACATAGACGACGCCGGTCTTGCGGTTGGAATTCTCCTTGAGGCCGATAACCTCGGAGACGGTGGAGAGCGTGTCGCCGGGATAGACCGGGGCGAGGAAGCGGCAGCCGGCATAGCCGAGATTCGCGACGGCGTTGAGCGAGACGTCGGGCACGGTCTTGCCGAAGACGATGTGGAAGACGAGGAGGTCGTCGACGGGGCTCCGCGGATAGCCGATGGCCTTGGCGAAGGCGTCGGAGGACTGGACGGCGAAGCGGGTGCCATAGAGCGCGGTGTAGAGGGCGGCGTCGCCTGTCGTGACCGTGCGCGGCGTCGCGTGGACGAGCCTGTCGCCGAGGCGGAAATCCTCGAAGAAACGTCCCGGACTGGTCTTCGGCATGGCGCGCCCCCCTAGCTCTGGAGGCAGTCTATGCCGCGCTGCGCTGCGAAATCCAACAGGACGAAGGAGGGGGTGGGATGGCGGTCAGGCTCGTTGCTGCCCCTCCCCCTTCCCTCTCCCCACCCCGCAGGTTCACAAGCCTCGCCGCATGGGCTATCGAACCCCACACCCAGCGCAAGTCCCGCACAAGGCGCCCATGGCTCCCACATCCGTCCCCGGCCGCCCGAAACTGATCCTGGCCTCGGCCTCGCCGCGCCGCCTCGCGCTGCTGCAGCAGGCGGGCATCGAGCCCGACACGCTCGTTCCCGCCGAGATCGACGAGACGCCCTGGCCGCGCGAGAGCCCGCGCAAGCTCGCCCTGCGCCTGGCGCGCGAGAAGGCCTCCGAGGCGGCGCGCCGCATTCGCGACGATGCGGACTGGGCGGGGTCGGTCATCCTCGCCGCCGACACGGTGGTCTGCGTCGGCCGCCGCATCCTGCCGAAGGCGGAGACGATCGAGGAGGCCGCCGCCTGCATCCGCCTGCTCTCCGGGCGCGCCCACCGGGTCTATACCGGTCTCTGCCGCGTCGACCAGGCGGGCCGCGTCAGCGCCAAGCTGGTGGAGACGCGGGTGCGCTTCAAGCGCCTCTCGAAGGACGAGATCGACGCCTATCTCGGCTCGGGCGAATGGCGCGGCAAGGCCGGCGGCTATGCGATCCAGGGCATTGCCGGCGCCTTCGTCGTCTCGCTGGTCGGCTCCTACACCAATGTGGTGGGACTGCCGCTCGCCGAGGCGGTGGGGCTGATCGGCGCCACGGGCTATCCCGTCACCCTCGGCTGGATCGCCAAGGGCTGAGGCGCGTTCGGAGGGAAGACGCCGTCTTTCTTCCCTTGCAACCCGTCGCATGCCATGACCCCACCCATGAACGCCGTGAACGACAACGATCGCCTCGTCGATCCGCCCAAGCCCTGCCCGATCTGCGGCAAGCCGGCGCTGGTGCGCTTCAAGCCCTTCTGTTCGAAGCGCTGCGCCGACATCGACCTCAACCGCTGGCTGAAGGGCGCCTATGCCATCCCCGTCGTCGAGAACGAGGGGGAGGACGAGGACGAACCCCGACGGGACTAAGCTCCGCCCGCGCCAGAGCCGGCGCGTGCACTGCTGAAACGGACCCCCGCCCGGGCGCCACGGCGCTGCAACGCGCCCGGCGCATCACGGCGCCAGCCTGCCACTGGAGCCGGTGCCATGACCCCGCCCCGCTCGGCGCTCGCCGCGCCGTTCGCCCTTGTTCTCGCGGTCGTACCGGTCGCAGCCCAGACCCACGGTCCGGTTCACCTTCCGACCGAGCAGAGCGCCGCCGCCCGGCGCCTCGCCCGCCAGCTGGTGGACGGCGACATCAACCGCCAGGTGTTCACCGCCGATTACGCGGCGCGCCTGTGCTACCGGGCCGCGGTGGCCAATCCGTCCAACGCCCGCGGCACGCCGGACCGCGACAGGCTGACGCCATCGCAGCGCCGCCAGTTCGCGTCCTGCGTCGAGCAGTCGGGCTACAGGATCCGCCGACGTTGAGCTGGCTCAGAGCATGTCGAGCGGGCGCTTGCGCGCCAGCGGCGGAAAGGCGCGGTCGATCTCGGCGAGGTCGGCAGGCGTCAGCACGAGATCGGCGGCGAGGCGGTTCTCCGCCACATGGGCCGGCGTGCTCATCTGCGGAATGGCGACCACACCGCCGAGGCGCAGCGTAAAGGCGAGCGCCACCTGAGCCGGCGTCGCGCCGGGATGACGGGTGGCGATGGCGGCAAGGGCGGGATGGCGCGGCAGCCGGCCCTGCTCGATGGGCGAATATGCCATGACCGGGATGCCGCGTGCGGCCTGCCAGGGGATGAGATCGAACTCGATGCCGCGGCGGCCGCAATTGTAGAGCACCTGGTTGACCGCGACGGCCTCGCCGCCCGCCGCGACGAGCTCCTCCATGTCGTCCACGTCGAAATTCGAGACACCCCAGCGACGGATCTTGCCGTCGGCCACGAGCCGCTCGAAGGCCTCGACGGTTTCGGCGAGGGGAATGCCGCCGCGCCAGTGGAGGAGGTAGAGATCGAGCCGGTCGGTCTTCAGGCGGCGGAGCGAGGCCTCGCAGGCGGCGATGGCGCTGCGACGGCCGGCATTGTGGGGATAGACCTTGGAGACGAGGAAGGCCTCGTCGCGCCGGCCGGCGACGGCCTCGCCGATGAGTTCCTCGGAGGCGCCGTCGCCATACATCTCCGCCGTGTCGATCAGCCTCATGCCGGCGTCGAGCCCGGCCCGGAGCGCCGCCACCGCCGCCTCGCGGCGGGCGGGGCGATCCGCGATGGTCCAGGTCCCCTGCCCGAGGACGGGAATGGCCTCGCCGTCGGGAAGGGCAATGGTCGGAAAGGGCTGGGTCATGGCCGGCTCCATGTCGCCCCGGAACCGGCGCCCGGGACTTACGTCTTCGGGATCTTAGCCTCGGCGACGACCTTTGCCCATTTCTCCGTCTCGGCCTTCAGGAAGGCGCCGAACTGGGCGGCCGTCTGAGGTGCCGGCTGGGCGCCGAACTTCTCGAACTTCTCGACGGTCTCCGGCTCCTTCAGCGCCCGGGTCATCGCCGCGTTCAGCGCCGCGACCGCCTCGGGCGGTGTGCCCTTCGGCGCCACGATGCCGGACCAGGAATAGGCCTCGTAGCCGGGCAGCCCCGCCTCCGGCATGGTCGGAATGTCGGGGAGGATGGAGAGGCGGGCCGGGCTGATGCCGAGCGCCTTGACCGTCTTGGCCTGGACCTGCGGCACGGCAGTGGGGCCGTCGGCGAACATGAGCTGGACATGGTTGCCGAGGAGGCTGCTCATGGCCGGGGCGCTGCCGCGATGGGCGACGTGCAGCATGTCCGCACCCGTCATGCTCTTGAACAGCTCGCCGGCGAGGTGGGTGCCGCCCCCGACGCCGGCCGACCCATAGGCGAGCTTGCCCGGATTGGCCTTGGCATAGGCGGCGAGCTCACCGACGTTGTTCACCGGCAGGGACGGATGGGCGCAGACGATGATGGGGAAGATGCCCGCGCCGCTGACCGGCACGAACTCCTCGAGGAAGTTGTAGGGCAGGCTCGCCTTCAGGCTCGGATGAACCGAGTGATGGATGGCGCAGACCAGCAGCGTGTGGCCGTCAGGATCGGACCGCTGCACCGCCTGGGCGCCGATCACCGCGTCGGCACCCGGCCGGTTCTCGATGATGACGGTCTGGTTCCAGTATTCGGAGATCTTCTGGCCGATCTGGCGGGCCGTCAGATCCACAGGGCCGCCCGGCGGGAAAGGCACGACCAGCGTGACGCGCTTGGAGGGGAAGGCCTGGGCCCTCGCCGGCAGGATCGAGGCGGCCGCGACGCCCCCGAGGGTGGCGAGCACGGTGCGGCGGCTGGCGGACGTCATGGGCAGATTTCCTTCCGAAGGACTCTTTCGGAAATGAAACGCCATTTCATAACGCCGCGCAACTGGGCCAGATGGGAGGGGATCGACCCCGTCGCTGCCCACAGAAACGACCATGGCCGGGACGAGCCCGGCCATGGAGGTTGCTTTCGCGTGTTTGCCCGGCCGATTACTCGACCTTGGCGCCGGCGGCGCGCACCACCTCGGCCCAGCGCGGGATCTCGGTCGCCATGCGCGCCTTGAGAGCGTCGGGACCCTTCATGGTGGCGAGGGCGCCGAGTTCCTGGAAGCGCTTCACGAAGGCCGGGTCCTGGCCGATCTTGATATGGGCGTCGACCAGCTTCTTCGTGACGGCATCGGGCAAGCCCTTCGGCGCGATCATCCCCGACCACGAGGTCACGTCGAAATCGGCGACGCCGCCCTCGATCATGGTCGGGATCTCGGGCAGACCAGGCCAGCGCTTGGCGGTCGAGACGGCGATCGCCTTGATGGTCTTGCCCTGGATCTGGCCGATGATGGTCGGCAGGTTGTCGAACATGAAGTCGATACGGCCGGCGATGAGGTCCTGCACCGCGACGGCGCCGGTCCGGTAGGGGACGTGGAGCGGCTTCATGCCGACCTTGCGCGACAGGAACTCCGTCGACAGATGCGCGGTGGTGCCAAGGCCAGGCGTGCCGTAGGAGGCCTTGCCCTCGCCCTTCGCCTTCACCCAGGCGATGAACTCCTGGACGGTCGACACCGGCGTCTGAGGGTTGACCACGAGGACGTTCGGAATCTCGTAGATGTCGGCGATGTAGGTGAAGTCGGTCAGCGGGTTGAACGGCAGGGTGCGGTAGAGCTCGATATGGGCCGAGAGCGGGCCGATCGTCGAGACGCCGATCGTGTAGCCGTCGGGCTCGGCCTTGGCGACGGCGTTGACGCCCACATTGCCTGCCGATCCCGGACGGTTCTCGATGACGACGGTCTGGCCGATCTCCTTCGACAGGTTCTCGGCGATGACGCGGGCGAGCACGTCGGTGGAGCCGCCCGGCGGGAAAGGCACGATCATGCGCACCGGCCGGGACGGCCAGGCGTCCTGGGCCGAAGCGGTGCGGATGGCGGGGGTGGCCAGGATTCCGGCGAGCCCTGCG
This sequence comes from Pseudomonadota bacterium, assembly GCA_023416965.1. Taxonomy (GTDB): domain Bacteria; phylum Pseudomonadota; class Alphaproteobacteria; order Rhizobiales; family Phreatobacteraceae; genus Phreatobacter. The sequence goes on along the minus strand of JAEZGJ010000203.1, from coordinate 2,417 downwards.
AGCGTCGTACGGCGGGTGATCATCAGCAGCATTTCCTCATGTGTTGGACATCTTCGCCGGGTTCGCAGCCACGTTCCCGCCTGGCTGGACCATGGCAGCGTGACACCCGACCGTGTTCGTCGGGTAAATGGTAGCCGTCCCGCAGGTCCTGCCGCAACCCGCGGCCTTCCGGGATGCTGCATCACCGCAAAATCAATAGTGCCATTGCAGGACACGTACTAGGTCAGAGGCTCACTCCCGATTGCAGCGCTGTCTCGGACAGCGACGCGCCATTCGCAGAAGCATTCATGACCGCCACGCCTCCGCCAGCCACCGGCCCCTATCCCGGACTGGGCTTCCGCCAATTCGTCGCCATGATCGCCGCTCTGATGGCGACCAATGCCCTGGCCATCGATTCCATGCTGCCCGCCCTGCCGGAAATCGGCGAGGCGCTGGGAATCGTTTCGCCGAACGATCGGCAGTGGGTGGTCACCTCCTACTTGCTCGGCTTCGGCGCGGCGCAGATCATCTACGGCACGCTCGCCGACCGGTTCGGCCGCCGCAAGGTGCTGCTCATCGGCCTCGCCATCTACGCGGCCGGCAGCATGGCGGCGACCTTCGCCACCAGTTTCGAGGCGATGATGGTGGCGAGGGTGGTGCAGGGCATCGGCGCGGCCGCCTCGCGCGTGCTCGCCGTCTCCATCGTCCGCGACACCTTTTCCGGCCGGCAGATGGCGCGGGTCATGTCGCTCGCCTTCATTGTCTTCCTCGCGGTGCCGATTCTGGCTCCTTCCATCGGCCAGGTCATCATCCTGGTCGCGCCGTGGCGCTGGATCTTCGCGCTGCTCGGACTGTTCGGGGTCGTCGTGGCCCTGTGGGTGGCACGCAAGCTGCCCGAGACGCTGCACCCGGACGACCGCACGCCCATCGCCTTCTGGCCCGTCATCAGTGCCTTCGGCATCTGTCTGACGACGCGGCAGTCGGTCGGCTACATGCTGGCCATGACCTTCGTCATCGGCAGCCTGTTCGGCTTCATCAACGCCTCCCAGCAGCTCTTCGAGGACGTGTTCCGCGCCAGCGACATCTTCACCATCGTCTTCGCGGTGATCGCCGGCTTCATGGCCCTCGCCTCCTTCCTCAATTCGCGCATCGTCGAGCGCTTCGGCATGCGGCGGGTGTCGCACACCGCCCTCATCGGCTATCTCGCCGCAACGCTGATCCACGGTTCCGTGGCGCTGGCGGGCTACGAGACACTCTGGACTTTTACGCTGTTCCAGTGCGCCACCATGTTCTTCTTCGGCCTGATGGCTTCGAACTTCGGCGCGCTGGCGATGGACCCGCTGGGTCATGTCGCGGGCACGGCTTCCTCCGTCCAGGGTTTCGTCTCCACGGTGGGCGGGGCGCTGATCGGCTTCTGGATCGGCCAACACTTCAACGGCACGGCCCTGCCCATCGTGCTCGGCTTCGGCGCCTGCGGCGTGGCGGCGCTCGCCATGGTGCTGATCGCGGAGAAGGGTCGGCTGTTCCGGCCCCAGACGGCGCGGTAATCGGTCTGCTCTGCGGCTGCCTCCGCTGCAAACCCGATTGACCAGATCAACAAACGCCACCAGAACACTCCCTGTTCTAACCCGGGAGCGTGGTCATGGCGGAGAGGCAGCCTCATTTGCGAGGGACTTGGTGCGATCCCGTCACGGGTGACACCCTCGATGGCCGCGCCCTGATGGCCCGAATGGCGGCCCGGCAGGCGGTTCTGCTCGGCGAGACCCACGACGTCGCCGAGATCCACCGCTGGCAGATGCATGTGATCGCGGCGCTGAACCAGATCCAGCCGCGTATGGCCGTGGGCTTCGAGATGTTTCCGCGGCGGGTGCAGCCGGTGCTCGACCGCGGGGTGGCGGGTGAGCGCTCGACGGCCGCCTTGCTCGCCGAGAGCGAGTGGGATGCGGTCTGGGGTTTCCCGGCCGAGATCTACCTGCCGCTGTTCCACTTCTGCCGGCAGCATCTCGTGCCGATGCTGGCGCTCAACTGCCATCGCCCGCTCGTCACGCGCGTGGGCAAGGAGGGCTGGGACGCGATCCCGGAGGAGGAGCGCGACGGGGTCACGCCCGCAGTTCCCGCCACGCCCGCCTATCGGCGCTGGCTGTTCGAATGCCCCGGCGCGGCCGGCCGGGCGCCGGGTGCCGCCGGTCCGGACGATTCCGGCTGGGACCGCTTCGTGCGCGCGCAACAGACGTGGGATCGCGCCTTCGCCTGCGGCATCGCGCGCGCGCTCGGCGCGGGCACGGCCGACCTCGTCGTCGGCATCATCGGCCGCGGCCATCTCGAATACGGCCACGGCACACCCTACCAGCTCGCCGATCTCGGGGTGACCGACGTCGCCGTGCTGCTGCCCAACCAGGATGAGACGCTGGCGATCGAGCCCGACCGGCGGCTGGCGG
>JAEZGJ010000186.1 GCA_023416965.1 Pseudomonadota bacterium | reverse complement strand
TGTCGGCTCATCACATCCTGGGGCTGGAGAAGGTCCCAAGGGTTCGGCTGTTCGCCGATTAAAGTGGTACGTGAGCTGGGTTCAGAACGTCGTGAGACAGTTCGGTCCCTATCTGCCGTGGGTGTTGAAGACTTGAGAGGATCTGTCCCTAGTACGAGAGGACCGGGATGGACACACCTCTGGTGGAGCTGTTGTCGCGCCAGCGGCAGTGCAGCGTAGCTATGTGTGGAAAAGATAACCGCTGAATGCATCTAAGCGGGAAACTTGCCTCAAGACGAGGTCTTCCTTGAGAACCGTGGTAGACCACCACGTTGATAGGCCGGGTGTGGAAGCGCAGCAATGCGTGCAGCTTACCGGTACTAATCGTTCGATTGGCTTGAACGCTCTCATGACCAATGCCCTCCCAAGGGGCGGTCATCGACAAACGAATAAATCCAGCTTGCTTCCGTTGTCCTTTGCCGGCCTGGTGGCTGTGGCGAGGAGTCTGAACCCGATCCCATCCCGAACTCGGCCGTTAAACTCCTCAGCGCCGATGGTACTATGTCTCAAGACCTGGGAGAGTAGGTCGCTGCCAGGCCTGCAAAGGACAATGCTCTTGCATCGTCGTCCGACACACGAACCGCGCTCCCGCGCGGTTTCGTCGTTTCCGGGACGCCAGGCGCCCAATCACGCCAAGTCCCAGACGCTTTCCGCGGGGTGGAGCAGCCCGGTAGCTCGTCAGGCTCATAACCTGAAGGTCGTCAGTTCAAATCTGGCCCCCGCAACCAGACACAAAGCCCCGCACGGCGAAAACCGGCGGGGCTTTTTGCCGTCCGGAACAACACCATGCCCCTAAACCCCCGGCAGGGGTTCGTCCGACCCCGGCGCTAGGAACCTTTCCTTCTCGCGGCCTGTTGGCCAGGGGATGCCGGCGGCCCCTGGAGCCGGTGGAAAGGACGTCATGGCCGAGATCCATACGCTGCCGGAGCGTACCTCCGGCAGCCTCTACCGCCTGGCCGTCCACCGCTTCGCCGGGACGGGCGGACCCGGTGTCTATATCCAGGCGGGCATCCATGCCGACGAGGTCCCGTCCATGCTGGTTGCCAGCCGTCTCCTGCAGCGCTTCGGCGAACTGGAGCAGGCGGGGGCCCTGCGAGGCGACGTGGTCGTCGTCCCCGCCTGCAACCCGATCGGCCTCGCGCAGCGTGTTCTCGGCGAGCCCGAGGGGCGTTTCGACCTCGCCAGCGGCGCAAACTTCAACCGCGGCTTTCCCGACCTGTCGACGGCCGGGGCGGCGGCGGGGGAAGACCCGGACGGTCTCGCCGCGGCCATCGGCAGGGCACTCGACGAGAGACCTGCGGCCAATGTGGTGGAGGATCTGCAGCACCTGCTCCTGCGCCTGGGCGCCGGCGCGGAGACCGTGCTCGACCTCCACTGCAACCATGACGGCGAGCTTCACCTCTTCGCGCCGGAGCCGGTGCTCGGCCCCGGCCTCGATCTCGCCCGCTGCCTCGGGGCGCGGCTGGTAGTGGCGAGCACGCCGGATCCCTCCGACACCACCTTCGAGGACGCGTCGATCCTCCCGGCGCTTGATCTCGCCACCCGTACGGGCAAACCGCCGCGACGCTTCGCCTGCACGGTGGAACTGCGCGGTCAGCGCGACGTGGCCGATGCCCTCGCTGAACACGATGCCGAGGCCATTCTTCGCTTTCTCGGGCGTCGCGGCACGATCGAGGGCGGCGCCCTGACGGACGCACCTCTGGCCCCAGAGCCTCTGGTCGTCCGGCAGGACGATGTGGCGAAGGTGACGGCGCCTTGTCCGGGCATCCTCCTGTTCCACGCGGAGATCGGCGACGAGGTCGCAGCCGGTGACCCCGTCGTGACCCTCGTGGATCCGACCGACGGTCGCCGAACGCGGCTCGATGCGCCGGTCACCGGCCGCGTCTTTTCGCGCACGGGCACGCGCTACGCCGTCAGGGGGGTGGTCACCGCCCGCATCGCCCCGCGCCGACGGGAGTGAAGTCGGGCTAGTGGTGGGCTGCTCCGGGCGAGGGGAGGGGTGTGGCCGGCGCCTCGTCCGGACTCACCGACCACGAATTGCAGACGATGCTGGCGAAGGGCGGCACGCCCTCCTTCGGGGGGGAGAGGTGCGGGGCGAGTTCCGCCATCCGCTGCTCGAGGCTGCGCACCGCCGCGCTGAGCCGTTCCACGGTCGCGCCAAGGTCCTGTTCGGGCATGGTCATGTCTCCGCCGTTTCGAGTTCGGGTGAGGGTCCCGCCGGCCGGCCGAAGCCGGGCTCGGCGGTGGGGGTATCGGATGTCACGAGGAGGCCGAGCTCGGTGGACAGGCGGAGCCAGCGCACCACCTCGCGGATGGCGAAGCTCGACGTGCGTCCGGTCTCCAGCGTCGCCTTGCTGATGCCCACCTGGCGCTGGGCGCTGGTGCCGCGCTGCGGGATGGCCCTGATCCGCGCCAGTTCATCGCCGATCCCCAGCGCATCGGCGTCGTCCTCCACCAGTTGCAGCACGCGGCCGAGCTCCTGGCGGAAGGGTATGGCGCCCGACTGGCGGTCGATGAAGGTCGCGCCCGTTCCGTAGCGCGCGGCGCGCCAGGTGTTCTCGTCGGCAATGGCGCGATCGATGGGGGTGAGGCCTTCGTGCATCCGGTCGTCCAGGCACAGGTGGCGGATGAGGCAGCGATAGAGGCTGGCGAGGGCCACGGCGTCGTCGACGGAGGTGCAGCTGTCCATCACCCGCAGCTCGAGGGTGGGGTGCTGCAGGGAGGGGCGCAGGCCCCACCAGATATAGGAGGCGTCGGGGATGACGCGGCTGTCGACCAGCGCGGCCACATAGGCCGAATAGTCCTCGAGCGTCTTGAACAGTTCCGGCAGGCCGCTGCGCGGCAGCATCTTGTTGCCGACCGACCGGTAGCTCACCAGCCCGCTGTCCTGTCCCTCCCAGAACGGGGAGGAGGCGGAGAGCGCGATGAACAGATGGAGATAGGGGATCATCCGGTACATGACCTGGACCCGCCGGTCCGGGTCCGGCAGCTCGACATGGACGTGCAGGCCCGACAGGACGTTGGTCGTGCCGATCATCCGGAGGTCGGAGATCACCTTGTCGTAGCGGCGCTTGCGCGTGCGGTGCATCTGCGACCCCTTGGCGGAGGGGTGGGTGCCGGCGGCGATGATGCCGGCGTCGAAGGGCTTGCCCGCATGGGTGATGGCTTGGCGGAACTCGATGAGTTGCTGGCGTGCGGCTTCGGGGGAATGGGTCGGGGCCGTCGCCACCTCGAGCTGGCATTGCAGCATCTCGGTCATGACCTGCGACCCCAGGCTCTTCTTGAGCTGACCCAGGAACTCCGCCGACATTTCCGCTCGGATGCCGCCGGTCCGCCGGTCGACCACGAAATATTCTTCCTCGATACCGAAACGAAAACCCGATGGATCGTCTCGCCGGGACAGGCTGGGCATGTGATGGATGATCCTGTGGACATCTGAAACGCCCGCTCCGCGACGAGGTTTCAATCCGATGACGGCCGCGGCAGCGCCGTGCCGGCGGGCTATCGGCAAGGAACGGCGGCCGCCCCGCAGGCGTTACTCCGGGACGGGAGAAGACGCCGTGCCCACATCGCAATCCGCCGATCCGTCCTCCGCCGTCGCCGCGTCTCGTGGCTCCTCACCGGCCGTAGCGGCGCAACCCAGGCGCCTCCTCCGTGTCCTCGCCATGGCGTCCCTCGTCAGCCTATCGACGACGGCCGTCCTCGCCGTGGTGGCGCAGCGCCAGGGCCGCCATCCCCTGCGCGTCGTCAACAGCACCAGTCGCTGGTGGGTCGGCGACCACGGCGCCCGGACGACGGCGCTGGACGGCAGGCACACCGCCACGGGCTTCGCCATCCACTCCGCCGCCTCGCTGCTCTGGGCCGCCGTCTTCGAGACGGTGCGCGCCACCGGGCCGCGCCGGCCGGTCTGGGTGGATGCGGGCGCGCTCACCGGGCTCGCCGCCTGGGTCGACTATGCCTGCGTGCCCCGGCGGCTCAGGCCCGGCTGGGAGAAGGTCGTGACCCCCGGCGGCATCGCGCTGGCCTATGGCACGATGGCGCTCGCCCTCGTCGCGGGCAGCCTCGCCGTGCCCCGCCGCTCGTGACCTGAGGCCCGGTCAGCCGAGCCCGGGAAGGGTGAAGGAGGGGCGGGCGATCATCAGCCAGAGGATGACGAGGATCGAGCCAAACGCCGGGAAGCCGAAGGCGAACCAGGTCCAGAACAGGCGATGATAGCGCGGCGGCAGGGGCGTGCCGGCGGCTTCCGCCGCCTCGGCGATGTCGCGGATCCGCATCTGCATCACCACGACGGGCAGCCAGAACAGGCCGATGACCACGTAGAGGATGGTGGAGAGGACGATCCAGCCCTCGAGCAGATTGTAGCCCATCTCCCGCGCCAGCAGCACGCCGGTCACCGGCTGCGCCACCACCGCGGTCGCCGTGAACAGGAAGTCCGCCGTCACGACGATGCGGGCGACACCCGCGATTTTCGCGACATGGCCGGTGGCATGGGCCATGACCATGAAGAAGGCGATTCCCGCGCCGGTGCCGATCAGCACGATGGCGCCGATCACGTGGAGATATTTGAGCACCAGATAGGTCATGACCTCTCCTCGAGAATGGCGAGGGCGACGAGCATCAGCGCGGTGATCGGCAGCGTCTTGAGCAGGGCCGCCAGCGGGTCGAGCCAGAGCCACGGAGTCAGCACGCTGCCCGCAACCACATAGGCGGCGGTGACGGCGATTCCCGCCTGCAGGGCGATGCGCGTCGTGCGACGCCAGGCGATGCCCATGCCGACCAGGAGGTCGGCAAGGCCGCCGCCGGCGACGATCGGTATGGCCAGCCATCCCGTTCCGGCCTCGCGCATCATGGCGACGCCGCCGCCGAAGCCGGGGCCCAGCGAGGCGAGGCCCGAACCGACCCAGAACAGGACGAGGCTGACGAAAACCAGAGGCTTCAGCATGTAGAGCCGGGCGAACCAGCGATCCTGCACGGCCGGCGGGCGGGCTCGCAGCATGGCCTCGATCCGGCGGGGAACGATCCCCGTCGCCGCCGCCCAGGCCTGATTGTCGCCGGCGGCGCCGCGCGCCACTTCGCGCCGGGCGGTGGAGCGCACGGCGGGTCGCCAGCCGAGGCGCCCCGCGGCATCGCCCATGCGATAGGCGAGGGCGGCGAGCCATTCCGGAACGGACAGTTCGCGGGCTGGTGGAAGGCCCAGCCAGCGCCGGTTCAGGCGGACGAGGTCGACGAAGGCGAGGGTCTCCGGCCCGGACATGTCCAGCACCAGCCCGCCTGGCCGCCTGAGGTCGGTGAAGGCGAGGACGGTCGCGACGACGTCGTCGAGCGCGACCGGGCGAAGGGGGCCGGTCTCCGGCATGACCGGCAGGACGGGTAGCCCGGCCAGGCCGCGGATCAGGGCACTCGCCCCGGCCACGGGGATGGCGAGGACCACCGAGGGGCGCAGGATGACGTAATCCACGCCGCTTTCCATCAGCGCCTCGTCGCCGGCGCGCTTGCTGCGGGAAAAGGCGGTGGGGGTCTCCCCGCCGACGCCCATGGCGGAAAAATGGATCATGCGCGCGACGCCGTTGCGTCGGCAGGCGGCGGCGAGCAGGGCCAGTCCCTTGACGTGCACTCCGCTGAGGTCGTCGCCGGGACTGTCCTGCAGGGCGCCGGCGCAATTGACGACGACGTCGACCCCGCCGAGAACCTGGTCCCAGGCCGCCGCGCCGGCGCGCGCCAGATCCAGCCTCTTCCAGGCGATGTCGGAGGGGACGCGCGGCACTGTGCGGGCGATGCCCGTGACAGCATGGCCGCGTGCCGCGAGCTGCGTCGCGATCTCGGTGCCGACGAGCCCCGTCGCCCCCACAACCACGATACGGCTCACGCCCGATCCTCCGCGCTTCGACCGGGAAGGAACGCGCCCGGGGGCTCTCCGGTGCCTATCGTGGAGCGGGCGTCAGTGGAGGGCGCTGGTCGGGGGCGGAGGCGGGGGCTTGTGGCAGCCGGGCTCTCCGGCCGCGCTCCACGTCTCCGGCCGGGCGCCAGTTCTCTCGGGCGGCGTGCCCGGCAGGCACCTGCTCCAGGGCCCGCACGCCCTTGCGGCGTCATGAGCCCGGCGGGAGCCTGAGACCGGGGAGGACCTCGCGCGCGAAGAGGCGCATGGCGGTGAGCGCTGCGGCGGGCCCGAGGCAGCCATTGCCGTTGAAGACACAGCGCAGCGCGCCGATTCCCTTTTGCGCGGCAAGGCGAAGGATCGCCGCCGTGCAGTCCTCCGGGTCGCCCCAGACGAAGCGTTCGGCGAGCAGGGTTTCCCTGTCCACGGGCGCCGGACTGCGCCCCTGCAGCCGCGCGAAATGCCGGCGCCGCTCCTCGAGGCCGGCGAGAAGCGGGTCGAGGAGGCGCGTGGCCTCGTCGCGGCTCCGGCCGATCACGACGTAGCGCGAGAGCGACGAGCGGGCGAGCAGGGGGCGCACCGTGTCCTCTGCGGCCAGGTCCCGCAGCACTGTGAGTTGCCGACCCTCCGGCGGTTCCAGGCTGAAGAGCAGCGGCAGGTCGTTGGCGAGGGCGAAACCGATGGTCTCCGGCGTCGAGCCCGCCACGTGGATCGGCGGGTAGGGACGCTGGACGGGACGGGGACCGACCGGCGTCTCGTCGAATCGCCAGGGTCCCCGGGGCGCCGCGGCCGAGCCGGTCGCGAGGGCCTGCCGGAGAAGGACGAAGGCCGCTTCGAAGCGCTCGCGCGCCGTCTCGTGGGCAATGCCGAGGGTGACGAAGGTCTCCGGTGCCGTCCCCCGGCCGATGCCGACATCGATGCGCCCGCCGCTCTGGTGGTCGAGCTGGCCGATCTCCTCGGCCAGAAGCAGCGGATGATGCAGCGGCAGGACGAGGATCGAGGTGCCGACCCTCAGCCTCTCGGTCCGGGCGAAGATCGCCGCGGCCAGCAGGTGGGGCGAGGGATAGGCAATCCGCGGCTGGTGGAAGTGGAATTCGTTGAACCAGACGCCGTCGAAACCGAGGCGGTCAGCCTCCTCGAAGATGGCGAGGAAGTCGCGATGGTCCATGTCCGTGGCCTCGCGGGTCCATCCGGCGAGATCTATCCGCACAGGAACTCTCCGAAGGCCGGGCGGGCGATGGTGACGCCGCTTTGGACGGTGGTCTCGAAGGTGGTGCCGAAGACCTCGCCGAGGCGGCCCGAGGCGGCGACCTCTGCCGGCGTTCCGTCCACAACCACACGGCCGCCGTCCATCAGCACGAGGCGATCGCAGAAGGCGGTGGCGAGTTCGAGGTCGTGCAGCACGGTCACCACGAGGCGCGTGCGGCCGCGCCGCCTCAGGTCACGCATCAGGGCGATGCGGTGGCGGATGTCGAGGCTCGCGCCGGGCTCGTCGGCAATCAGGCAGGGTGGGTCGGTGACGGTGACGGCGGCGAGCAGGGCCTGCGCCTTTTCGCCGCCCGACAGGCCGGGCCAGGGGCGGTCGGCCTTGCCGGCGAGCCCCGCTCCGGCGATGGCCGCCTCCACCGCGC
>JAEZGJ010000149.1 GCA_023416965.1 Pseudomonadota bacterium | reverse complement strand
GCTCCCGCCGCCGAGGGCATGCACCCGGCGTCGATGGGCAATATCGCCCTCGCCGAGAAGGCTGTCCCCCGCTACACGTCCTATCCGACGGCGCCGCATTTCACGCCGGCGGTGACCGCCGGGACCTATCGCGACTGGCTGGGCAAGCTGTCGCCCTGCACCAGCCTGTCGCTCTACCTCCACGTCCCCTTCTGCGCCGCCATGTGCGCCTATTGCGGCTGCCACACCAAGGTGACGCGCCGCCGAGAGCCGGTGGTGGCCTATCGCGATCATCTGCTGGCCGAGATCGACCTGGTGGCGCGGCTGACGCCGGCCCGCCAGGTCCGCCACCTCCACTGGGGCGGCGGCACGCCGTCCATGCTGGGCGAGGAGGGGCTGACCGCGGTCGCCGAGAGGATGGCGCAGCGGTTTCGCATCGGCCCGGGCGCCGAACATGCCATCGAGCTCGACCCGCGCCAGCTCGACCGCGGCCTCGCCGCAGCCCTGAAGCGGGTGGGGGTGAACCGCGCCAGCCTTGGCGTCCAGGACCTCAATCCGCATGTCCAGGAGGCCATCGGCCGGGTGCAGCCGCACGCGGTGGTGGCCGCGGCGGTGGAGGCGCTGCATGCCGCCGGCATCGAGGCGCTGAGCTTCGACCTGATGTACGGCCTGCCGCACCAGAGCATGGCCGATCTGATGCGCACGATCGAGCTCGCGGCGGCCATGAGGCCGAGCCGCATCTCGCTCTTCGGCTATGCCCATGTCCCGTGGTTCAAGACCCACCAGCGCCTCATCGACGAGAAGGCGCTGCCCGACGCGGTCGAGCGGTTCCGCCAGCAGACGGCGGCGCGCCAGGCGCTGCAGGCACTCGGCTACGAGGCGATCGGCCTCGACCATTTCGCCCGGCCGGACGACGCCATGGCGGTCGCGGCGCGCGACCAGCGGCTGAAGCGCAACTTCCAGGGCTACACGACCGACGACGCGGAGGCGCTGATCGGCTTCGGCGCCTCGGCCATCGGCCGCCTGCCGCAGGGCTTCGTGCAGAACGCGCCGGATATCGGCGGCTACGAGCGGGCGGTAGCGGCCGGCGAGCCGGCGACGGTGCGCGGCCTCGCCCTGTCGCTGGAGGACCGCGTGCGCGCGGATGCCATCGAGCGGCTGATGTGCGACTTCTCCGCCGATCTCGAGGCTGTCGCCAGCCGCCATGGCGTGGCACGGGACTTCTTCGACCGCGATCTCGAGCAGATGAGGCCGCTGGAGAGCGAGGGGCTCGTCTCGCGTTCGGACCGCACCGTCGTGGTCAGCGAGGCGGGGCGCCCGCTGGTGCGCGTGGTCGCCTCGCTCTTCGACGCCCATCTCGCCAAGGCGGGCCGCCATTCCAGCGCCGTCTGAGCCGGCGGTCTCCCATGTCCCCCTCCTCGCTCACCTTCTTCGCCGGCATCCTGATGGGCCTCGCCTCCAGCCTGCACTGTGCGGGCATGTGCGGCAGCATCGGCTCGGCGCTGATGCTGACGGTGCATCCGGCCGGCGATGCCGGGCAGCGGGCGCGGACCCTGCTCCTCACCCAGGCCGGGCGTGTGCTCGCCTATGCCATGGCCGGCGGCATTCTCGGCACGTTCGGCTCCGGCATTGCCGGCGCCTTCGACCAGACGGCGGCCTATCGGGTGCTGCAATGGGCGAGCGCGGTGACCCTCGGCTGGATCGGCCTGTCGACGGCAGGGCTCATCCCCTCGCTCGTCGCCTTCGACCGGCTGGCGGCGCCGGTGGGCAATACGTTGATGACCCTGACCTCGCGCCACCCCGGCATCGGCCTCGGCGGCCCGGTGGCTCTCGGCGTCGTCTGGGGTTTCATGCCCTGCGCCATGGTCTATGGCGCCCTGTTCACCGCCATGCTCGCGGGCAGCGGACTCGGCGGGGCAGGCCTGATGCTCGGCTTCGGCCTCGGCACCGTGCCGGCCGTGATGGCCAGCGCCATGGGCGTGGCGACGCTCAAGAGTCTCGGCCGCAACCCGGCGGCGGCCATGGCGGTGGGCCTCGCCATCACCACCTTCGCCGTCGCCTCGGTGCTGATCGGGCCGGAGGGCGGCGTGCTCTGCCTGCCGGCCTTGCGCTGACCGTCCCCTGCTTCACTTCGCCGGTTTGCGCCGCGGCCGGCGATGGCCGACACTGGGGCCATGGAGCCGCCCGTCGATCCCCGCCGCGGTGATGCCGAAGACGACGCTTCGAGCCCGGCCACCCGGTCCCTCATCAAGCTTGCCGGCTGGCTCTTCACCGAGATCAGCCTGCCCAAGCTCGTCTTCGCATGGACCAGCCTGATGCTGGTGCCGGGGCTGCTGCTCGGCGCCGCGCCGCTGGTGGTGACCGGCTGGATCGACACGCTGTCGGGACGAATCACGGCGCTTGCGGGGTTCAGCTCGGTGCTGCTGCTCCTGCTGGTCGCGGTGGTCGGCTTCTTCGGCTGGCGGCCGCTGTACCGCTCGGCCGAGCGCAGCTTCTGGTCGCTCAACGCCCTCGCCATCCAGCCGGGCTATGCGACGAGCCGCGAGGCGCTGCGGCACGTGGTCGAGCGCTTCTCCGCGCGCGCGGGCGAGCCGGAGCGCCGCGCGCGCCTGCGCGCGATGTCGGCAGTCGGCGCCGCCGGGCTCCTCGCCGTGCTCGCCGTTGGGGTCATCGTCCTCGTCTGGCCCTCGACGCGCTGGACGGCCGATTTCATCGACTTCGCCCGGCCGAACCGCCTGGTGCGTCCGGCGCTCGCCAATGCCGTCGTCATCGTCGCCCTCTACATGGCGGTCGCCTCGCTGAGCTGGGGCTATGCCGACGCCACCATGGCGACACCCGAGGACCTCGGGGCCTTCGACCTGCCGGCGCCGGGCGGGCCGTCCTGGCGGGTGGTCCATCTTTCCGACCTGCACGTGGTCGGCGAGCGCTACGGCTTCCGCATCGAGAGTGGGCGACGCGGGCCGCGCGGCAACGGCCGGCTGGAGCGCCTGCTGGAGCGACTGGCGGCGCTGCACGCCGAGGAGCCGATCGACCTCGTCATGGTGACCGGCGACATGACCGATGCCGGCCGCTCGGCGGAATGGGCGGAGTTCCTCGACCTCGTCTGGCGCTATCCGGAACTTGCCGAGCGCATGCTGCTGCTGCCGGGCAACCACGACCTCAACATCGTCGACCGGGCCAATCCCGCCCGGCTCGACGTACCCTTCAGCCCGGCGAAGCAGCTGAGGCGGCTGCGCAGCCTCTCCGCCATGGTGACGATCCAGGGCGAGCGGGTCCGGCTCGTCGATCGCAACCGCGGCGTGCTCGGCCATACGCTCGCCGCCGCCGCGGCCCGCAAGCAGCATCTCGTCAGCTCCCTTGCCGAGACCGCGCCCCTCGGCGCGGCCGTGCAGTTCGCCACCTTCTGGGACAATCTCTTCCCGCTGGTCATGCCGCCGAAGGACGACGAGGGGCTCGGCGTGATCCTGCTCAACTCGAACGCCGAGACGCATTTCTCCTTCACCAATGCGCTGGGCCTCGTCTCGCACGAGCAGGAGGCGGCATTGGCGGCGGCGGTGAGGCAATTCCCGCGGGCGTCCTGGATCGTCGCCCTGCACCACCACGTCATCGAGTATCCCCGTCCGGTGCGGGCCTTCTTCGAGCGGGTGGGGACGGCGCTGGTCAATGGCAGCTGGTTCGTGCGCCAGCTCGAACCGCTGGGCGACCGGATCGTGGTCATGCACGGCCACCGCCATGTCGACTGGATCGGCCGGTGCGGAGGCGTCAGGATCGTCTCGGCGCCCTCGCCCGTGATGATCGCGGACGAGATGGCGCCGAGCGTCTTCTACCTGCACCGGCTGTCGTCGGGTGCGGGCACGAGGCTGCGGCTGGCGGAGCCCGAGAGGATCTCCGTGCCGCCGGCGGCGCCGGCTCTTGCACCGGTGCGGCAGGCGGCGGGGACGGCGCGGCGGGTAAGCCTGCCCTAGCGCTGGTGCGCGTCAGACGAACTGCACGGAGACGCTGCCGAGCGGGCCGAAATCGGCGTGCAGCGTGTCGCCCTTGGCTGCCCAGACAGGACGGGTGAAGGAGCCGGAGAGCATGAGATGGCCGGGCTCCAGCACGGTGCCGAAGCGGCCGACCTTGTTGGCGAGCCAGGCGATGGCCATGGCGGGGTGGCCGAGGACGCCGGCGGCGAGGCCCGTCTCCTCGATCTCGGCATTGCGGTAGAAGATGGCGCCGACCCAGCGCAGGTCCACCGCGTCCGGGCGGACCGGCCGGCCGCCGAGGACGATGCCGGCGGCGGCGCCGTTATCGGCGACCGTGTCCTGGATCTTTCGCGGGTTCTGCACGCGGGCGTCGATGATCTCGATGGAGGGCACCACCCATTCGGTGGCGCGCAGCACGTCGACGAGGCCGATGCCCGGACCCTTCAGAGGCTCCTTGAGGATGAAGGTCAGCTCCGGCTCGACGCGCGGCACGCAATAGTCCTCGAAGCGGACCTTGGCGCCGTCGTTCAGCAGCATGGATTCCAGCAGATGGCCGTAATCGGGCTCGTCGATCTGCGAGGAGGCCTGCATGGCCTTCGACGTCAGGCCGATCTTGTGGCCGATCAGCCGGTCGCCGCGGGCGATCTTGGTCTCGGTCACCCGCGAGGAGATGGCATAGGAATCCTCGATCCGGATGTCGGGGAAGGTTTTGGTGAGCTGCAGCGCCGGAGTGCGGGTCTCTTCGGCGGAGAGCAGGATGTCTGCCGCCTTCTGGCGATCGGCATCGGAGAGCATGGGTCGATCCTTCAGGTGGTCGGGCGGGCGCGTCAGGCCTTCTCGGGGAAGAGGCCGGTGAGGACCTCGCCCGCGAGATTGAAGGCGGCGACGCCGCGGAACAGGGCGGCGACGGCGGCGGCGGCGTGAAGCTCCTCGAGCGTCGCGCCGGCCTTGATGGCCGCCTTGGCGTGGTTGGTGGCGGCCTCCGACGTCTGGGTCAGCAGGATGGCGAAGGCCATGAGCTGGACCGTCTTCTGGTCCAGCGCCTCGGGGGTCAGGGCGGCGATGCGCCAGTCCTCGATGGCGACGACGACCCCGGGGTCGACGGCCATGCCGAGCTTCAGCCGCTTGGCGATGCGCGGCGGCGTGAAGCCGATCATGTCCTCGTAGCGCTTCTCCAGTTCGGCGAGGGAGGGCAGGTCGTCGCGGGTCTTGGCCATGGATGTCTCGCGGCTGAAGGGAGGGGAGGCCGTCGCCGTCACTGCGGCGACACGCCTGCGGCCTTGACGATGGCCGACCACTTCTCGGTCTCGGCCTTGAGGAAGCGACCGAAATCATCGCCGAAGACGGTGCCCGGCTCGGCGCCGAGCTCTGCGAACTTGGCGATGATGGCCGGTTCCTTGAGGACCGCGGCGGTGGTCTCGACGAGCACCTTCATGACGGCGGGGGGCGTGCCGGCCGGGGCGACGAGACCGAACCAGGAGGAGGCCTCGAAACCGGCGACGCCGGCTTCGGCCATGGTCGGCAGCTCGGGATAGAGCGAGGAGCGGGTGGCGCCGGCCAAGGCGATGGCGCGGATCTTCCCGCCCGCAACCTGCGGACGCACGGCCGGCATGTTGTCGAACATGAAGGGGATGTGGCCGGCGACGAGGTCGTTCATGGCAGGCGCCGCGCCGCGATAGGGCACGTGCTGGATGTTGATGCCGGCCAGGGACTTGAAGAGCTCACCCGCCAGGTGGTTGGTCGAACCGGCGCCGGAGGAGCCGAAATGCAGCTTGCCCGGCTCGGCCTTGGCCAGCGCGATCAGCTCGGCGACGGTGGTGGCGCGAACCTGCGGATTGACCGCGAGGACGATCGGCACCGAGGCGGTCAGCGCAATCGGCGCGAAATCCTTCAGCGGATCGTAATTCATGCGCTGGAAGAGAGACGGGTTGATGGCGAGCGGGCCGGGGGCGGCGAGCAGCAGCGAGTAGCCATCGGCGTCGGCGCGGGCGATGGCCTCGCCGCCGATATTGCCGCCGGCACCGCCGCGGTTCTCGATGACGACGGGCTGCTTCCAGATCTCGGAGAGGCGCTGGCCGAGGATGCGCGCGATCACGTCGTTGGAGCCGCCGGCGGGGAAGGGCACGACGATCCGAACGGCGCGATCAGGAAAGGCGGCGGCGGGCAGGGCGCCGAGAGTGAGGGCGAAAAGCCCGGCCATGAGGGAAGCGAGCCAGCGGGTCATTGCGATCTCCTATTCAAGAATATCGATTATTATTGGATCATCGATTTTTATGGTACACCATCGGCAGACGCGGTCAATGCCGCGGGACCGGCTCGGGAGAGGGCGGTTATCGCTCTGTAAATGACGTGAGGTGATGCATGGCCGCCCCTGCCGCCGGCGCAACGGTGCCGAAACCTTGCCCCGGACCCGACCGGAATCCCCGGCGACCACGGTTCACCATGCCGCGCGGCGCCTGCGACACCCATGTCCACGTCTTCGGTCCGGCGGCCCGGTTCCCGTTCAGCCCGGCGCGCAGCTACACGCCCGAGGACTGCACGGTGGAGGACCTCTTCGCCCTGCACGACGTGCTCGGCATCGACCGCGTGGTGATCGTCCACGGCGGCGCCCACGGCACCGACAACCGGGCGACGCTCGCCGCCCTCGACCGGGCGCCGGAGCGCATGCGCGGGGTGGCGGTCATTCCCTCAGGCCTGCCGCAGGCCGAGATCGAGGCCATGCACCGGCGCGGCATGCGCGGCTGCCGCATGTCGACCGTGGTGAGCGGCGGCGCTTCCTTCGAGCACCTGCCGCGGCTCGCGGCGGAGACGCGCGACTTCGGCTGGCACCTGGTGCTGCATTTCCACCGCGCGGAGGAGTTGCTCGACGTGGAGCGGGAGCTGGTCGATTGCGGCAGTCCCTTCGTGCTCGATCACCTGGCGCGGATCACCGCCGCGGAAGGCATCGGGTCAGAGCCGTTCGCCGCGGTCCTGCGCCTCCTCGACACCGGTCGCTGCTGGGTGAAGCTCGCGAGCCTCTACCGCCTCTCATCCGAGCCCTATCCGCACCGGGACATGCTGCCGCTGATCCATCGCGTTGTCGCCCACCGGCCGGACCGCATCCTGTGGGGCAGCAACTGGCCGCATCCGATCTGCCCCGTGCCCATGCCGAATGACGGGGACCTCGTCGACCTCGTGCCGCTCTGGATTCCGCAGGCGGATCACCGCAAGCTGGCGCTGGTCGACAATCCCGCGGCGCTCTATGGCTTTGCGCCGACCGACGAGTGAAAGACCGGCACGATGAGCCTGCGCGACGCAACGCCCGCCTCTCCGGCGACCCTGACCACGACGCTGGCCGGGCAGCTGCGCGGCGCCATCATGCGCGGCGACCTCGAGCCCGGCTCGAAGCTGGTGCTGGACCGCATGCGGGCGCGCTACGGCGTCAGCCTCAGCCCGCTGCGGGAGGCCCTGTGCCGGCTGGAGAGCGAGGGGCTGGTGGAGGCCGAGGACCAGCGCGGCTACCGCGTCTCGCCGGTCTCGGCCGACAATCTGACCGAGGTCATCCGCCTCAGGGTGGAGCTCGAGGGCATGGCGGCGCGGGAGGCGATCCTCCACGGCGACGCCGCCTGGGAGGGACGCATCCTCTCCGCGCTGCACCAGCTCGGCCGCTGCAAGCGCGGGGCGCGCTCGGCCGAGGAGCAGGAGGAGTGGGAGGCGCGGCACCGGGCCTTCCACGCCGAGCTGATCTCGGCCTGCCGCATGCCGATGCTGCAGCAGTTCTGCGAGACGCTGCACGACCAGTCGGACCGCTATCGCCGCATCTTCCTGAAGGACCACGCCCCCGACAGGGACGTGCCGGCGGAGCATGCCGCCATCGCCGAGGCGATGATCGAGCGGCGCGCGGACGATGCGGCGCGGCTGCTGCGCGAGCATGTCGAGCGCACCGGCCGCAACATCCAGGCGGCGCTGCGTGCCCGCGCCTGAGCCGCCTCAGGCGGCGACGGGCTTCAGGCCGAAGCCGTGCCGCAGCATCTGCCAGCTGTCGGGTGCCGGCGATCCGTCCGGATAGGCACCGCCGGCCCGCGGCTCCAGCGTGGCGACGAGGCTCTCCTTGACCCCGAAGACGGCATCGCTCTCCAGCCAGGGATCGCCGGGCATGAAGAGATGCGTCACCAGCGTCTCGTGGCCCGGCGCCGCGATGCGGAAGTGGATATGGGCCGGGCGCATGGGATGGCGCTTGGTGGCCTCCAGCAATTGCCCGACCGGGCCGTCATGGGGGATCGGATAGCTCGACGGCACGATGGTGCGGAAGCCGAAGCGGCCGTCGGCATCGGTGATGAATCGGGCCCGCAGCGAGGGTTCCTCCGTGCCCTTCTGGGCGTCGTAGAAGCCCTCGTCGTCGGAGTGCCAGATGTCGACGGCCGCCCCGGCGATGGGCGTGCCGCCGGGCGAGGATACGGTGCCCTCGACGAAGAGCCGCTCGCCGGATTCGTTGGCGGCGATGTCGGTGCCGTAGGGCGTGATGCGGTGCTCGCCGAGATAGAAGGGGCCGAGCACCGTCGTCTCGGTGGCCCCGTCCGGCATGCGGTGGTTGATGGCGTCCACCAGCATCGAGATGCCGAGCACGTCGGAGAGCAGGATGAATTCCTGCCGCTTGTCGTCGCACATGTGGCCGGTGCGGGTGAGGAAGCCGATGGCGGCGATCCACTCCGCCTCGGTCAGCTCCACCTCCTTGACGAAGGCATGGGCGTGACGGACCAGCGCCTGGACGACCTGCTTCAGCCGGGGATCGGGGCATTCGGCGAAGCGCTTCACCACCTCGTCGGTCAGGTTGTGTTCGTTGAAGCTCAGCATGGCGTCAGTTCACGAGCGCGGTGGCGAGGAAGGGGAAGAGGGCGATCAGGACGAGTCCGACACCCATGACCGCGAGATAGGGAATGGTGCCGGCGAAGATGGTTTCGATGCCGACGCGCGGGTCGCCGAGCGTCGCCTTCACGGTGAAGACCGATATGCCGAAGGGCGGGGTCAGCAGGCCCATCTCCACGGCAATGATCGTCACGATGCCGAAATGAATGAGGTCGAAGCCCATGGCCGAAGCGATGGGAGCCCCGATCGGCACCATGATGAGGAGGATGGAGGTCGAATCGAGGATCATCCCCATCAGCAGGACGACAATGACGAAGGCGAAGAGGAAGCCGTAGGCGCCGAGCCCCAGATGCTGGACGAAGTCGCCGATGGCGCTGGGAACGCCGGCCATTGACAGCATGCGCGAATAGAGGCCGGCGGCAATGAGGAGGAAGAGGATGGAAGCCGAGACGAGGCCCGCCTCCTTCAGGACGCGCCAGAACTTCGGCCAGTCGAGCCGGCGGCGGACGAGGGCGATGACCAGGGCGCCGGCGGCGCCCACGGCGCCCGCCTCGGTGGGGGTGAAGAAACCAGTATAGAGGCCGCCGAGGATAAGCACGACGAGGCAGGCGATGGGCACGGACTTCGCCAGCATCTCGCCGGTGGGCATCGCCGCATCCTCGTCGGCGGCGGAATGGGCCGGATCGACAAAGATCCGCCCGGGCCGGAACCGCGCATAGAGCCAGATCATCACCGTGAAGCCGAAGGCGATGATGAGACCCGGGATGACGCCGGCGAGGAACATCCGGCCTATGGAGACCTCGGCGAGCACGCCGTAGACGATCATCAAGAGGCTCGGCGGAATGAGCATGCCGAGGATGGAGGAGCCGGCGACGGTGCCCGCCGCGAAGCGCATGTGATAGCCGTGGCGGACCATTTCCGGCACCGCCACCTTGGTGAAGACGGCGGCCGAGGCGATGGAGACGCCGGTGACCGCGGCGAAGACGGCGTTGGCGGCGACGGTGGCCATGCCGAGGCCGCCGCTGATGCGGCGCAGCAGGGCCTGGGCGACCTCGAACGTATCCTTGCCGACATCGGAGATGGAAACCAGCAGGCCCATCAGCACGAAGAGCGGGATGGTGGCGAAGAGATAGTCCTGGATGCCGGAATAGGTGGCGAGCGCGGTGAAGCGGAAGGCGAGGTCGACATTGTCGCGGATCAGCCAGACGCCGAGCGCGCCGGTGCCGATCAGCGACAGACCGATGGGCAGGCCGAGCAGGATCAGCGCCACCATGGCGCCGATGAGGAGAAAACCGAGCGTGACGTCTTCCATGGTCGCTCAGCCCCCGGCCGGTGTGCGCCGGCCGGCGATCTCGGCCACGAACAGCATGCAATAGGCGAGGGCGCCTGCCGCCCCGCCGAGAATGATGAGGGCGCGGAAGGGCCAGGTCGGCACCGTGAAGAGACCCTGGACGCCGAAGAACTCGCGGGAGGCGAGTGAGGTCCACATGCCCGGCCAGGCGGCCCAGGCGAGGAAGGCCATGACGGCCGCGCCGATCAGCAGGAACAGGGCCTCGACGGCGCGCCCGACGGCAGGATGACGGTGGAGGACGCCCTCGATGAGGAAGTCGGCGCGGGTCATGCGCCTGGCGTAGATGGTGGCGCCGATCTGCAGGAAGACGATGCCGACGATGGAATGGGCGGCGATCTCCGACACGCCGGTGATGGGCATGGAGAGGAAGGAGCGGCCGATCACGTCGGCGCAGATGAGCAGCATCAGGCCGAAGGTCCAGACCGTGCCGACGGCGGCGAGGGCGTCGAGAATGAGGCGCACCGGATCGAACGGCCGGGGAGGGGCTCCGGCGGCGATCGCCGAGACGTCGATGTCGTCGGCCATGCAAGTCTCCAGGCGGCCTCGAAGGGAATGCGGACGGCGGGCGCCGGAGGAGGTCCGGCGCCCGGGATGATCGGATCAGGCGGAGGCTTCGCGGTCCCAGTCGCGGCCCGGGGTGCCGCCGGCGGCGCGGATGGCGGCGAAATAGGACTTCAGCACGTCGCGCGCGGCCGGGCCCGAGGTGTCGGCCCAGGTCTTGGCGATGTTGGGCAGGCCCGAGATCCAGCGCTTGCGTTCCGCATCGGCCATGGTGGTGATGATCGAACCCTTGGAGACCATCTCCTTCTCCGCCGCGTCGATGCGCGAGGAGACGTCCTCGATGTGCTTCTGGGTGGTGATCTTGCCCGCCTCGGCGACGGCCTTCTGGAAGGCGGCCGGCCAGCGGTCGTGGCGCTGCTTGTTGGCCGCGATGCCGCCGACATACATGGCGCCGACGTCACACTTGGTGACGTATTTCGCCACCTCGTAGACCCGGGTCGGCAGGATGCCGACGAAGAAGGACAGGGCGCCTTCCGACACGCCGGTCTGGATGTCGGTGTAGTAGGTGGTCAGCGCGCCGTCGACCGGGGTGGCGCCCGTGCCGGTAAGCCAGTTGGCGGAGGTGCCCGGCGCCGAGATCTTGCGGTTCCTCAGGTCGTCGAGGGTGCGGACCGGGAAGGTCGACCAGATGTGGTAGGTGTCGGTGATGAACGAGGAGAGCGGCACCATGTTGAGGCCGTTCCAGTTCTGCTTGATGGCCGGAACCGTCTCGTTGAGCTTGTCGAAGGTGCGGGCGACGAGGCCGTGGTCGCCCGTGGTGAAGGGCGTGAAATAGCTGACGTTCTGGAGCGGCATGGTCGAGCCCTCCCAGAGCGTGCCGACATAGCCGATGTCGGTGATGTTGTCGCGCACCGCCTCCATCGTGTCCTGGAACTTGTAGAGCGTGCCGCCATAGGACTCGCGCCAGTTGACGCGCACCTGGTTGCCGTTGTCGCGCAGGTGCTTCTCGACCTCCGGCTGGAAGACGTTCTTCATCATCGCGACCCAGAAATTCTGCACCGGGTGGCTCGCCGCGATGGTGACGTTGAGGCTCTGCTGGGCGGAGGCCCTGATGTTGAAGACGGGCAGGGTGGCGGCGCCGGCGGCGCCGGCCATGAATGTACGCCTGGTGGTCGTCATCGTCGTTCCTTCCTTGGGGGCGAGGATCACCGGGATCCCCTGTTTCCTGGCTGTCCTTGGCGGCCGGTTGGCCCGGCCTTTCAGTTCGGGGAGTAGGCTAGCACCGCTCCCCCATGCTCATGCAATGATTCCGAGCGCCCTCAGGATCCTGTCGGGGGTGAAGGGCTGGGCGAGGACCTTCGCGCCGAGGGGCGCAAGGGCGTCGTTGATGGCGTTCATGATGGCGGCAGGCGCGCCGGCTGTGCCGGCCTCGCCGGCACCCTTGGCGCCGAGGAGCGATTCCTTTGTCGGCGTCTCGACGTGGCCGACATGCATGTCGGGCATCTCGGCGGCCATGGGCACGAGATAGTCGGCGAGGGTGGTGGTGAGGAGCTGGCCATCCTCGTTATAGACGCAGTGCTCGTAGAGCGCGCCGCCGATGCCCTGGACGATGCCGCCGCGCACCTGTTCGTCGACCAGCATGGGGTTGATGACCCGGCCGCAATCCTCGACGCACCAGTGTTCCAGCAGCTTCACCATGCCGGTCTCGACGTCGACCTCCAGCCAGCTCGCCTGGATGCCGTTGGTGAAGGCGAAGGGGTATTCCTTGGTGATGAAGTGCCGCGTCTGGACGAGCTCGCGGGCGAGATCCTTCGGCAGCGTGTCGCCGCGGTAGTAGACGATGCGGCCGAGCTCGGCGAGCGGCATGCGCGCCTGGCCGGTCGCCTTGTCGACGACCTCGCCCATGATGATGTCGAGGCTCGACCCCTGCGCCTGCAGCATGGCGCCGGCGACCTCGAGGATCTGCTCCTTCAGGGCGATGGCCGATTGCAGCGCCGCCTCGCCGCCGATGCCGGCACCGCGGCAGGCCCAGGTGCCGCCGCCATAGGGGACGGTGCGGGTGTCGCCGGTGACGACCTTGACCCTGGAGACAGGCACGCCGACGCCATGGGCGACGATCTGGGCGAGGATGGCCTCTGTGCCCTGGCCCTGTTCGGTGACGCCGGACATGGCGACGACCGACCCGTCCGGGTCCATCCGCACCGTGCAGCCGTCCTGGGCGGAAATCTTCGCTCCGCCGATGCCGTACATGAACGGAGACGGGTTGGTCAGCTCGATGAAGCTCGCGAAGCCGAGGCCGCGATAGACGCCCCTCTTTCTCTGCTCGGCCTGGTCGGCGCGGATCCTCTCGACCGGCACCATCTCCAGGAGCTTGTCGAGGGAAGCGTGGTGCGACAGGCCCTCGAACCTCATGCCGGCGGGAGAGGTGCAGGGATAGGCGTCGTCGGGGATGAGGTTCCTGCGGCGGATGGCGACCTTGTCCATGCCGAGCGCCTCGGCCGCGAGGTCGACGAGGCCCTCGGTCACCGTGGTGGCGATGGGATGGCCGACGGCGCGGTACTGGCAGGTCGGCGCCTTGTTCTGCAGCACGACGGTGGTGGTGCAGCGGTAATTGTCGAAGGCATAGGGGCCGCCGCAGAGATTGACGACCTGGTTGCCCTCGACCGCGCTGGTGCGCGGATAGACCGAATAGGGGCCGATGCCCGTGAGGTCGTCGATGTCGAAGGCGAGGAAGCGGCCCTCCGCATCGACGGCGAGGCGGCCCTTGATGCGGTGGTCGCGGGCGTGGATGTCGCTGCCGAAGGCCTCGAAGCGGTCGGCGATAAACTTCACCGGCCGGCCCATGATCTTCGACATGCAGGCGACCGCCATCTCGTCGGGATAGACGTGGACCTTGATGCCGTAGGAGCCGCCGACATCCTTGCAGATGACGCGCACATCGCTCTCCGCCATGCGCAACTGCGTGGCGAAGACGTTCTGCATCATGTGCGGCGCCTGCGTGGAATGGTGCACGGTGAGCGTGCCGTCGGCGCGGTTGTAGTCGGCGATGATCGAGCGCGGCTCCAGCGTCACGCCGGTGTGGCGGCCGGTGTGGAAGGTCGCCTCGACGACCTTGTGGGCGGCGGCGAAGGCGGCCGCGACGTCGCCGGTCTCGGCGGTGCGGGTGAAGACGAGGTTGTCGCCGAGCTCGGGGTGGATGACCACGGCACCGGGGCTAAGCGCCGTCTCCATGTCCACCTGGGCCGGAAGGGGCTCGAACTCCACGGCCAGCGCCGCGACGCCGTCCTCGGCCGCCGCGCGGCTGTCGGCGACGACGGCGACGACGGCCTCGCCCTGCCAGGTCGCGCGCTCGAGGGGCAGCGGATATTGCGGCGCCGACTTCATGCCCTTGAGGTGGGCGAGGACGGCGACCCAGGGATCGCAGACCTTGGCGAGGTCGGCGCCGGTGAAGACGCGGACGACCCCCGGCACCTTCAGCGCCGCGCTCGTGTCGATGGAGACGATACGCGCATGGGCGTGCGGCGAGCGATAGAAGGCGGCATGGACGAGCCGCGGCAGGGTGACGTCATCGGTATAGGTGGCGCGGCCCTCGACCAGCTTGCGGGCGTTGGGGCGTGGCACGGCGCGGCCGATATAGGAGTTCGGCAGGTCCTCGCGCGAGAGGCCAAGGGACTTCGGGGTGACGATCTCGTTCATCGGGCGGCCTCGCGGGTGCGGCGTGCCTTCAGAGTGTCCTCGACCGCGTCGACGATGGCCTGGTAGCCGGTGCAGCGGCAGTAATTGCCGGAAATGTGCTCGCGGATCTCCTCGCGCGAGGCATGGGGCGCCTGGGTCAGGATGTCGGCGGCGGTGACCAGCATGCCCGGCGTGCAATAGCCGCACTGGGCGGCGTTGCGGGCGACGAAGGCCTCCTGCAGGTCGCGGATCTCGCCGCTGTCGGAGAGGCCCTCGATGGTCTCGACGACGGCGCCGTCCAGACTCGCGGCGAGCACCAGGCAGCCGCGCACGGGCTCGCCGTCGACCCGCACGGTGCAGGCGCCGCAGACGCCGTGCTCACAGGCGGTGTGGGCGCCGGTAAGGCCGAGCTCCGTTCGCAGGAAATCGACGAGATGGAGGCGCGTGTCGACGCTGCGGGCGACGCGTTCGCCATTCACTGTCAGCGTGATGTCGATGCGGCGGTTCATGCGGCCTGCTCCGCCGGCGCGAGGAAGGACGAGAGGGCGCGGCCGGTGAGCACGCGGGCGAGGTGGCGCTTCAGCTCCGGCCCGCCGTGCAGGTCGCCCGGCGGGTCGAGGTCGTCGGCGAGGGCAGCCTTGGCGGCGGCGATGGAGGCCTCGCCGAGCGGCTTGCCGGCGAGGGCGGCGGAGGCGCCCTTCGCGACCTCTGCGCCGGAGCCGACGCCGAAATAGACGAGGCGCGCCGCCTCGACCTGGCCGTCCGGCCGCATGGCCAGCACGGCGGCAAGACCCGCCATGGCGTAGTCGCCGGAGCGGCGGGTGACCTCGACGATTTTCTGGCGGCTCGCCGGCGTCGCCACCGGCACCTCGACGGCGGCGATGATCTCGCCGGGCTGGAGGTCGGTGGAAAACAGGCCCTGGAAGAAGTCGCCCGCGGCCACGCGGCGCTCGCCGCCCCGGGAGGCGATGACGATGGTGGCGTCCAGCGCCACCACGCAGGCCGGCAGTTCGGCTGCCGGGTCGGCGAGCGCGAGGCTGCCGCCGATCGTGCCGCGGTTGCGGATGGCCGGGTGCGCGATGAGCGGGGCGGCCTTGGCCAGGATCGGCGCATGGGCGGCGACCAGCGGGTCACGGCCGAGTTCGGCATGGCGGGTGAGGGCGCCGATAACGAGGCGATCGCCGGCGACGCGAACGCCCTTCAGGGCGGCGATGCGCGTGATGTCGACCAGGCCGGAGGGTTCCGACAGGCGGAAGGACAGGGTCGCGAGCAGGCTCTGCCCGCCCGCCAGGATCTGCGCCTCGGGCCCGGCGGCGTCCAGCACCTGCCAGAGCTCGTCGAGGCTCTCGACGCGGGCATAGCCCATCGCCGGCCACTTCATGATAGGTCTCCTCGCCTCGGCCGGCTGTCATTGCCTTGCGGCGCAGCGGCTCGTATTCTTTAATTGGTCAAATGATCAACGACGCGGAGGCTGCGAGTCAAGAGCCTTCAGCGCATCGTTCGACGGGGGGACGACACGCATGGCGGACGGCATGGCCCTGCCCGCACCTCGCAAGCGGCTCGCCCCGGAGGCGCGGCGCGAGCAGATCGTCGACGCGGCGGTCTGCTATTTCGCGGAAGTCGGGCTTGCCGGCACGACACGTGACCTCGCCAAGCGGGCCGGCATCACCCAGGCGCTGCTCTACCAGTATTTCCGGAGCAAGGCGGACCTGCTCGAGGCCGTCTTCGCCCGGGTCTATCTCGACCGCATGGCGCCGCACTGGCCGGCCGTGCTGACGGACCGGTCGCGGCCGCTGCGCGAGCGCATGCTGAGCTTCTACGCCGAGTATACGGCCGCCATCTTCACCTACGAATGGATGCGCATCTTCATGGCGGCGGGCCTCGCCGGAGAGGCGCTCAACCGCCGCTACCTGGAACATGTCCGTGACGTGCTGCTGGCGCCGCTCATGGAGGAGGTCCGCTCCGCCGCGCGGGGGCCGGTGCAGCCGGACATGGAGGATCTGTGGAACCTCCATGGCAGCATCGTCTATCTCGGCATCCGCCGGCACATCTATCACCTGCCGACGCCCGACGACGTCATGCCGGTGATCGAGCGGGCGATCGACCGTTTCCTCGCCGGCTTCGCCATCGGCGAGGCGCCATGACAGGCCAGACCCGATGACCACGCTCTTCGCCATTCATGCGCTCGACCGCGACGGCGCGCTGCCGGTGCGGCTCGCCCATTACGACGCCCACAAGGCCTTCCTCTCCGACACCACGGCGCATGGCGTTCGCATCGTCATGTCCGGCCCGCTGATGAGCGACGACGGCGAGGCGATGATCGGCAGCCTGTTCCTCGTCGAGGCGCCGGACCGCGCCCATGTCGAGGCGTTCAACCGCGCCGATCCCTTCCACGCGGCGGGCATCTGGCGGGCGGTGACGATCACGCGGTTCCTGCGCCGTCAGGGCTGAGCCGGCGCGCCGCCATCAACTGATGACGGAGGGGCTGGTGCGGCCGGTGAAGCGCGTCACCTCCGCCACCTGCATGGCGATCTCCTGCACCTCGGCCAGCGCCTCGGCCGGGAGCAGGCCGTGGTCTGCGCCGCGCGGGGCGAAGCGCTCGAGATAGACGCGGAGGGTCGCGCCGCGGGTGCCCGTGCCCGAGAGGCGATAGACGATGCGGGCCTCGTCGGCGACGATCTGCACGCCCTGTTTCGTCGCCGAGGACCCGTCGACCGGGTCGGTATAGGCGAAGTCGTTGGCGTCGGTGACGGTGAGGCGGCCGGCGAGTTCGTTTGCCAGAACCGGCAGCCGGCCGCGCAGGGTCGCCATGAGATCCTCCGCGCCCGCCGTGTCGACCTCCTCGAAATCGAGGCGCTGGTAATAGTCGCGGCCATAGGCCTGCCAGTGGTCGCGCAGGACCTGGCCGACCGAGAGGCGCCGCTCCGCCAGGATGTTCAGCCACATCATCACCGCCCAGAGGCCGTCTTTCTCGCGCACGTGGTTGGAGCCGGTGCCGGCGCGCTCCTCGCCGCAGATGGTGATGAGGCCGGCTTCCAGGAGGTTGGCCAAGAACTTCCAGCCCGTGGGCGTGACATGGCAGTCGATGCCGAGGGCGGCGGCGACGCGGTCCAGCGCCCGGCTCGTCGGCATGGAGCGGGCGACGCCGGCGAGGCCGTCGCGATAGCCCGGCACGAGATGGGCGTTGGCGGCGATGACCGCGAGGCTGTCGCTCGGCGAGACGACGAGGCCGCGGCCGATGATCAGGTTGCGGTCGCCGTCCCCGTCGGAGGCCGCGCCGAAATCGGCCTCCGACCGACCCGCGACGAGGTCGACGAGAGCGGCGGCGTGATGCGGATTGGGGTCGGGATGCAGGCCGCCGAAATCGGGCAGCGGCACCCGGTTCATCAGATGCGCCTCGGGCAGGCCGAGGCGACGGTGGAAGAGCTCGGTCGCGTAGGGTCCGGTCACCGCGTTCATGGCGTCGAAGCGCATGGTGAAGCCGGAGCGGAAGAGCCCGGCAATGCGGTCGAAGTCGAAGAGGCTTTCCATCAGCCCGACATAGTCGGCGACGCTGTCGATCACCTCGACGAGGGTGGCGCCGATCTGGTGGCGGCCGTCCTGCCCCAGGGGAAGGTCAGGGATGTCGGCGATGGCGTATCGCACGCAGGTGCGCGTGCGCGCATGGATGGCGTCGGACACCGCCAGCGGGATAGGGCCGCCATGGGCGGCGTTGATCTTGATGCCGGAATCGCCGTCGGGGCCGCCGGGATTGTGGCTGGCCGAGAGGATGATCCCCGCCTTGGCCTTGCGCGCGCGGATCAGCGCCGAGGCGGCGGGCGTCGACAGGAGCCCGCCGCGTCCGACCACCACGTGGCCGACCTCGTGGGCGACCGCCATCTTCAGGATCGTCTGGATCGCCTGGTCGTTGAAGAACCGCCCGTCGCCGCCCACGACGAGGGTCGCCCCGGCGACGCCCAGTTCCTCGAACGCCGACTGGATGAAAAGCGCCACGTAATGGGGCTGCATCATGTGACCCGTGGGCTTGCGCAGGCCGGACGTGCCGAGGGTCTGGTCGGTATAGGGTTTGGCGTCCACGGACAGGATCACGGTCATCTCCAAATGGCGGCAGACGGGCGCGGCCGCCGCGCGGGGGATACACCATTCCGCTACCGGCATGAACGGCGGCTGAAACAGGACGTCGGCACCGTCAACATGCGGCGGAGCTCTGCGGTTCCAAACGCCGCGACGGGCGATCGGTTCGTTTGTCGTGGCGCCGCGTTGAGATCATGTGCGGCTGGACATGCCGAGGAGGCGGAGATGCGCGTGATGGTGCTGGTGAAGGCGACCGAGGACAGCGAGAGGGGCTTTACCCCCTCGCCGTGGACGCTGGAGATGATGGCGGCCATGGGCCGCTTCAACGACGAGCTGCAGGCGGCGGGCGTGCTGATCGCAGGTGACGGGCTCAAGCCCTCGTCGGAAGGGCTGCGGGTGGCCTTCGACGGTGCCGGTCGCACCGTCACCCGCGGGCCGTTCGGCGAACCCGGCGATCTCGTCGCCGGGTTCTGGCTGTGGGCGGTCCGCGACATGGACGAGGCCGTCGCCTGGGTGAAGCGATGCCCCAATCCCATGCCGGGACCGAGCGTGATCGAGATCCGCCCCCTCTACGAGGCGGCCGACTTCGGGGGGACGGAGGGCGCCTGACCCTGGACCGGACCATGCGAGGCCGAGGGCCCGTGGCCGCGGGTCTTCCAGAGCGAGAACACCACGCCGCCGGCGATGAGCGAGAGCGTCACGCCCAGCGAGATGGCGGGGTCGAGCTTGCCGACGATCTGGTTCCAGAAAATCTTGGCGCCGATGAAGACGAGCACGATGGCCAGCGCATACTTCAGGTACTCGAAGCGGTGGACCATGGCCGCGAGGGCGAAATAGAGCGCCCTGAGGCCGAGGATCGCCATGATGTTGGCCGTGAAGACAATGTAGGTGTCGGTGGTGATGGCGAAGATGGCCGGCACCGAGTCGACCGCGAAGACGAGGTCGGCGATGTTGATGACCACCAGCGCCAGGAACAGCGGCGTCGCGTAGCGCACCATCCTGCCGGTCTCGGGATCCGGCTTGGTGACGAAGAAATTGGCGCCGTGCAGTTCGGGGGTCATCCGCATGCGCTTCGACAGGAAGCGCACGACGGGGTTGGCCGAGACATCCTGCTCGCTCTCGCCCATCAGCAGCATCTTGATGCCGGTGGCGATGAGGAAGGCGCCGAAGATGTAGAGCACCCACTCGTACTGCTGCACGAGCGCGGCACCGAGGGCGATCATGATGCCGCGCAGCACCAGGACTGCGAGGATGCCCCAGAGCAGGGCGCGGTACTGGTATTTCGCGGGAATGGCGAAATAGCCGAAGATGATGGAGATGACGAAGACGTTGTCGATCGACAGCGCCTTTTCCAGCGCGTAGCCGGTGAAATATTCGATGCCGGACGTCGGTCCCATGGACCACCAGATCCAGACGCCGAAGACCACGGCGATGGCGATGTAGAAGGCCGAGAGCACGAGGCTCTCGGTGACGCCGAGCTCCTTGTCCTCCCTGTGCAGAACACCGAGGTCGAAGACGAGCAGGGCGCCGACGAGCACGAGGAAGATCAGCCAGAGCCAGGCGGGCTTGCCGAGAAAGTCGCCGGTCAGGAATGAGACGAGCAGTTCCATGGGGAAACCTTTGCGTGAGGGCAGCCCGCGCCGCCGCGCCGGGCGTCGGGGCCGTCGTCGATGTCTGCTGATGCGGTGTCAGGCCGTCCCGGGCGTTGCCACGCCCGGAGGCCGGACCGCCCGCGCCTCGCCTCAGTGGGAGAGGAGGACGGGCAGGGGCGGCCGCGACACGATGGTTCGCGTCGCGCCGCCGAGAATGAAGTCGCGCATGCGGGAGTGGCCGTAGGCGCCCATGACGAGGAGGCCGAGGCCGTGGGTGGCGGCGTAGTCGCCGAGCACCTGTCCGACGGGGCGGCCGGCGGCGGGCTCCGCATCGACCACCGCCTCGATGCCGTGGCAGGCGAGGTGCCGCGCCAGTTCCGCCGCCGGGCGGCGTGCGGCGATGGCTTTCTCGTCCGTCACGGTGACGATGCGGACGGTGCCGGCGCGCGCGAGGATCGGCAGGGCGTCGGCGACCGCCCGCGCCGCCGGGCGGCTGAAGTCCCAGGCGATGCCGACGGCGGCGAAGGGGGCAGAATCCCGCGCCCGCGCCTCGGGGAAGACGAGGGTCGGGCGTCCCGAACCGAAGATGACGCTCTCGGCGATCTGCTGCTGTCCCGTTTCCTCGCCGATGGCGATCATCGTGAGGTCGTGCGTCCGGGCGTGCTCCGTCACCAGCGCGCCGAGTTGCGAGCGCTGGCAGGAATCGGTGACGTGACGGGTGGTGACGCCCACCCGCCGCGCTGCCTCCTCGAAGGCGCCGATGGTCGCCCGGGCGCCTGCCTCGCTCTTCCCGCGCTCGGCCGCCACCATGCCCGGCAGGTCGAGCAGGCTGTTGGCCAGCGCGTTGCCGACATGGGGTAGCTCGACGTGGACCGCGAGCGCCGTGGCCGATGCCCCGAGCGCGGCGGCATATCCGGCTGCCTGGTCGATCGCCGAAGCCGGTGTCGGCTCGGGATAGCTGTTCAGGGCAAACAGCAGGTCCTTGAAACCCATTGGGCTTTCCTCGCTATCGCCGGCAGCACGGACCCGATGGCGGGCCGCTGCCGGAAGCGGGGGGAATATGGACTTGAACGTTCATCGAAAAAAGCAGATTGTTTGCGTCATTATCATCGAAAAAATCTGCGAGTCAGGGGCGCGCCCATGCTCAACTACAAGCAGCTCCACTACTTCTGGCGGGTGGCTAAGGCCGGTAGCATCGCCCGTGCCGCTTCGCAGCTGCGCCTCGCGCCGCAGACGATCAGCGCCCAGATCGGCACGCTGGAGGAACAGCTCGGCGCCAAGCTGTTCCGCCGGGTGGGGCGCGGCCTCGAACTGACGCCGGCCGGTGACCTCACGCTCTCCTATGCCGACGAGATCTTCCAGATCGGGCGGGAGCTGGAGGCGAACCTGCGCAACCAGGCGGACAGCAAGGACATCCTGTTCAGGGTGGGCGTCGCCGACGTCGTGCCGAAATCCATCGCCTACCGGCTCCTGGCACCGGCGCTCGCCGGGGGCGCGCGGGTGCGCCTCATCTGCCGCGAGGACAAGCTGGACCGCCTTTTCGCCGAGATCGCCACCCACAAGGTCGATCTCGTCATCGCCGACAGGCCGCTGCCCCATGCGCTCGGCGTCAAGGGCCACAGCCATTCCCTCGGGCGCACGGCGCTCGCCTTCTTCGCCACCGCAGAGCTTGCCGCGCGCTACCAGCCGGGTTTCCCGCGCTCCCTGCACGGCGCGCCGATGCTGATCCCCGGCGACAGCTCCACCATCCAGATGGGGCTGACACGATGGTTCAGCGATCACCAGATCGAGCCGCGGATCGTCGGCGAGTTCGACGACAGCGCCCTGATGAAGGCCTTCGGCAAGGCCGGAACGGGGATCTTTCCGGCGCCGGCCATTCTCGCCGAGGAGATCGAGGAACAGTTCGGGGCGACGATGATCGGCCGGGCCGAGGGCATCTGGACGCGGTATTACGCCATTTCGGTGGAACGGAAGCTCAGCCATCCCGCCGTGCTGGCGATCAGCGAGGCGGCCCGCGCCGAGGAGTCCGGCTGAGCATCGCCGCGAATCGCCGGCCAGGGCGACGCAGTTCCAGGCTTCCTGTGTGGCGGTGGCCAAGGTGCAGCGCCTGTCGCTGCCCGACTATCTGCGCTGTCCCTGCCCGGCCGGTCGATAGCCAGGCCTCGCACGAAGGTGGCGATGGCGGCACCGATCCGCGCGCTGGGGTCCGGCCCCTCAATGCCGCAGATGCGCCCTGGCCTGCAGGCGCAGACCGAAAATCGCCATCAGCATGCTGAACCAGACCACGCCGACCGTGTCGAAGAGGATGGTTTCGAGGCAGCCCGCGAGAAGGCCGAAAATCCAGATGCGCGTGAAGAGCTCCGTCAGCCGCCGCGAGCTGCCGTTGCGCTCGGCCTCGCCGATGTAGCGCAGCGGCAGGGCGATCAGGAACACCATCATCAGCAGCGTTCCCGGGATGCCCGCCGTCAGCAGCAGGTCGAGATAGCTGTTGTGGGCGTTCACCGCGTTGACCGCCCAGCTGAACTCCTCGCGGAAGCCGTGCATCAGGTCGGTGTTGCGCCAGAAGGACTGGTAGCCGTAGCCGAGCCAGGGCTTCTTCGGGATGTGTTCGAGGGCGAGGGACCAGACCTCCGTCCGCAGCGTGAAGGTGGGGTCCACGCCGAGCGACTTCACGAAGGCGGCGATCCGCTCCGACACGGCGGAGCCGATGGTCAGCGTCCAGACGCCGGCGAGCGCCCCCACGACGACGAGCGCCCGCGCGTAACGCAGCCGCACCACCAGGAAGGAGATCGCCAGCGTCGCCGGCAGCATGGCGGTCGAGGTCTTGCTGCCGGTGAAGAGGAGGAAGATACCGGCCAGCAGCACGATCGGCAGTCCCGCGAGCGGCCCCAGCACCCGCCCGACATAGAGGCCGAAGAGGACGGCCACCACCATCACGGTCCCGGCCGTGTTCTTGTGGCTGTAGAGGCCACGCCAGTCACCCTCGAGCAGCGGCTCGAGTTCGTCGGTGAACTGATGCACCGCGTAGCGGGAGAACAGGATCACCCCGACATAGCAGAGCGCCAGCACGATGCCCGTGCAGGCGGCCAGCATGGCGGCGAAGTGCTTTTCGTCCCTTGGCAGGATGAGCATGACGCTCGCGGCGGTGCAGACGATGGTCGCCATGGCGAGCCGCCGGACGGCGAAGAGGGGATCGGAGCTGGGCAGCGAGACCGCCAGAAGCCAGGCGAAGATGAGGAACAGGAGGATCCGCGGCCGCAGGAGCAGCGAATGGCGCCTCCAGGCGAGCACGTAGCCGACCAGCAGCGAGAGCAGCACCAGCGCGGCGATCTGGTTCGGCCGGTTGGACGCGACACCCGCCGCCGCCGCCTGATCCATGAAGGTGAGGTCGGGAAAGGGCCTGAAGGACACCCAGATGTAGAGGAAGGTGGCGCAGAACAGGGCCGTGGCTGCCGCCAGCGGCAGACGCCCGGCCACAGAGGCCGGCGCGAGGTCTCCGTGTCTGGCAGGCGCCGGCGGCATGTTTCACCCGATGCACTGGATGCGGTGGCGGCGGCGCCACCGTTGCTGGTATTTCTATCAGACTCGCGGGGGGCGCGCGCCCTCCAAATGAGGAGGGGAGGGTTTCGGACCGCGATCTGCTCGCCGGTCTGCGAAGCGGCGCTGGTCAGTCATCGCGCCGGTAGTGCACCGCGACCGCGCCATTGCCCAGCGGCCGCGCAGAGACCAGTTCGAGCCGTCGTGTCGTCTGCAACCCGCGCTGGTACAAGGTCGGACCGTGACCGGCGATCCTTGGATGGATGAGAAACCTGTACTCGTCGATCAGACCCAGCCGGTCCAACTCCACCGCGAGCTTGCCGCTCCCGAGCAGGACGCCCGTCGGCGTCTCGTCCTTGAGCCTCTGCACGTCGAGCCGAAGGTCGCGGCCGACATGGTGGCTATTGGCCCAGGGGAAGGTCGTCCGGGTCGAGGACACGACATATTTCGGCTTGCCCTCAAGCTTGACCGCCCATTCGCTTACGGCCGGAGGCACGTCAAACTCGCCGCGCGCGACGGCGGGCCAGTAGCTCTCCATCATCTCGTAGGTAATGCGGCCCCACAGCATCGCCCCGTGGTCGTCCATAAGCCGCGTGAAGAACGCGTGTGTCTCGTCATCGGCGATGCCCTCCTGGTGATCGACGCAGCCGTCAAGGGTGAGGTTCATGCCGAAGGTCAACAGTCCCATGGAGAGAGCCTCGTCGATCGGTCAGGAGGGAGTCTGACCCAGGTGCGTGCAATCTTTGTCTTCCGCCGCCGCGCGAGGCATCAACGCGTCAAGGCGCATCGGAGACAGGGTCGAGCGCACGTATTCATCAGGCGGGCAAGAAAATGGCGCACCCCGACGAAGAATTTTCGGAGGAGCTGTTTCGGGTTCTGGGTGACTGGGAAAGGGAGCTGAAGCGTCAGGGAATCCGGTTCCGGGGGCTTCAGCCATGAGCCTTCAGGATATCGACAGGGCAAAGCCCGTTTCTATCCGCTTCACCGATGCCGAGCGGCAGCGTCTTACCCGGGAGGCCGGTTCAAGGCCCCTTGGGACATACATTCGGGAAAAGCTGCTCGGGGCGGCGGATACGCCGCGCAGCCCCGTCCGTGCCCCGGCACGGGATGCCGAACTGCTGGGGCGCATCCTTGGCCAGCTGGGCCAGTCCGAGATCGCAGCCAGCCTGAACAGGCTGGCGCAGGCGGCGACCAATGGGAGCCTTCCGGTCACGCCGGAAGTCGAGGATGAGATCCGGTGTGCCTGTGCCGCCATGCTGGACCTGCGGGTCCAGCTTCTGCGGGCCCTGGGGGTGACGGTCTACGAGCAGCTGATCACGCCACCCGCCGCAGGCGCGTTCCGGAGGGCCGCACGGGGGACGAAGCCATGATCCTCAAGGCTTCGCAGCGGGGCGGTCCGCGCCAGCTGGCGGCGCATCTCCTGAATGATCGGGACAACGACCACGTCACCGTCCAGGAACTGAGGGGGTTCATGGCTGGGGACCTCTATGGCGGGCTGAGCGAGACCGTCGCCATTGCGAAGGGTACGCGCTGCCGTCAGCCGATCCTGTCCCTGAGCCTGAACCCGCCGAAGGATGCGGAACCGGACCTGGAGACCCTGATGGCAGCCGCGAATCGGGCCGAGCAGGTTCTGGGACTGCAGGGCCAGCCCCGCGCTGTCGTGGTGCACGAGAAGAAGGGCCGCCGCCATCTTCATGTCGTGTGGTCGCGGATCGACCCCGCGACCATGAAGGCGGTCAATCTGCCCTTCTTCAAGAACCGGCTGAAGGAACTCTCGCGCGAGCTGTATCTCGAGAACGGATGGACCCTGCCGGAGGGCCATCGCACCAATGGCTGGAAGAACCCGCTTAATTTCACGCTGGCGGAATGGCAGCAGGCCATGCGGCTTGGTCTCGATCCCCGGGAGATCAAGCAGGCCATGCGCGAAGCCTGGGACCAGTCGGACGGACTTTCCGGATTCCGGCATGCGCTGGAGGAGAAGGGGTATTACCTGGCCCGCGGCGACCGGCGCGGATTTGTGGCCGTCGATGTCTATGGCGAGGTGTATGCGCTGGCGCGCTGGATGGGCCTGCGGAGCAAGGACGTGGTGGCGCGGCTCGGTTCACCCGACGCGCTGCCGGATGTTTCGGCCACCCAGAAATCGTTGCGCGAGAAGATGTCGTCGCGGCTGCGTGCACACATTGCCCAGGATCGCAAGGCCAAGAACGACGCGCTGCGGCCCCTCGCGGAGGAACGCGGCCGGATGGTCGCGCAGCACCGGGCGGAGCGGGCGAAGCTGGAAGCGGGGCTGGAGAAGCGGCGCCTGGCTGAGACCAGGGCGCGGGCCGCGCGGATCAATGCGGGGCTACGGGGTGTCTGGGACCTGCTGACCGGGAAGACACGCGCCATCCGCAAACAGAATGAGCAGGAGGCCTTTGAGGGATTTCAGCGCGACCGGGCGCAGCGGGAGACGCTGGTGCGCGCGCAGCTGGAAGAGCGCGCGGGCCTGCAGCGGCGCATCGACGGGGCACTGGCCGCGCAGCGGACGGAGCGTGCCCAGCTGGCGGCAACGGTAGCGGAAATCCTGAAACGCACAGGCGCGCTGCAGGCCTCCGGCCTGATCGGCATCCGGTCACGAGACCGCAGCGCAGGGATGGAGTTTGAGCCATGAGCAATCTCGTCAGACGCACAGACAATGCGCTTCAGAATGCGTCCTTTCCGGACGGTGCCGGGCGCCCGCTGGGGACGGCGGACTGGTTCCGGTTTGCCCCGGGCCAGACGCCGACTTTCCGGAAGGGCGATCTCTGGCTCTCGCGCCTGCCGACAGGGGAACCGGTCGGCTACCGCGACGACCGTCATGTGCTCGTGTGCAGCGGTCCGCGCTCGGGCAAGGGCACGTCGATCCTCGTGCCCAATCTGCTGCTCTGGCCCGGCAGCGTGGTGGTGATCGATCCGAAGGGGGAGAATGCGGTCATTACGGCACGGCGGCGTGGCAAGGGGTCTGCCTACAGCTACGGGCTCGGCCAGAAGGTGCATCTTCTGGACCCATTCTCCGAGGTGCGGGGCGTGTCGGACACGATGTATGACCTGCGCGCCAGCTACAATCCGCTGGATCAGCTGGGACCGGAGCAGCCCGAGGCTGTCGAGGACGCGAACCGGATTGCTGCCGCGCTGATCGTCGAGCAGTCGAAGGAGCCGTTCTGGGAAAATGCCGCCCAGGGAATCCTCGCAAAGCTCTGCCTGCATGTCAGAAGCTGGAAAAGGTTCGGCGAGGGCAGCCGCAACCTCCTGACCGTGCGGCGTCTCGCCGTCGAGGGCGAGACGGATCTGCGGGCGATGCTGGCCCTCAACACCGATCCGAAGAAGCTGCCGTCGAGCATGGCGCTGCTGTTCGAGGAAATGAGCCGCAATACCGCCTATGGCGGCGTGGTCGCGCAAACTGGACGCCAGCTTCTCAACATGGAGACCGGCGCGCCCAAGATGCTGTTCTCGATCCTGCAGGTGATCGTGACCAACACGGATTTCATGGAAGGCGAGGGCATGAAGGACTGCCTTGCGAATTCCAGTTTTTCGATCAGGTCGCTGAAGACCGATCCTGCGGGCGTCAGCCTCTATCTCTGCCTGCCGCAGCGCTACATGCCGACGCATTTCCGGTGGCTGCGCATGATGACGACGCTGATCCTCAACGAGATGGAGCGGACGCGGCATCAGCCTGCCTCGGGTCATCCGGTGCTGATGATGCTCGACGAGTTCGCGGGCCTGAAGCGCATGAGCGTGATCGAGAATGCGGCGGCCCAGATTTCCGGCTACGGGGTCAAGATGATGCTGGTGGTCCAGTCGCTGGCCCAGCTGAAGGAGGTTTACCGGGATAACTGGGAAACGCTGGTGGCAACGGCGGGCACGAAGATTTTCTTCGGCAACGACGACCATTTCACGCGGGAGTATGTGTCAAAGCTGATCGGGGATCATGAGGTCGTCCGCACCACCTGGTCCGAAAGCGTCACAAAGGGTGCATCGCTCGCCCATGCCTCGGGCGTGAGCCAGAGCGAGTCCCACAGCGTTGGGCGCAGCGAGACCACGACCTTCAATACGAGCAGCCGGGGGCTCTCGCATGGCTGGAGCAGCGGCACCACGCAGACCTCAGGCCAGTCTTTTTCCACCAGCCGCACCAGCACGACGACGGACAGTGAGTCGCGCACGATCGGGCGCAGCCAGACGATCCACAAGCGGGCGCTCCTGACGCCGGACGAGGTCGGGCGGATGTTCGGCGACCGGTCAGATCCGAAGGCGCTGGTCCTGGTCTCAGGCATGCATCCCCTCGCGCTGTCCCGCATTCATTACTTCCGCGATCAGGCGTTTTTCCTACACTTTGACCCGCATCCCGATCACCCGCCGCCGATGTCGCGGGGCGCGTATGAGCGCAAGCTCGCGGCAGAAAAGGAGGCCGAGCGGCAACGCAGGCGCAAGGCCCATGCCGAGGCCGTGCAGAACACGATCCAGTATCTGGAGGAGGGCATGCGCTACGCTGCAGCGGCGAAGGTTGCTGCCATCCAGCGCCGGGAGAACGAGATTCGCCTGAATGCCGAAATTGCGCTGGCCAGAAAGATGCAGCGCCGCAAGGTCATGAGGACGGTGATGAAACAGCTGCTGTGCCTAGCCGCAATCGGCGGCCTGGTCATGGCGATCCGGGCGCTTGTGCTGTGAAGAAAGGGCCGGGCTTACGCCCGGCCTCCGGCTTCTTCCTGATCGGTCATCTCGCGGATGACGGTCCGCCCTGCGACCGGATAGGCGTCGAACTTGAGGGTGAGCCCCTTGCCGTCGCGGTTGGCCCAGCCTGCGCCGACGCGGATCCAGCGGGCCTTGTCGGTTTCGCCGATCACCTGCCAGATGACGTGGGTGGGGCGCTTGGGTTCGTTGGTGTTTTTCATGATGGTCTCCTTTGTTCTGGCCCGGCGTCATGCCCGGCCTGTGGGGACGTGAAGACCGAACCCAGGGACCGCGGGTCATACCGGCAACACGGGAGCGTCAGCGAATGGAGCGGGCAGCCGGTTGACCCATAGCGGCCCGGTACGGTCAGGCCCCAGACCCAAGGCCGAGGCATGAACGGGCGACCGGGGAGATCATCCGCAGCCGAAGAACCAGGCCCCATCCCCTGCAGGCAGAAGACTGGGAAAGGCGAATGCCCGTTCCGCGCCCGCAGTCCTTCGAAACATAAATGCGCTCAATAAGTTAGATGTAAAAGTCTGGCGTTGAACAGCCCATGGCATCCTGATAGAACAGAATGCATGCGGGTGTAGCTTAGTGGTAAAGCTCCAGCCTTCCAAGCTGGCTATGAGGGTTCGATTCCCTTCACCCGCTCCAGCCATTACTTGATCGACGCCCTGCAGAAAGCATCTCACTCGGATAACATTCGAGGAGAGCTTATGCAGAAATATTTACTCAGAAATCTCAGTGAACTTGCACGCCTGCGTGCCATCAACCTTCGGGATGAGGCGCAGCTTTGGGACATTCTTTCTCGCGACCTGAAGCGCGAAGCCGGGAGAACGGAAGAGGCGCGGGCACCCGTGCCGCGCCTGCCTCTGCCGTCAGCTCCAGCCCCGGCGAAGGACAGGCCGCTTTATGTGGGGATACGCGAAGCGGCGCGCATGATGGGGCTGGGACGCAGCTCCCTCTACAAAGAGATCAACGCAACCCGCCTTCCAGTCAGGAAAGCTGGAAAGCGGACCCTGATCGCTGTCGAGGACATCGAGGGCTGGTTCAACAGGCTGCCGGATGCCTGAAAGGCGGCGCGACAGCGCTTGGACACCGCAGCGCAAGCGGACGCGTCATCGGCGGCGAATCTGGCGCGGCCTGCGACGGGAAAGATCAGGCCGCAGGACCGTCCGGCTGAGATCGGCGCGGTGTGCGGCCTCAATAGCCCTGTGCACCTCCAGCAGCCAGCCCCGGGCATGGAGTTCACGCCACATCTCATCAAGCTCAAGACCCTCATCGAGCACGAGCCGGATCACGGCCTGCGCACTGGGAAGGCTATGGCGGCGCAATTCAAGGTAGTGCGCGCCCATGTCATGAAACGCCGCCATGCTCTGTTCCGCCGCGCATGCTGACGCATAGAGCCACACGCCCCGGTGCGGCCCGTCAATTCTGGTCGGACGATACGTGATTGCCTCGATCGTGCCTAAAGAGGGTTCACTGCGGTCTGAACAGGCGGTCATATGGTTGTGTCCC
Organism: Pseudomonadota bacterium; assembly: GCA_023416965.1. Taxonomy (GTDB): domain Bacteria; phylum Pseudomonadota; class Alphaproteobacteria; order Rhizobiales; family Phreatobacteraceae; genus Phreatobacter. The sequence continues at coordinate 4,965 of JAEZGJ010000149.1, read as the reverse complement.
GCAAAACGGTCCCGTGGTGATCAGGGGTGGTTCACGCCCCACAAAAACAATCAGGAACGGCGGCGCGCACCGCCGCCGGAATTTGACGGGCGCCAGACGCTTCAGGGGCGCCGCGCCGATCCGGCGCGGTGCCCCTGTCGCTTTCCGGCCTATGCGGCCTGTGCCTGCATCTGCGGCTGCAGACTGTTGAGATAGTCGGCGGCGCGCTGTGCATGCGCTGCAGCGGTGAAGATCGCGCGCCGGTCATTCTTCAGCACCTCCAGCCATGAAGCGATGTAGGACGCATGCTCGGCACGGGGTGCCGGGGCGATATCAAGATCAGCCAGAAGAAAGGCCGCGCCAAGCTCAGCGACCAGTTCTTCCATGGCATAGCCTGCATCGCCCCAGCGTTTGCGGCCAAGATCGCGGTCCAGCCGTGCCGGGTGATTGGTCCAGTGCGTCAGCTCATGAATGAGGGTCCCGTAATAGCTTTCGGCATCCCGGAAAGCCTCAAAGGGCGGCATGCGGATTTCATCGAGGGTGCGGCTGTAGCAGGCCCGTCCGCCGCCGTGATGGATGGTCGCGCGTGTGGCGTTCACGAAGGCATCGGCCCCGGCCAGACGGAAGATCGGATCAATGCGCGGTGCTGGTCCTGCGTAATACCCTGCGGGCAGGCCCTCGATCTGCTCGGCATTGAAGACGGTGTAGCCCTTCATGAAGGGAATATCCCGCTCGGATTCCTCGCCTGTCTGCGGATCGGCCTTGGTGCGGCTGAGCGTTGAGGCATAGACCACCAGCGATCCGCGCTCGCCTTTGCGCACATGCGCCCCCGCCTCCTGCGCCTGTCTGAAGGTCAGCCATACCGGCGCGGAATACCCTTTGGCGACGGCTTCGCCCCAGAGGGTCAGGACATTGATGCCGCGATAGGGCACGCCATTGCCGCGCAGGGGGAGGGTGATGCGGCCAGCGGTATGGACCACATTCCATGGCTGGTGCCACGGCTTCACGCCCTGTTCGAGGGCTGCGATGATGGATTGGGTTACGCGTTCATAGACATCTGTTTTCATTGCCTTCTTCCTTGGAAAGTCGGTTGCACATGCAACCGACTAGCCAGGCGGCAATGAGCGGGGGTTGGCCGTCACAGGCCGGAATACGCCCGAAGGGGAACCGGGTGGTGCGGGCCGGAGCGTCAGCGACTACACGGCCTGGCGTATTTTGCCCGAAGCAAAGCGACGGGTTCAGCCTTGACGGCCTGGGGGCGGCACGCCCCAAACGAGGCAGAAAGTCAGCACAAGACTCAATATGCGCGACGGATGGAATCCGAACAGCGCTTTTATCCAAATGCCCGGTCGCAAAGAGGCGTACACAGCCGCCTCGCTCGTTGTGCCACGAGCCCGCGAGGAGTCAGATTGTTGCCAGCCACGACAGGATCGGCTCCTCTCCGAATACCGAAAGAAGAACGCGCGGGCGGGAAATCGCGACGTACGCCAGTTCCTGGAAGTCAGCGATTTCTTTTGTTGCTGCAAAAAGTACGACCTGTCGCTCCAGCCCCTTGAAGTCGCGGACATGTTCCACGGTTATTCCGTCAAACGCCGATGTCTGCCGTCCAAGGGAGCTGACCAGGGCGTCGTTTACCGCCAGAATAGCGATCCTCTCCGGATGGATGCCGTCGTCCTCCGTCAGCGAACGGAGGCGCGCCATAAGATTGACCGGGATACTGGCCTGAGAGCACCTGTTCCACTCGACAGCCGGCCCCTGGGGTCCGTCCGCGGTAATCTCGAATCCCCGGTAAAAACGACTCGCCGCAGAATGAATATGGCGGGTGTTTCTCAGGTTGCGTGTCAGACGCATGGGAACAGCGCTGAACGATGCGAGCTGCGTTGCCACGTCACCGTAGACGTTCTGATTTGTATCATAGAAGGCATGCAGCTTCGATGTATTCTGATCCTTCAGCAGTTCCTCGATCACGATCCACCAGTGCGCGCGGACATCCTGCGCTTCATCCACGACAATTGCGTCGAAGCGAAGATCCGGCCGCGTGCGCGCTGCTGCTGCCAGCGATTCCATAGCTGTGTCGGTAGGGATGGCGTCACATTGCTCGACCTTCAGTCCAGCTTCCTTTGCCATCTGCATGCATAGCTCGGACAGGCTGAACACATGAACGGGCGCTCTGCGAACCGTTTCGCGGAGATGCGCCGCCAGATTACGACCAACACACAGAAGAGCCGTTCTGAGGCCCATTTCGGCGAGTCTAACGGCGTCCTCCATCGCGACAATGGTCTTGCCCGTACCGGCACCGCCACCCGCCGCGACCCGCGGCAGATGCATGAAAGATGAGAGGATGAAGAACTGTTGCGGAGTCAGCGCGGCAATGACTTCCTCATCATCGTCGAAATGGTGAGCAAGCGGGACGCGCAGACTGATCGGTCTGGCAAGAAGCTCCTCGAACGCCCGGACACCCTCAGGCCCGAGCTCACCAGTGTTCTCTCCGGAAAGTCGGCTCCTGACCCAGTCGCCAATACGTGGCATGTCGGGCCTGCAGCAGAAAAGTTCACGTGGTTTGTCGGCACCGAGATGATCGGGAGGCGACGGCGCATCCGGAAACACCACGCCATGACGCATGCGGATGAAGCGGCCAGGCCAGCTCTCCATTTCCTTGACCTTGTCGAGCAGCCGGTGCTTGGACGATCTGGCCTGTTCAACCGGGTTTTTGATGATGTGTCTGATTCTGTTCCGGTCTTCACTGATCCAGACATCCGTCTCTGGATCCCAGGAAATACCGCCACCCTTTACCTCTATAGTGAGATAACCCCTGGCCGGATGTACGACCACGAAGTCCGCTTCACCTTCCTTTTCTTCGCCATATGCATTCAGTCCGAGCCAGGGGCGGCTGTAAAAGACGGTCCAATCGGGCCCGAGAGCAGCCTGCAGCGCATCGTAAACGCGGACCTCTGCACTTCTCTGTTGATTGTCGCGGACCTGCCTTGGCAGGCGTGCTGGCCACATCCGCGCGCCCGTCATGACTTGTCCTGTCCAAGTAGCTCCGTGAAGTAGCCCGCTTCAGGGTGATCAGGTGTTCCGACCAGCATCGCGCGATCGAGGAACCGGTTGAACTCCTCGCAGGATGTCTCGGATGACAGGACACACGAGTGGCAGGCTGCCAGGGACAGACCATCATCGGGCGTCAGCATGTCCTCGATACAGAGGGGATCGGATGAGCACCACTCCTGCGAGCGGATGGCGGCCTTGACCGTCCGCTCGATGCGCTGCGGGTCGCCCTGACGCTGAAGCCCCCCCAGCGTACCATCATCATCCGTTGTTGCGGTGTAGATCAGCAGTCCGGCCATGGGGTGTTCGCCGTCATCGACGTACAGCCGCTCGCGCAGGGCGGTGGAAGAGTATCCGCAGTCAAGCGTGAGCTGCCGCATCAGCGCATGAGCAAAAGTATGGATTAAAAGGAAACGGGCAGTGATGACCCGTTCCGGACGACCTTCACCATGTCGGGCCCGCCACTCGGCCGTCCAGCGGCCATTGATTTTTGCTGCGCGTGCCTGCACGGCCGCCCGGGCTTCCCATTCAGCAAGGCGGTTTTCATCCAGCTCGAGGAAGATACCTTCACCGCGTACTTCAATGGCTGGCAGCCACTCGAGAGGCGCCAGCGAAAGCGGTGCAGCTGGCGACGCGCTGTCCCCTGGGGGAAGGATTCTGGTGAACCCGGTCATCGCCCGGACTTCGCGCAGGCGTGTAGCCTTTACCAGACGTCCGATCAGCGGCCTGATTGGTTCGGGTACGGTCTGTGGCCGGATTTCGAATTCGCGATCAATGCCCTTGACGTAGGTTCCTCCGGTAAACTGCCTGTATTCTTCCAGACGCAGGTTATCGGTATTGATTGAATTCTCCGCTGCGATGCGTCGCTCGACCTCAAGCTCAAACTGCTCCGGCGACATGTCGAGTTCGCGCAGAACCGGAGCAAGAAGACTGCCAGCAAGGATTTTGACCTGCTTCGGACGATCTTCAGGCAGAACTCCCACGATGAGCTCCCATGCCATGCCAATCGCTTCCTTGAGCCGATCGGAGAATGGCGGGATACTCAGCGCAGACTCGATGACGGGAAAATAGAGATTCGATGCGCCACGCTGAACTGCTCGCAACTGGTGCGTGCAGGGCTCTGGTTTTGCTGCAAGCCATGGCCGATGGCCACGGCAGGATGGCATACGCGTCGTATCTCGCGACGAAAAAATTCCGTCCATCGACTTACGGGCGCCGCAGTCATCGCAGCTGAGAATAAGCCCAGCCAGTCCGGCCTGCTCAGATACCAGCTTCAGGAAACCGCGGGTGTTTTTACACCCGGCAGCGTGGTCTACCCACATATGCCACGGAAATTCATCCAGATGCCCGCCCTCACACGCAGTCACAAAACGTACAGGTACAACATAGACTTCTCTGCGTCCTGGAGCGGCCTGAGTGCATTTGGGACAATATCGCCCCGCCTCCCCAGGTTTGTCAGCCCACATGTCCTCGCGACCGATCCGGTCACACTGGGGACACTGAAGCCATGACGGAAACCTGACAGCCACAAGCGCCCGCTCATCCTTCTCCCTGAGAGGATCGCGCACGGGCGGCAGCCTGAAGCCGCGCTTGCCCAGTTTGCGTTCCAGGCGCTCTTCGTGAATCGTCTGCTCGTTAACCAGCCCCTTGGGCTGAAAGTTATGGTCCCATTCCTCGAGACCAGCTGCGACTGCCGAGATGGTGGCCTTATCAGCGCGAAAATCCACGACGGATCCGGGGCCGAAAGTTGCAACAGCCGCGCTTCTTCTGATCTCACCCAGTTCTTTATTGGCCATCGGTTCTTGCCCTCAGCCCTTCCGCCAGTCTGTAGTTAGTGGATGGTTCGACTCCACGCATGGAGTTGGGCGTCGGCCATGCCTGACCGACGCTGCGTCCCGATGCACGCTTTGCAGCCGCCTCTTCAGCACCCTGAAGCAG
>JAEZGJ010000139.1 GCA_023416965.1 Pseudomonadota bacterium | reverse complement strand
CCCTCGGCCAGCTCGGCGACCGGCTGGCGGGGGCCGCCGCGGCGCTGTCCGGGCTCGAGGGCCGGCTGGAGGCCGAGGCCATCGACATCGCCGTGGCGGTGGCGCGCAAACTCTCCGACGCGCTGGTCGCCCGCGAGCCGCTGGACGCCATCCGCGACCTCGTCGGCGACTGTTTCGCCAACCTGCGCAGCGCGCCGCATCTCGTCGTGCGGGTCAATGACGACCTGCTCGAGGACGCGCGCACCGAACTGACGAAGCTCGCCGCCGAGCGCGGCTTCGACGGTCGGCTGGTCATCCTGGCGGAGCCGGCCATCGCGCTCGGCGACTGCCGCATCGAATGGTCCAGCGGCGGCATCATGCTCGACCGTGAAGAGACCGCACGCCGCATCGCCGAGGCGGTCGGCCGCTACATCGCCTCCACCTCCGGTACCCCCGAGGCCCAGTCATGAGCACTCCCACCGACGGCGGCATGCCGCTGCCCGACCTCGAGAACGACGGCATCGACGTGGTCCCCGGCCCGAATGCCGGCATGGACGGCGGCGATGCGGGCGACGACGGCTCCAAGGACGCCACCGACCTCGAGGCGGTCTTCGACGTGCCCGTCAATGTCTCGGCCGTGCTCGGCCGCTCGCGGATGGACGTCGGCGAGCTCCTGAAGCTCGGCCCCGGCACCGTCCTCGAGCTCGACCGCAAGGTGGGCGAGGCCATCGACATCTACGTCAACGACCGTCTCGTCGCGCGCGGCGAAGTGGTGCTCGTCGAGGATCGCCTCGGCGTGACCATGACGGAAATCATCAAAGCCGAGCGCTGAAGGAACCCGAACGATGCGACTGCTGATCGTCGGAACACTCAAGGGGCAGCTCTCCATCGCCACCAAGATGGCCGTGGACAAGGGCGCCGCCGTCACCAATGCCGAGGACATCGAGACGGCGCTGCGCGTCATGCGCGCCAAGGGCGCCGACCTCGTCATGGTGGACGTCGCCATGGACGTGAGGGCGCTGGTCCAGGCCTTCGCGGACGAGATGATCGCCGTGCCGATCGTCGCCTGCGGCACCTCCAACGACGCCCGGGCCGCTGTGGCGGCCATCCATGCGGGGGCGAAGGAATACATCCCGCTGCCGCCCGATCCGGAACTCATCGCCGCGGTCCTGGCGGCGGTCGCCGACGACGCCAAGCAGCTCATCTACCGCGACGAGGCCATGGCCCGCGTCGTCCAGCTCGCCAACCAGGTGGCCGGCTCCGACGCATCGATCCTCATCACCGGCGAGAGCGGCACCGGCAAGGAGGTGCTGGCGCGCTACGTCCACACCAAGTCGAACCGGGCGAAGGCGCCCTTCGTCGCGGTGAACTGCGCGGCCATTCCCGACAACCTGCTGGAAAGCGAACTCTTCGGCCACGAGAAGGGCGCCTTCACCGGCGCCGTGGCGCGCCGCATCGGCAAGTTCGAGGAGGCGAATGGCGGCACGCTGCTGCTCGACGAAATTTCCGAGATGGACATCCGTCTGCAGTCGAAGCTCCTGCGCGCCATCCAGGAGCGGGTGATCGATCGCGTCGGCGGCACCCGCCCGGTGCCGGTGGACATCCGCATCCTCGCCACCTCCAATCGCACGCTGGCCGAGGAGGTGCGCAAGGGCACGTTCCGCGAGGACCTCCTCTACCGCCTCAACGTCGTGAACCTGAAGCTGCCGCCGCTGCGCGAGCGCCCGGCCGACATCCTCGAACTCGCCGGCCATTTCGCCAGGAAATATGCCGAAGCCAACGGCATGCAGCCGAAGCCCCTCGCGGCGGAGGCGCGCCGGCAACTCACCGTCGCCCGCTGGCCGGGCAACGTGCGCGAGCTCGAGAACACCATGCACCGTGCCGTTCTGCTCTCCTCCGGGCCCGAGATCGGCGTCGACGCCATCCGCTCGCCGGACGGGGCGCGGCTCGACGAACGACGCGGGCCGGATGCGGTGGCCGCCCAGGCGGCGATCGCGGCGGAGGCGGTCACCCGCGGCCTCGTCGGCCGCACCGTGGCCGACGTCGAGCGCGACCTCATCCTCGACACGCTCGGCCACACGCTCGGCAACCGCACCCACGCAGCCAACATCCTCGGCATCTCGATCCGCACGCTGCGCAACAAGCTGAACCAGTATGCCGACGAGGGCCATGCCATCCCGCCGCCGCCGCAGGGCGAGGCGCGCTACGAGATGCGCTACGGCTGAGGCCTCTGCCCGCCCTTCGGCGCAGGGCGGGAACCGCGACACCGGTCCGAGCAGAAGCGGACCTCCTCCCAGACGCGAGCCCATTTCCTGCGCCAGGCGAAGGGCCGGCCGCAGGCGGCGCAGGTCTTCTGCGGCAGGTCGCCCTTGCGGATCATCCTCGCCATCGCCGCCCCTTTCGCCTGAACCACGAACCGCTACCGGCCGTATCACCCGCACGGGCCTGAAAGGGCCGGCAGCGGATCTTCGGCATCATGGCGGACACTTTCCTCATCTACGGCGGCACGGGCGGCATCGGATCGGCCCTGGCGCGCCGCCTGCGCGGCCGGGGCCATGCCGTCCACCTGGTGGCGCGCGACCGCGATCGGCTCGAGGCGCTCGCCGCCGAGATCGGCGCCAGCTTCTCCGTCGCCGATGTCGCCGATCGCGCCGCCATCACGGCGGCTGCAAAGGAGGCAGGCGACAGGTTGGCGGGCCTCGCCTATTGCGTCGGCTCGATCAACCTGAAGCCGGTGGCGCGGCTCACCGATGACGATTTCACCCGGGATTTCGAGGTCAATGCCCTCGGCGCGGTGCGCGCCGTGCAAGCGAGCCTTGGCGCCCTGAAGGCGCACGAGGGGCCGACCTCCTCGGTCCTGCTCGTTTCCACGGTGGCAGTGGCGCAGGGCTTCTCCGCGCATGCCTCGGTATCCATGGCCAAGGGCGCGGTCGAGGGCCTGACGGTGGCGCTCGCCGCTGAGCTCGCGCCGAAGATCCGCGTCAACTGCGTCGCGCCCTCGCTGACGCGGACCCCCCTCGCCAAGGGCCTCACCGCCAACGAGACCATGGCGAATGCCATCGCCGCCCTGCACGCCATTCCCCGGCTCGGGGAGCCCGACGACGTCGCCGCCCTGGGAGCGCTGCTGCTCGACGGCGAGGCCGGCTGGATCACCGGCCAGATCATCGGGGTCGACGGCGGCCGGTCCATGCTGCGGACGAAGGGCTGACGATTGGCGACGCTGCGGCTCATCCTCGGCGACCACCTGACCCGCGAGGTCGCCGCGCTCGACGGCCTCGAGGCCGGCGACGTTGTGCTGATGGTGGAGGTGGCGGAGGAGACGACTTATGTGCCGCATCACAAGCAGAAGATCGTCTTCATCCTCTCGGCCATGCGCCATTTCGCGGAGGAACTGCGGCAGGAGGGAGTCGCCGTCGACTACGTCCGTCTCGACGATCCCGCCAACAGCGGCAGCTTCACCGGCGAGGTGAGGCGGGCGCTCGACCGCCACACCGTCGATCGCATCGTCGTCACCGAGCCCGGTGAGTGGCGTGTCAGGGCGATGATGGAGGCCTGGGGCGCGGAGACCGGCCTGCCGGTCGAGATTCGCCAGGACGACCGTTTCCTGTGTTCGCGCGGCCGTTTCGCCCGCTGGGCGGAGGGGCGCAAGGGCTTCCGCATGGAGTTCTTCTACAGGGAGATGCGGCGCGAGACCGGCCTCCTCATGGAGGAGGACAAACCGGTCGGCGGGCAATGGAACTACGACGCGGAGAACCGCAAGACGCTGCCGAAGGGCGCGCGGCCGCCGCGGCGGCTGCGGTTCAGCCCGGATGCGGTGACGCGGGAGGTGATGGACCTCGTGGGATCGCGCTTCGCCGGCCATTTCGGCGATCTCGAGCCCTTCGGCTGGGCGGTGACAAGGGCGCATGCCCTGAAGGCCGTCGAGCACTTCATCGCCGAGGCGCTGCCGCTCTTCGGCGACGTCCAGGACGCCATGAAGCGGGGCGAGCCCTTCCTCTATCACGGGCTCCTGTCGCCCTATCTCAATGTCGGCCTCCTGACGGCGCGCGAGGTCTGCCTTGCCGCCGAGACGGGCTACCGGCGCGGCCTGGCGCCGCTCAATGCCGCGGAGGGCTTCATCCGCCAGATCCTGGGCTGGCGGGAATATGTGCGCGGCATCTACTGGCATCAGATGCCGGCCTATGCCGAGACCAACGCGCTCGGCGCCGACAGACCGCTGCCCTGGTTCTACTGGTCGGGCGAGACCGCCATGGCCTGCATCGCCGAGGTGGTCGGCGAGACGCGCCGCAACGCCTATGCCCATCACATCCAGCGCCTCATGGTCACAGGCAATTTCGCGCTGCTCGCCGGCATCCGCCCGGCGGAGGTCGAGGCCTGGTATCTCGCCGTCTATGCCGACGCCTTCGACTGGGTGGAACTGCCCAATGTCCACGGCATGGTGATGTTCGCCGACGGCGGACTGCTCGCCTCCAAGCCCTATGCGGCTTCCGGCGCCTATATCGACCGCATGTCGGACTATTGTTCCGGCTGCGCCTACGACCCGAAGGTGAAGCTGGGGGAGGGCGCCTGCCCCTTCAACCTGCTCTACTGGCACTTCATCGACGCCAACGCCGAGAGCCTGAAAGGCAATCCGCGCATGGCCATGCCCTACCGCACCTGGGAAGGGATGGAGAGCGGGCGAAGGGCACAGATCCTGAAGGAAGCGCGAGCTTTTCTCGACGGGCTCTCCGCCGCGCCCGGCGGGCCGCAACCGGTCCAGTTGAGGCTCGACGTGTAGACGCAAGCCGCCATCCGCCTTCCGTCAGGGCTTTCGCCGGGCGGTATGATCGGCTTTGATGCGACGTGTCGATACACGTCGCGAAACAATTGGCCCGGAACGCTCCCCATGTCGCTGCCCGCTTCGCTCGCCAGCCGCCTGCAACTGCCGGCCATCGGCTCGCCGCTGTTCATCGTGTCGAACCCGGATCTCGTGATCGCCCAGTGCAAGGCGGGCATCGTCGGCTCCTTCCCGGCGCTGAACGCCCGGCCGGGCCCGGTGCTGGAGGACTGGCTGAAGCGGATCACCGAGGAGCTCGGCGCCTATGACGAGGCTCATCCGAACGCGCCCTCGGCGCCCTTTGCCGTGAACCAGATCGTCCACAAGTCGAACGACCGGCTCATGCACGACGTCGAGCTCTGCGTGAAATACAAGGTGCCGGTGGTCATCACCTCGCTCGGCGCCCGGCCGGAGCTGAACGACGCCATCCACTCCTATGGCGGCATCACGCTTCACGACATCATCAACATCACCCACGCCAAGAAGGCGCTGGAGAAGGGCGCGGACGGCCTGATCGCGGTCGCGGCGGGCGCCGGCGGCCATGCCGGCACGCTCTCGCCCATCGCGCTGATCCAGGAGATCCGCGAGTTCTTCGACGGGCCGCTGGCGCTCTCCGGCGCCATCGCCACGGGCCGGGCGATCCTGGCGGCGCAGGCGCTCGGCGCCGACCTCGGCTATATCGGCTCGGCCTTCATCGCCACCAAGGAGGCCAATGCGACGGAGGCCTACAAGCAGGGCATCGTCGAGGGCACGGCCGGCGACATCGTCTATTCCAACCTCTTCACCGGCGTGCACGGCAACTATCTGCGCGCCTCCATCGTCAATGCCGGGCTCGACCCCGACAATCTGCCGGAGAGCGATCCCTCCAAGATGAGCTTCGGCTCGGGCGGCTCGGAGAAGAGCAAGGCCTGGCGCGACATCTGGGGCTCCGGCCAGGGCATCGGCGCCATCAAGGCTGTGGAGAGCGCCGGCGACCTCATCGCGCGGCTGAAGCGGGAATATGCCGAAGCCTACAAGGGCCTCGCCGCGGTCACCTCCTGGCCGCAGCGCGCGGCCCAGCGCCTCGCCGGCTGAACGACAGACCGGCTTGACGCGGCGCGCCGCCGCGTCATCCTCTCTGCATCCCCCGAAACCCGCCGGCCTCGACGCCGGCGGCGCCATGCCATGCGGGGAGGACCACCATGACCGACACGACGTCGCCGGGCATCGCGCCAAGGTCGCGGGAGCCCGTGGTGAGGGCGGCAACGATCGAGGACATCAAGGCGGCCCTCGAGGCCGGCTGGGCCGACCTCAAGGCGGCGCCCGCCCAGGGACTGTTCTTCGGCGCCATCTACTGGCTGGGGGGCCTCGCGCTGCTGATCCTGCCCGCCCGGTTCGGCTATGCCTGGGCGGTGTTCCCGCTCGCGGCGGGCTTTGCGCTGATCGGCCCCTTCGTGGCGGTCGGGCTCTACGAGGTGTCGCGGCTGCGCGAGGCCGGGGTCACGCCGACATGGGGCGCGGTGCTCGCCACGGTCTGGCGTCAGGGCGGGCGGGAGCTCTCCTGGCTCGCCTTCCTCACCATCTTCATCTTCATCATCTGGATGTACCAGGTGCGCATGCTCTATGCGCTGTTCTTCGGCTTCGCCAGCCTCGATCCCGTGCTCTTCGCCAAGGCCCTGTTCCTCACGTCCGACGGCTGGACCTTCCTCGCCGTCGGCACGGCGGTGGGCGCGGTGATGGCGCTCTTCACCTTCTCGATCACGGTCATCTCCTTCCCGCTGCTCCTCGACCGCGACCTCGACATCGTCACCGCCATCATCACCTCGGTCAGGGCGGTGCAGGCGAGCCCGCAGGTGATGCTCGGCTGGGGGGCGGCGACGGCGGCGGCGGTCTTCCTCGCCATGGCACCGGCCTTTGCCGGGCTGCTGGTGGTGCTGCCGCTCTGGGGCCACGCCACCTGGCACCTCTATCGCCGGCTCGTCAGCTTCGCCCCGGACTGACCTGCGGCAACCGGTCTGGTCCCTGTGGCAACGTTCTTGCGTGGGCCCTCTGCGTGATTGTCCGGCCGCCCCCCGAGCGGCCCTTCCCGCGGAGCCAGACCCATGATCACCCGACGCGCAGCCACCGCCGGCCTCGGCCTCGCCCTCTTCGCCCCCGCGGTGCGGGCGCAGGCCCTGACGCCCATCAAGTTCACGCTGGGCTGGAAGACGCAGGGCTCCGACGCGCCCTATTTCGTCGCCCGCGACAAGGGCTATTTCCGCGAGGCGGGCCTCGACGTCACCATCGACCAGGGCGAGGGGTCGGGCGCCACCGTCACGCGCATCATGGGCGGTGCCTATGATGCGGGCTTCGGCGACATCAATGCGATCATTCAGAATGCAGCGACGCGGCCGGCCGACACGCCCGTCATGGTCTACCAGATGTGGAACCAGCCGCCCTTCGCGCTGGTCGCGAAGAAGTCGAGCGGCATCGCCGCGGTGAAGGATCTCGAAGGCCGCAAGCTCGGCGGCGCGCCGGGGACGCCGACGACGCGGCTGCTGCCGGTCTTCGCCAAGGCCAACAATCTCGACATGGCCAAGCTCACGGTGACCAGCATGGCGCCGAACCTGCAGGAGCCGATGCTGATCCAGAGCCAGATCGACGCGGCGCTGGTCTTCAACATCACCAGCTATTTCAACCTGGTGCTCAACCGCCAGGACCCGGACAAGGACTTCGTCTGGTTCGCCTTCGGCGACCACGGCCTCGACCTCTACTCCAACGGCATGATGGTGTCGCAGAAGCTCTTGAAGGACAATCCGAAGGCGGTGGCGGGGCTGGTCAAGGCGGTGAACCGCGCCAATGTCGAGGTCGCCGCCGACCAGAACATGGGCATGGCGGCGGTGCGCAACTTCGATGGGCTCGTCAACATCCCCGTCGAGAAGCGGCGCCTGCAATATGCCTTCGACAAGCTCATCATGTCGCCGGAACTGAAGGAGATCGGCGCTGGCGACGTGAAGGACGACCGCCTCGCCCGCGCCATCGGCATGGTTGTGACCGGCTACGAGCTGAGCCGCACGCCGGCGCCGGCGGAGATCTTCAACCGGTCCTTCCTGCCGCCCCGTGCCGAGCGCGAGATGGCCTACAAGATGACCTGAGGCGGCTTGCGCCACTCGTTCGTCACGTCATGCCCGGGCTTGGCCCGGGCATCCACGCATTCGACTCCGACCACGGCGGTCAAGTCGTGGATGGCCGGGCCAAGCC
>JAEZGJ010000048.1 GCA_023416965.1 Pseudomonadota bacterium | reverse complement strand
GATCGGGCCCGGCCCGCCTTGCCCGCACGGGTTCTTGCGTGCTAGCGAGCCCGCCACGGATCGACCGATCACCTCGAAGCCGCCGCCTGCGGCGCCACCGGAGACTTCCTGATGACCCCGAACGGCGACACCGCCCTCGAAGCGGCCCCGCAGCTCAACGTCCTCGCCCAGTACGTGCGCGACTTCTCCTTCGAGAACCGCAACGCCCCGCGCTCGCTCATGCCGCAGAGCGACCAGCCGGCGATCAACATCCAGATCAACGTCAACGCCAATCCGATGAGCGAGCAGGAGTTCCAGATCGAACTCACCATCGAGGGCGACGCCAAGACGAAGGAAATGACGCTCTTCAAGTTCGAGCTCGTCTTCGGCGGCATCTTCCGCATCGCCAACGTGCCGCAGGAGGCCGTCCACCCGATCGTGCTGATCGAGTGCCCGCGCCTGCTCTTCCCCTTCGCCCGCCAGATCATCGCAAACGCGACCCGCGACGGCGGCTTCCCGCCGCTCTATCTCGACCCCGTCGACTTCGCCGCCCTCTATCGCCAGCGCATGGCCGAGACCGGCGGCCAGATGCCGGGCGGCGCTCCGCTGACGCAGTGAACGGGCGCCAATCGCGACGTGACGAGAGCCGGGCCCTGCGCCCGGCTTTTTTCGTGGCGCTAGCTGCGGAGCCATTCCGATGACCGGCGCCATCCTCGACCGGGCCGCCTTCATCCGCGCCCATACGCGGCTCCTCGCCGTGCCGCATGCGCCGGAGATCGTGCTGCACCTCGCCGACGAGGCGACGGCGCTGTGGCAGAAGACGGAGGAGGAGCTCGGCGAGATCGGCCTGCCGCCGCCCTTCTGGGCCTTCGCCTGGGCCGGCGGGCAGGCGCTGGCGCGCTACGTGCTCGATCACCCGGAGATCGTGGGGGGCAAGAGCGTGCTCGACGTCGCCACCGGCTCCGGCCTCGTCGCCATCGCCGCGGCCAAGGCGGGGGCACGCTCCGTCACCGCAGTGGACATCGACGCCTTCTGCAAGACGGCGGTCGGGCTCAATGCGACGGCGAACGGCGTGACGGTGACGGCGGAGACCCGCGACCCTGTCGGCAGCGACGGCGGCTTCGACGTAATTCTCGCCGGCGACATCTGCTACCAGCGCGACATGACGGAGGCGATGCTCGGCTGGCTGGGGCCGCTGGCGGCGCGCGGGACCTTGGTGCTGATCGGCGATCCCGGCCGCACCTACCTGCCGAAGACGGGGCTCATGAAGCAGGCCGAATACGAGGTGCCGGTGACGCGAGCGCTGGAGGACCTCGAGATCAAGCGCACTGCGGTCTGGAGCCTTGCCGGCGCTTAGCCGGCTCCTCGCAAATGTTTGATCATTCCACGAAAATTGCGGGGATGCGCCACAGTGTCGCCGCGACCATCTGATCCCTTGGCGCGGTCGTAACACCGTCGTTCAGAAAGGGAGGCCACAATGCAGCTGACAGCGGAAGTTCGTCCGAGCGCTTTCGAGGGCAAGCCCTTCAAGGTGGTGTTCCGCAAGGCCGACCAGGTCGTGGCGGAATGGCCGGTCTCCTCGGTCAAGGCCGGCGAGGAACGGATCGCCGAGACGCTGGGCGCCATCGCCTGCGCCAAGGCGCCGAAGGGCACGCCCTGCCACGCCGGGTGACGGCCGGCTTGACCGTTGCCGCCGGGCGGTGACAGACAGGTGCCCATGCAGCCGGTCCGGACCCGAACAGCGTGACATCACCGACGAGCGGCGCCCCCGATCCCGTCGCGTCTCAGCCGCGTGAGGCGGGAGCGCTCGCAACCCGCCTCGCCTCGGTCTGGCACGACAATGTGGCACGTCCCGTCCGGGCGCTGAAGACGGCCTACCTGCCGCTTCTCCTCGTCTATTTTGCCTATGGCGCGCTCGGCATCATCGACGTGGCGCGCGACATGTGGGTGAAGGAGAGCCTGTCGCTGTCGCCGGCGGACCTCGCCGGAATCGGCGTCTGGCTGAGCCTGCCCTGGACCATCAAGATGGTCTTCGGCCAGCTCGTCGACAGCGTTCCCCTCTTCGGCTCGCAGCGGAGAGCCTATGTGCTGATCGGCGCCGCCCTGGTGGCG
Source organism: Pseudomonadota bacterium (assembly GCA_023416965.1). Classification (GTDB taxonomy): domain Bacteria; phylum Pseudomonadota; class Alphaproteobacteria; order Rhizobiales; family Phreatobacteraceae; genus Phreatobacter. Next base: position 2,748 of record JAEZGJ010000048.1, on the reverse strand, counting down.
CTGGGCCTGTTGACGCTCGCCGGCTCGGCCGGCGGCTGGCTGTCAACTTTCAGGCCGGACCAGGCCTATGTGGTCGGCGCGTTGCTCATCGTGCTCGGCGCGGTGATCCAGGACGTCGTCGCCGACGCCATGTCCTCGGAGGTGGTGGCTCGCACCGACGAGAGCGGCGCGCCGCGCGCGGATGCGGATATCCGCGCCGAACTCGGCATGGTGCAGGTCCTGGGGCGGCTGGCGCTGGGCATCGGCATCCTCTCGGTCGCCGGCCTGTCCGGCTGGCTCGCCCAGCATCTCACGCGTGAACAGGTCTTCCTCTGCGGCCTCGTCATTCCGCTCCTGTCGGTCGTCGGCATCCTCGCCGCTTCGACCGAGACGGCCGAGCGGCGCCCGCTCGACTGGCGCATCCTCGGCGGCGGCATCGCCTTCGGCGCCTTCGTCGTGTCGGTGGCGCTCGGCGGCGTGCCCTATGCCCAGGAGGTGGTCTTCGTCGGCTCCATGGCGATCGTGCTGACCATGCTGCACCTCGTCACCCGCGACATCGACCCCAAGACCCGGCGCTCCATCCTCTTCGCCTCGGTCATCATCTTCGCCTTCCGCGCCACGCCCGGCGTCGGCGACGGCTATTTCTGGTGGTCGCTGGACGTGCTGAAGTTCGACGAGGCCTTCTACGGCGTGCTGCGGCAGACCGCCGCCGTCATCGCCATCGCCGCCATGTGGCTGTTCTCCAAGCAGCTCACCGAATATTCGGTCACGACCGTGCTGTTCTGGATCGCGGTGGCCGGCACGATCCTGTCGCTCCCCAATATCGGCCTGTTCTACGGCCTCGCCGACTGGACGCAGGCGACCTTCGGTTTCGGAGCGCGCACCATTGCGGTGGTGGATGCGGCGACATCCTCGCCCTTCGCGCAGCTCTCGATGATCCCGCTGCTCACGCTCATCGCCTATTATGCCCCGGAGGGCCGGCGGGCGACGTGGTTCGCGCTCATGGCCTCGCTGATGAACCTCGCGCTGGTCGCGGGGCAGTTGCAGACCAAGTACCTCAACCAGGTCTTCACGGTCGGCCGCGGCAATTATGCCGAGCTCGGCGACCTGCTCATCACCGCGACGGTCATCGGCTTCGTGGTGCCCGTCGCGGTGATCCTGATGTTCCGCAAGCGCGTGTGAGGCGTCAGGCGGCGCGGCGGTAGTCCGAGCGCATGAAGACGTGCCACGAGCCGTCGGGCTGACGCACTTGCCCGCGGAACTCGTAGTGGTCGTCGGACTTCACCTCGATGATATCCTGGTAGGTGGCGATGGTGCCGTCGCCGGAAAAGGAGGGGCCGTCGGCCTGAAGGGTCAGCACCTTGCCGGCGGCGTCCAGTTCGCCGTCATAGACCCAGAGATTCGCCATCATGGAGCCGACCCAGGTGCCGACGTAGCGGCCCTTGGCCGGATCGTAGCCGATGGTCAGCAGCATCTTCGCCGGGCCGCCACCGGGCATCTCGCCGGTGCCCTCGCCGACGATCCAGAAGCCGCCGAGGGAGGTGAAGGTCTGCCGGCCCTTCAGCTTCTTGCCCGGATTTTCCGGGCAGTCGTGGTCGTAGTCCCAGGTGCCGATGAAGCGCTGCAGCCAGGCATGTTCCTTCTGCGGTTCTCCGAACATGGCGTGTCTCCTCTCGTTAGTTGGTCTTGGGGGGAAATCAGGGCGTCTCAGCCTTCGGCGCGGCGCTTGAGATTGGCGAGGCCGGCCTCGAAATCGGGGCCGACCATGCGCTCCATGCTGAAGACGAGGCTCATCAGCTTGGCGATGAAGGGCTGGGGGCCGGACATGGCCCAGCTGACGCGCGTGCCGTTGGCCTCGGGGACGAGGGTAAAGTCGGCGCGGTTATGCGCCTCGAAGGGTTTGAGGAAGTCGAGCCTGATGGCGACCTGGCGGGGCGTGTCCTCGATGATCTCCATGCGGCCGGTGCCGACCTGGCCGTTCCCCTCCCAGGCATAGACCGCGCCGACGCCGGCTTCGGCGCCCGACAGCGTCCGCGTCATCGCCGGGTCCTTCGCCTCCCAGGGCGACCAGTCGCGCCAGGCGCGGAAGTCGGCGATGAGCGGCCGTATCGTCTCCGGCGGCGCGGCGATGATGGTGGAGCGCTCCAGCCGGAAATGGTCAGGCCGGGTCGCGGCATAGGCGAGGAGGCCCGCGACGGCGATCAGGATAGCGGCGAGAGCGTAGAGCATGGAGCGTCTCAGGGTCATGGCCGGTCAGGACTTCGCCGGGAGAGCGTGGGCGAAGCTCCAGGAATGGCCGAAGGGATCGACGATCTGCGCGTAGCGGTCGCCCCAGAAGGCTTCGTGCGGTGCCATGACCATGGTGGCGCCGGCCTTCATGGCGCGATCATACCAGGCGTCGCAATCGTCGACCTTGAGGTGCATGGTGACGGAGACGCCGCCGACGCGGGGCGGCGCGCCGAAATTGGCGCCGGGGAAGCAGTGCTCGGGGAAATCGTCGTGCAGGAAGACCGTCGCGCCGTTGATGGTGAGCGCCGCGTGCAGCAGCCGCTTGCCGTCCTGGGCGGGCATGCGGGCGAGTTCGGTCGCGCCGAGGGCGGCGACATAGAAGGCGATGGCCTCGGAGGCTCCCTCGACGTTGAGGTGCGGAATGACGGCGGTCTCGGCCATGGGGATCTCCTCGTTCGGGGGCTTAACTTAACTTCCAGGTTAAGTATTGAGGGGGGTCGAGTCAAGCCGGGGCGGCTGCGTGCCGCCCCGGCAGGCTCG
>JAEZGJ010000013.1 GCA_023416965.1 Pseudomonadota bacterium | reverse complement strand
CCCCGCAGCCGCCCGAGCCCTTCCCGCAGCCGGGGCCGCCCCCCATGCCGCCGCAGCCGGACCAGCCGGAGCCCATGCCGATCCCGCCGCAGCCGGAAGATCCGATCCAGACCCCCGACACGATGTGACCGACGAAAAAAGGCCCGCCGGACACCGGCGGGCCTTTCATCAGCGGAAGGCGGGGCCCCGGTCTCACCAGTAGTAGGCGCGACGACGCCACATGCGGCGGCGCCACATGCGACGGCGCCAGCGCCGGCGACGCCAGCCCCAGCCCCAGCGACGACGCCAGCGGCGACGGCGCCATCCCCACTGCATCTCCTGCGGAGCCGCGGGCGATTCGGCAGCCGGAATCCCGGCTGGAGCCGGAGCGGCCGCGGCCTGTCCCTGGCCAGCGAGGACGAGGAGGGCCGCGCCGCCCGAAGCGGTGGCGAGGAGGGTTCTGCGATCGAGGATGCGTTCGGTCATGGATGTTTCTCCCTTGATCGGTGCGGGCGAAGTCTCGCGCCCGTCGCTTGAACCACCGGTGAACCCGGGAGCGGCGGTTTCGTTCAGTTTGGCATCCCGATAGGGTTCAGCCCTTCCGACGGGAGGTGCCCTTGCTTTCGGTGGCGAGGCTCTTGCGCAGGGCGGCGAAGAGATCGACGACATTGTCGCCGCCCGCGGCCTGCTGCTTGCCCTTGGCTGCTTTGGTCCGGGTCTTCTTCTTCGACTCGATGATGCGGACCAGTTCGCTCTGTACCGGGTCAGAAGCCATTTTCGGGCTCCACTTCCGGGTGCGCTCCTCGATAAGGTCACGGGCGAGCTGGGTGGCCTTGGCGGGCGGCTTGGCGTCTGCCGGAACGTCGCCGAAATAGGCGCTCTCGTCGCGCACCTCGTCGCCGTAGCGCAGGGTCCAGACGATGATGCCCTTGTCGCGCGGCTGCAACATCACGGCGCGTTCGCGGCGATAGAGAACGAGGCGGGCGATCCCCACCACTTTCGAGGCCTTCATCGCCTCGCGGATGACGGCGAAGGCCTCCTCCCCCACCTCGTCGTTCGGCACGAGATAGTGCGGCTTGTCGAGATAGAGCCAGGGAATGGAGCCGCGCGGCACGAAGGTGTCGATGTCGATGGTGCGGGTGGTGTCGAGGGCGACGGATTCCAGGTCCTCGTCGTCGAGGATGACGAAATCGTCCTGGCCCTGGGCATAGCCGCGGGCCTGGTCGTCGTCCGACACGACCTTGCCCGTCTCGGCATCGACATAGCGGCTTTCCACGCGGTTTCCGGTCTCCCGGTTGACCGTGTGAAAGCGAATCTTCTCGGCCTCCGAGGTAGCCGGCATCATCGCCACCGGACAGGTGACGAGCGACAGCTTCAGATAGCCCTTCCAGTAGGTTTGGCCGGCCATGGCGGATCCCCCGGCAGGATCAATGCGCCAGGGCCGCGGAGGGTTCCGCGGCGGAACGAACAGGCGGAGCAGGCGTTCCCCCTGACCGCGCGCAAGCCGCGCCGCTCACCGGGAATCATCGTCCATGGCGTCACCGCGGGCCAACTGGAAGGGATCGCTCACCATCGGGGACCTGAACTGTCCCGTGGCGCTCTACACCGCCGCCTCGACGGCGGAGCGCATCGCCTTCCACACGATCAACGCCAAGACCGGCAACCGGGTGAGACGGGAGTTCGTCGACCCCGCCACCGGCAAGCCCGTGGGACGGGACCAGCAGGTCAAGGGCTATACCGTCGACGACAGCCACATGGTGCTGCTCGAGCCGGAGGACATCGCCAAGGCGGTGCCGGAGAGCGACAAGCGGCTCAAGGTCGAGGCCTTCATCGCCTGCGACGACATCGACACGGTGTTCTTCGACCGGCCCTATTACCTCGCTCCTGCCGGCGAGGTGGCGCGCGAGGCCTTCCTCGTCATCCGCGACGCCCTGCGCGAGCAAGCGGTGGCGGCGCTGGCCCGCACCGTCCTGTTCAGACGGGTGCGGACGCTGATGATCCGCGCCCACGGCGATGGCCTCATCGCCCACACCCTCAACTACGACTACGAGGTGCGGTCGGCGGCGGCGGCCTTCGAGGATGTTGCCGACATCAAGATCAAGAAGGACATGCTCGACCTGGCCCGCCACATCGTCGAGACCAAGGCCGGCAGCTTCGACCCGGCCGCCTTCGATGACCGCTACGAGGCCGCCGTCGCGGAGATGGTCCGCGCCAAGCTCGCCGGCAAGCCGCTGCCGCGCCGCAAGGAGGCGAAGCCGGGCAAGGTGGTGGACCTCATGGAGGCGCTGAGGGCGAGCGCCGGAATGCCGAAGGGCCAGCCCACGGCGCCCAAGAAGGCCGCCGGAAAGACCGCGAAGGCACCACGCAAGGCCGTTACCGGGGGCGGCCGCAAGGCGCGCGGCAAGAAGGCCGCCTGAGCCGGCGCGGGGGCAGCCGGCACAGGAACCACTTCACCGCCGGCACGTTGGCCTTCGCGTCCCGTCGAGCGGCGCGCGTGAGCACATGCCATGGAAATCGTCTTCGCCGACCTCTCCGCCCCGGGCATCACCCGACATCGTCACGGCAAAGGCTTCACCTACAGGGACCAGACAGGACAGCGCCTCACCGACGCCGCGACGCTGCAGCGAATCCGGGCGCTGGTGATCCCGCCGGCCTGGCGCGACGTGTGGATCTGCACCGATCCCGCCGGCCACATCCAGGCGGTCGGCCGCGACGAGAAGGGCCGGCGTCAGTATATCTATCATCCGGGTTTCCGCGCCGAGCGCGAGGCGGAGAAGTTCGAGAAGCTCGTCTCCTTCGCGCAGATTCTGCCGCGGCTGCGCCGACGGGTGGCTGCCGACATGGCGTTGCCGGGACTTGAGCGGGACAAGGTGCTGGCGACGGTGGTCTATCTCCTCGACCGCACCCTCATCCGCATCGGCAACGAGACCTACGCCCGCGACAACGGCAGTTTCGGGCTGTCCACCCTGCGCAACGGCCATGTGGCGGTGGCGGGCTCGACCATCCGCTTCACCTTCAAGGGCAAGAGCGGCAAGGAGTGGCGCCTGGCGATCTTCGACAAGCGGGTCAGCCGTATCGTGCGCACCTGCCAGCACCTGCCGGGCCAGCACCTGTTCCAGTATCGCGACAAGGACGGGGAGTTGCGGGCCGTCTCCTCCGACGAGGTCAACGACTATCTGCGCCGTGCCGCCGGCGGGCCGGTCAGCGCCAAGGATTTCCGCACATGGGCCGGCACCGTGCTCTGCGGCCTCGCCCTGTCGCTGGCCCCTCCCCCGCCCAACGAGCGGCAGTTGCGCAAGCAGCTGGCGAGCGCGGTGAGGGCGGTGTCGCAGCGGCTCGGCAACACGCCGGCCGTGTGCCGCTCCTCCTACATCCACCCGGCCATCTTCACCGCCCATACCGAGGGCCTGCTCGCCCGCTATGCCCGTCGCATGTCGCACCTGCTCGCTCCCGAGGGCAAGCTCACGCCGGCCGAGCGGGCGGTGGTGAAGATCCTGACGACGACGGTCGAGCAGAAGCCTGCCGAGGCTTCGGGCGGCGAACCGGGGCCAGACAGGGCTGCCCGCGTACAGGGGACGCCAGCGGCGGATCGTGCCTCCAAGCCCGGCAAGGCGACGGCGGGCGATGGCACGCCGCCGGAGCTGACGGCGCAGGCCGCCTGAGCCGGCCGGGCGGCGGCGCAGGACGCAGCGTCCGCCTGGGGTCCCGGCGCATTGCAGGGAACAGGCGAGGTCAGGCCGACGTTTGACAGGAGCCAAAGGACGAGGTGACGACGATGGACAATCGGGACAAACTCATCCTGGCGCTCGCGGCCCAGCTCCGCGCCGAGCGCCAGACACGGCAGGCCTTCGCGGAGGCGGTGAGGTCGGGGCTCGGGCGCGAGGTCATGGTCGCCATGCTGGAAGACCCCATTCCCGCCATCACCCAGCTCGACCTGCGCGCCGCCGACGCCGTCGCGGCCTCGGCACCGCATTATCCGCGGGCGGCCTGATGGCGAAGGCGCAAGCGGCCGACCGGCTCGGCGCCTATCGACAGAAACGCGACTTCGCGAAGACCCGCGAGCCCGAGGGCGATGTCTCCACGCGCGCCGGAAAGGTCCGCGGCGGCAGTTTCGTCATCCACAAGCACGCCGCCCGCCGGCTGCACTACGACCTGCGCCTCGAACATGACGGCGCCCTGTGGAGCTGGGCGGTGACCCGCGGTCCCAGCCTCGACCCCGACGACAAGCGCCTCGCCGTCCATGTGGAGGACCACCCTCTCTCCTATGGCGGCTTCGAAGGCACCATCCCCGCGGGCGAGTACGGGGCAGGCTCGGTCATCGTCTGGGACCGGGGGCACTGGACCCCCGAGGGTGATCCCGACAAGGCCATGGCCAAGGGCCATATCGCCTTCAGCCTCGACGGCGAGCGGCTGAAGGGCGGCTGGCACCTCGTCAGGTTGAAGCCGCGCAAGGGCGAGAGCCGCGACAACTGGCTCCTGATGAAGAGCCGGGACGAGGCCGCCTCGGATCGCGACATTCTGGCCGAGGAGCCGACATCACTCGTCTCGGGCCTGACGGTCGAGGAGGTGGCCGATGGAAAGCCGCCGAAGAAGCCGAAGGCCGCCAAGAACACCAGGGACCCTGCCGCCAAGGCCGCGAAGACCCCGCCGCCCAAGGCCGCGAGCCAGGCAAAGGCCGCGGGCAAGCGCCGGACCTCGGGGCTTGAGCCCGTTTTCGTGCCCCCCTGCCTCGCCAGCCTCCGGGACCAGCCGCCTGAGGGCAGGGACTGGATCCACGAGGTCAAGTTCGACGGCTACCGCGTCCAGGCGGTCGTCGCCGGCGGCGAGGCGCGGCTGCTGACGCGGACCGGCCTCGACTGGACCGAGCGCTTCGGCAGCGAACTTGCCGACGCCTGCGCCGGCCTGCCCTGCGAGAGCGCGGTGATCGACGGCGAGGTGGTGGTGCTGAACGATGCCGGCGTCTCATCCTTCGCAGAGCTGCAGGCGGCGCTGTCGGAGGGGCGGCGGCAGACCATGGTCTATTACGCCTTCGACCTGCTGCATCTGGACGGCGAGGACCTCACCGGTGAGCCGCTTGTGGCGCGCAAGGAGCGCCTGGCGGCGTTGCTCGAGGGGGCGGACCCGGCCCGGCTGCGTTACAGCGAGCATTTCGCCGAGCCTGGCGAGATCATGCTCGCCCATGCCTGCCGCATGGGGCTGGAGGGGGTCATCTCGAAACGGCTCGACGTGCCCTATCACAGCGGCCGGCGCGGCGACTGGATCAAGGCGAAGTGCACCCGCTCGCAGGAATTCGTCATTGCCGGCTACGTGCCCTCGAAAGCCCATTCTGGGCGCATCGGCTCGCTGGTCGTCGCCTATCACGAGGACGGGGCGCTGAAACATGCGGGGCGCGTCGGCACCGGCTATAGCGGCCAGGTGGCGACGGCCCTGAAGCGGCGGCTCGACGGGCTGCGTGCCGAGCGCTCGCCCTTCTCCGGCAAGGAGGGACGGCAGAAGGATGTCGTCTGGGTCGAGCCGAAGCTGGCCTGCGAGGTGGAATACCGGACCTGGACGGCGGACGGCCTCCTGCGGCAGGCCGCGTTCAAGGGCCTGCGCGAGGACAAGCCGGCCGGCGAGATCGTCCGCGAGGACGCGCCCGCCGCCGATCCGGCGCCGACGGAGACGCCGAAGCGGAAGAAGGCCCCGGCGCCGGCGGCCCCCGCCACATCCGTGGTGCTGTCGAATGCGGACAAAGTGCTCTGGCCCGATGCCGGCCTGACCAAGGAGGGGTTGCTCGCCCATTACGGAGCCGTCTGGAAGCGGATGGAGCCGCTGGTCGTCCGCCGCCCGCTGAGCCTCGTGCGCGCTCCCGACGGCATTTCCCGCCACTCCTTCTTCCAGAAACACGCCTCCCCCGGCATGGGCAAGGCGATCCGCACCATGAAGCCGAAGGGCGAGACCGACGCCTTGCTCTACGTGGAGGATTTCGACGGGATTGCCGCGCTGGTGCAGATGGGGGTGGTGGAGATCCACGTCTGGGGCTCGACCATCGACGACCTGGAGCGGCCCGACCAGGTGATCTTCGACCTCGATCCCGGCGAGGGCGTCGGCATGGACGCGGTGCGCGAGGGCGCGCTGGCGGTCCGCGACCGGCTGAAGGGCATCGGGCTCGAGAGCTTCGTCAAGCTCTCGGGCGGCAAGGGGTTCCACGTGACGGTGCCGCTGACGCCCGCAGCCGACTGGAAGGCGGTGAAGGGCTTTTCCCACGATTTCGCCCGCGCCATGGCCGCGACCGAGCCCGAGCGCTACACCGCGACGCTCGCCAAGAAGGCGCGGCGCGGCAAGATCTTCATCGACTACCTGCGCAACGGCCGCGGCGCGACGGCGGTGGCGCCTTATTCCACCCGCGCCCGGCCAGGGGCACCCTTCGCCCTCCCTGCCACGTGGAAAGAGGTGGAGGGCGGCATCGCGCCCAACGCCTTCAACGTGGGAGACGCCCTCCCCGCCCGCGATGCCTGGGCGGGCTTCCGCGCCGCGGCGCAGCCGCTGGCCACTGGATGAGCACGACCGCACAGCCTGGACCGTCGCCATGATGTCGCGGTGGCGATGGGTGCTGACGCTGTTCGCGCGCAAGCTCTGGCTGCGGGTCAGCGTGATGGCGCTGATCGGCGTGGCGACCGCGGTCGCCGGCATCGTCTTCGCTCCCTATGTGCCCGACGCCTGGACGATCAAGATCGGGGCGCAGGCCATCGACGGCATCCTCAACGTGCTGGCCTCCAGCATGCTGTCGGTGACGGTCTTCTCCATGACGACGATGGTCTCGGCCTATGGCGCGGCGACCAGCAACGTCACCCCGCGGGCGACGCGGCTGCTGATGGAGGACAATACCAGCCAGAACGTGCTCGGGACGTTCATCGGCTCCTTCCTCTTCAGCCTCGTCGGCATCATCGCGCTCAGCACCGGCCTCTACGGATCGGAGGGACGGGCCATCCTGCTCGTCGTGACGATCGGGCTGATCGCGCTCATCGCCGTCACAATCCTGCGCTGGATCGACTATCTCGCCCGTTTCGGCCGGCTGGGCGAGACCGTCGCCCGGGTTGAGGATGCGACCTGGAACGCATTGCGGATGCGACGCGCGCACCCCCACCTCGGCGGCCGGGCGATGGACGATCCTCCGCCGCCGGAGGCGCGGGCGGTGTTCGGCACCACCGTCGGCTACGTCCAGTATGTCGACATGGCCGCGCTGCAGGAGCTTGCCGCCGACGGCGCCCTGACCCTCTTCGTCACCGCGCCGCCCGGCGTCTTCGCCGACCCCGCGCGCCCCGTCGCCATGGCCGCCGGGGAGATGGACGACGACACGGCCCTCAGAGTGGCGCAGGCCTTCACCATCGGTCCGGAACGCACATTCGATCAGGATCCCCGCTTCGGCCTCTGCGTGCTGGCGGAGATCGCGTCGCGAGCCCTGTCGCCCGCGGTGAATGATCCAGGCACGGCCATCGACGTGGTCAGCCGCGCCGTTCGGCTCCTCGTGCGCTGGAACCGTTGCAACGGCCCCGAGGACGACGCCGACGTCGCCTGCGAGGACGTGCGGGTCCCGGGCGTCGCGGTCGAGGACATGTTCGACGACGTCTTCGCCCCCATCGCGCGAGACGGCGCCGGCAACCTGCAGGTGCAGTTGCGGCTGCAGAAGGCCCTCGGAAGCCTGGCGGTCGAGGACGAGGAGGTTTTCGGCGCAGCGGCGCGCGGCCATTCGGCCAAGGCGCTCCGGCGGGCCGAAGCGGCGCTCGCGCTCCCCGACGAGCGTCACGCCGTCGCCGCCGTCGCAGCCGGGATCGGCGCCGTCAGGACGGGCGGCTGACCGTCGCGAGGCGCTGCAACGGTTCCAGCAGCGCGTCGTAGCGATCGGCGCCGAGATGGTCGCGCACCCTCTCGATATGGGCCTGGGCCGCGGAATGTAGCCGTGCGAGCAGCGCCCCTCCCTCCGGCGTCAGCGACAGGGCCACCGAGCGCCGGTCCTTCGGCGAGGGCGCCCTCAGCACCAGGCCGCGCGCCTCCATCCGGCGGATCAGCGGCACGAAATTGGTCTTCTGGATGCCGAGGGTTTCCGCCACCTGCGACTGGCCGGCACCGGGATTGCGGTCGATGACGGTGAGCACCGCATAGTCCGCCGGCGAGACGTCGTGCTCGGCGAGGCTCGGAAGGATGTCGGCGAAGACGGCAAGCTGGGCCCGGCGCAGCAGGTAGCCGACATGGCTGTCGAGAGGACCCAGATCCAGCGCCATCACCACCTCGGAAAGCTGCGTCACCGCGTGCCGATCGGTAACGGCCCCGCCCCATTGACACAAGCGCGGCGTCGGAAAATAGTTATTCTCAATAACCAAAAACGATTGCCATGGGAGTGGCGCCCTTGTCTGTCCTGTCCCCCTGTCCGGGCCTGTCGGTTCACGCCGACGGTGCCGTGGCCGTCATCCGGCTGTCGCGGCCGGCCAAGCGCAACGCGCTCAACGAAACCATGGTCGCCGGCCTGTCACGGGCCGTCACCGCCCTTCCGTCCGACATCCGGGCGGTGGTGATCCACGGCGAGGGCGACCATTTCTGCGCCGGGCTTGACCTCGGCGAGGTCGACGGCGAGCCGGACCTCGCCGCTGCCATCCAGCACTCGCTCGGTTGGCACCGCGCCTTCCAGGACATCCAGTTCGGCCGCGTGCCGGTCATCTCGGTGCTGCACGGCGCGGTGGTCGGCGGCGGCTTCGAACTGGCTGCGGCGACCCACATCCGCGTCGCCGAGCGTTCCGCCTTCTTCGCGCTCCCCGAGGGCCAGCGCGGCATCTTCCTCGGCGGCGGCGGATCGGTGCGCATTCCGCGGCTGATCGGCACGCCGCTCGTCCAGGACATGATGCTCACCGGCCGCTCGCTCTCGGCCGAGGAGGCGCGCGCCGCCGGCGCCTGCCAGTACCTCGTCGAGGACGGCGCCGGGCTCGCCTTCGCGATGGACCTTGCGCGCAAGGCGGCGGGCATCGCCGACATGACCCGTTTCGCGGTGATCCACGCCCTGCCACGCATCGCCGAGGCCGATCCGCATATCGGTTACCTGACCGAGGCGCTGATGGCCTCGACCGCCCAGACCACGCCCGAGGCCAAGGCGCGCGTGCGCGACTTCCTCGCCAAGAAGGCGGCGAAGGTCGCCCGCCCCGGCTGATCCGGCGGGCCGGACGCCGGCCCGTCCCAGTGCATGTCTGAAACCGTCGCCTCATCCCGCCGCAATCGGCACCCCCGGAGGCCCCGATGTCGCGTGTCGCCCCTCGCCCGATGCAAGCCGCTGACAGCGACGGCTGGCACAGGCTCGGCCGCCTTGATCCCCTGGTGGAGGACCGGGCGGACGGCACGCGCCTCGTCACGGTGCGCCAGCAACTCGCCCCCTATCCCCGCGCGCTTCCCGACCGGCTCGTCCACTGGGCGGCTGCGGCGCCCGACCGCACCTTCCTCGCCGAGCGGACCCCCGACGGCGCCTGGCGCCGGCTGACTTATGCGGAAGCACTGCGGCAGGTTCGGAGCCTCGCCGCCGGGCTGCTGCGCCACGACCTCTCCGCCGAGCGGCCTGTCGCCATCCTCTCCGGCAACAGCATCGACCATGCGCTGGTCGCCCTCGCGGCCATGATGGTCGGCGTGCCCTATGCGCCGATCTCGCCGCCCTACAGCCTGGTGGCGCGGGATTTCGGCAAGCTCTCCTACTGCCTCGATCTCCTGACGCCGGGTCTCGTCTTCGTCGCCGAAGCCGGGCCGTTCCGGGCGGCGCTCGCCGCTGTTTCAAGGCAGGACCGGGTGGTGGTGGCGGCGCACGACGCGGAGGCCGCCGGAGCCCTGCCGCTCGCGGCCTTGGCGGGCGATGCGGCGGCCGCGGCCGTCGACGCCGCCCATGCCGCGATCGGGCCCGACACGATCGCGAAGTTCCTGCTCACCTCCGGTTCGACAGGCGAGCCGAAGGCGGTCATCAACACCCAGCGGATGCTGATGGCCAACCAGATCATGCTGGAACAGTGCTTCCCCTTCCTCGCCGAGACGCCGCCGGTCTTCGTCGACTGGCTGCCGTGGAACCACACATTCGGTTCGAACCACAATTTCGGCATGGTGCTCACCCACGGCGGCACGCTCTATCTCGACGAGGGCAAGCCGGTGGCCGCGGGCATCCTGCCGACGGTGCGCAATCTCCGGGAGATCGCGCCGACCGCCTATTTCAACGTGCCGAAGGGCTACGAGGCCCTCCTCCCCCACCTCCAGGCGGACGCGGCCTTCGCGCGCCACTTCTTCAGCCGCCTGGAAATGCTGTTCTATGCCGGTGCCGGCCTTGCCCAGCCCGTCTGGGACGGCTACCGCGCCCTCGCCCGCGAGGCCGTGGGTCGCGACGTGCCCTTCGTCACCGGGCTCGGCGCCACGGAGACCGCGCCCTCGGCCATCATGAACCTGCGCACCACCGGCCAGGCGGGCGCGATCGGACTGCCCATGGTGGGGGTGACGCTGAAGCTCGTCCCCGCCGGCGCGAAACTCGAGGCGCGGGTGAAGGCGGAGACGGTGACGCCGGGCTACTGGCGGCGGCCGGACCTCACCGCCAGGGTCTTCGACGAGGAGGGTTTCTACTGCTTCGGCGATGCGGTCGCCTATGCCGATCCGGCGGACCTCTCGAAGGGCTTCCTGTTCGACGGGCGCCTGTCGGAGGATTTCAAGCTCGCCACCGGCACCTGGGTCAGCGTCGGGCCTTTGCGCCACGTCCTCAACTCGGCCCTCGACCCGCTGATCCGCGACACCGTCATCACCGGCCACGACCGGGACGAGGTCGGCGTGCTGCTGGTGCCGGACCGGGAGGCCTGCGCCGCCTTCCTGGGGCTCGGGGCCGGCGGTGCGGGCCTCCTCGCCCACCCGAAACTCGTCGCCGAGGTGAGGCGGCGCCTCGCCGCCCTCGCGGAAACCGCCACCGGCTCGTCCAACCGCGTGGTCAGGGCGATGATCCTCGACGACCCGCCGTCGCTGGAACACGGCGAACTCACCGACAAGGGCTCCATCAACCAGCGCGCCGTGCTCGCCCGGCGGCCGGCGCTCGTCGCCCAGCTCCATGCGGCGGCGCCGCCGGCCGGCGTCATCGCCCTCGATATCAGTGCAGGAGAGACCCCATGAAGGTCGACGATCTCATCGCCATCGACATCCACACCCATGCCGAGGTCTCGTGCCGGCAGGAGCCCGATCCCTACTGGGCGCCCTACGAGGAGGCTGCGGGCAAGTATTTCAAGGTCGGCAAGCGGCCGACCATCGCCGAGACCATCGCCCATTACCGGGCGCAGAAGATCGGCCTCGTCATGTTCACCGTCGACACCGAGACGCAGATCGGCAACCGCCGCATCCCCAACGACGAGATCGCCGATGCGGCGCGCGACAATGCCGACATGATGATCGCCTTCGCCTCCATCGACCCGCACAAGGGGCGGCTCGGCGCGCGCGAGGCGGAGGAGCTGATCAAGGGCGGCGTGGTCAAGGGCTTCAAGTTCCACCCGACCTGCCAAGGCTTCTATCCCAACGACCGGATGGCCTATCAGCTCTACGAGGTGATTGCCCACCACAAGATGCCGGCGATCTTCCACACCGGCCATTCCGGCATCGGCACGGGCATGCGCGGCGGCGGCGGCATGCGGCTCAAATATTCCCAACCGATCCACGTCGACGACGTCGCCGTGGACTTCCCCGACATGACCATCGTGCTGGCGCACCCGTCCTGGCCCTGGACCGACGAGGCCCTGTCCATGGCGCTGCACAAGCCCAACGTCTACATCGACCTGTCCGGCTGGATGCCCAAATACTTCCCGCCGCAGATCGTCCAGTATGCCAATGCGCAGCTGCGCACGAAGATGCTGTTCGGGTCGGATTTTCCGCTGATCGCGCCGGAGCGCTGGCTCGCCCAGTTCGCCGAGGTCGGGTTCAAGCCGGAGGTGCATGACCTGATCCTGAAGAAGAATGCCATGCGGGTGCTCGGTCTCGGCGCGTAGAGCCGGCCCCGCAGGAGGAAAGCCACGACCCGTGCGGTCCGACCGGCCAGGAGAAGCCGGCGCGCCGCCGCCACTCAAGGGAGGAATCCATGACGTCCATGAATCGCCGCCACATGCTGGGCCTCACCGCCGCAGCCCTCACCGCATCCACCCTTCCCGCCCCGGCCCAGCTCGTGCGCGGCAACGGGCGCATCCTCGTCGGCTTCCCCGCCGGCGGACCGACCGACACGCTGGCGCGCCGCCTCGCCGAGAGCCTGAAGGGCTCTGTCGCCGACAGTTTCGTGGTGGAGAACCGGCCGGGCGCCGCCGCCAAGATCGCCATCCAGGCGATGATCGACTCGCCGCCCGACGGCCGCACCATCCTGGTGAGCCCGGACGCCATGTTCACCATCTATCCGAGCGTCTACAAGAAGCTCACCTACAATGCCGCCACCGACGTGACGCCGGTGACGCCGGCCACCTATGCCGTCTTCGCCCTCGCGGTCGGCCCGATGGTGCCGGCGGAGGTCAAGGACGTGGCGAGCTTCGTCGCCTGGGCCAAGGCCAATCCGACGCGGGCCGCCTTCGGCTCGCCGGCCGCCGGCTCGACCCCGCATTTCCTCGGCGAACTGCTGATCGCCGCCGCCGGAATCCAGCTCCGCCACGTCCCCTACCGCGGCTCCACGCCGGCCATCCAGGACCTGCTGGGCGGCCATGTCGCCTCGACCATCACCCCCATCGGCGACTACGTGCCGCATGTGGGCTCCGGCGTGCTGCGCGTCATCGGCGTCTCGGACCGCGAGCGCTCGGCCTTCCTTCCGAACGTGCCGACCTTTGCCGAGCAGGGCTTCGCCCAGGTGGTGGGGCGCGACACGTTCGGCTGCTTCATGCCCAAGGGCACGGCCCCGACGCTGGCGGCGCAGATCGCCGCCGCGGTGGCCGAGGCGGTGAAGGTGCCGGCCACCCGCGACACGCTGCGGGCGGTGGGCCAGGAGCCCTTCACCATGTCGCCGCCGGACTATGCGGCCTATCTCGACCAGGCCCGCAAGACCTGGGAGCCGATCGTCAAGGCTTCCGGCTTCTCGCTCGAGGAGTGACGGCCATCTGCGGCGGGCAGGCCACCGGCCCGGCCCGCCGCAAACCACATCGAAACGCCGCGTTTTGTCCGTGCATGTCCTCCATTCGCTGGCGCCATCCCGCCGGCACCTCGCCAGGGTCTAGTCTTCCGTGACGGGGAAAGCCCCGCGATCCGCAGCACAATCACAAACGCGGACGGAGATGGAGGAATGACATGAAGCGCAGGACATTCATGGCCGGTGGCGCCGCAGGCGTCGCCGGGGCGGCGGTCGCGGCGCCCGCCATCGCACAGACCATGCCGGAGGTCAGCTGGCGCTGCGCCTCCTCCTTCCCCAAATCGCTGGACGCGCTCTACGGCCCGCTCGACACGATGACGAAGCAGATCGCCGAGGCGACCGACGGGCGCTTCAAGATCCAGTGCTTCGCGGCGGGTGAGATCGTCGGCGCCTTCCAGACGCTCGACGCCGTCTCGGCCGGCACGATCGAGATGTGCCAGTCGCCGGGCTATTATTTCGTCGGCAAGGACCCGGTCCTCGCGCTCATGGCGGACGTGCCCTTCATCATGAACGTGCGCCAGCGCAACGCGTGGCTCTACCAGGGCGGCGGGCAGCAGCTCGTCAACGACTACGTCAAGAAATACAACGTCCACACCGTTCCGGGCGGTAATACCGGCACGCAGATGGGCGGCTGGTTCCGCAAGGAGGTCCGCACGCTGGAGGACCTGAAGGGGCTGAAGTTCCGTATCGCCGGCCTGGCCGGCCAGGTGGTCGCGAGGCTCGGCGTCGTGCCGCAGCAGATTCCCGGCGGCGACACCTATTCCTCGCTGGAGCGCGGCGTGATCGACGCGGCCGAGTGGGTCGGTCCCTATGACGACGAGAAGCTCGCCTTCGTGCGGGTGGCGCCGTACTACTACTATCCCGGCTTCTGGGAAGGCGCGCCGACCGTCCATTACTGGATCGGCACCGACAAGTGGAACGCGCTGCCGAAGTCCTACCAGCAGATCTTCAACAATGCGGCTGCCGCCAACAATCTCGACATGACGGCGATCTACGATGCCCGCAATCCCGCCGCGCTCAGGCGTCTGGTGGCGGCCGGCGCGCAGCTTCGCCCCTTCAGCGCCGAAATCCTCGATGCGGCCTACAAGGCGGCCAACGACATCTATGCCGAGCTCTCGGCCGCCAATGCCGACTTCAAGCGGATCTACGAGCACATGCGTGCGTTCCGCAACGAGGAATATCTGTGGTGGCAGGTGGCGGAATATTCCTTCGACACCATGATGCTGCGGCTGCGGCAGCGCGGCTGACGCAGCCCGGGATGCGCCGCAGGCCGGCGCATCCCCCCTGCGTCAGTCCTCCCGCGGCGGGCGGCGGTTCGCCGGCGTGTCCTTGTATTCGTCGACCTGGACACCCTTGCTGTCGAGGCTCTGGCCGGGCCGCCTCTGGGCCTTGTCGCGGTTGCTGAGGATGTCGTCCTTCCTCACCTTCTCGTCATCGAGCTCGGTCATCGCCCCGGTCCCGCTGCTCTGTCCTCCAGACATTCTCGCGTCCTCCGTCAGCCCCGCGGGGATGCGGCGGCCTTGCTCTATGGGAACGCCAGGTCCGGGAGGGCGGTTCCGGAGCAGGGAGCCCGATCGGGCGCGCGGCGGCGAACGGTGAGAGGAACGATGATGGATCTCGGCGGCATGGTGTTCCAGAACTGGTCCGGCATCATCCGGACCCTGGTGGTGGGGACCCTCGCCTATGGGACCCTCGTCCTGTTCCTGCGCATCTCCGGCAAGAGGACGCTCGCCAAGCTCAACGCCTTCGACCTCGTGGTGACCGTGGCTCTGGGCTCGACGCTGTCAGCGATCCTGCTGCAGGAATCCATCGCGCTGGCAGAAGGGGCGGCTGCTCTCGCCCTGTTGATCATCCTGCAACTCATCGTCACCTATGCTTCGGTCCGGTCCGGCCGGTTCGCCTCACTCGTCCGGTCGGAACCGGCGCTGCTGGTGCGGGACGGCCGCTTCTGCGACGGCGCCTTGAAGCGCGAGCGGGTGACGCGGGACGAGGCGCTGAGCGCGATCCGTGCTGCGGGCGGCCTCGGCGTCGATGAGGCCGAGGCCGTCATCCTGGAGAGCGACGGCACGCTCAGCGTGGCGCTGCGGCGGTAACCGCGCCAGAGCCCGCCTGCCCTTGGCTCGGCGCCGGCGGCAGATCGGGTGCGCCGGGCGGGGTCGGCTGCCTTTCCAGGGCGGCGATCAGTTCCTTCATCTCGCCGATCTCCCGGACCTGCGCGGAGATGATCGCGTCGGCGAGGCGCCGGACCCGGGGATCGCGGATATGAGCATGGCGGCTGGTGAGAATGGCGATGGAGTGGTGCGGGACCATGGCTTTCATATAGGCGACGTCGGAGACGGTCTCCTGGGTGCGCACCAGCCACAAAGCGCCGGCGAAGACGGCGACGCTGGCCCCCAGGATCGCGAAATTGGCGTTCCTGTTCCTGTACATGCTCCACATGAATCCCAGCATCACGATGGCCATGGCGGCTCCCATGAGCAGCGCCATCCAGGTGCGGGTCTGGCTGTAGAAGACGTGATCGAGCGACCAGACGTTGAGATACATCAGGCCGAACATGACCACGGTCGAGGTCGCCACCATGGCGAGGAAGCGGGCATATGACATCGGGACCTCCGGAGGCCGGCCTTTGGTCCTACGCCTGATCCGCACCAGGGTTCCTAGCCGGACCTTGCCGGCTAAAGCTTGGCGAAGAAGCCGTCCGGATCGGGGGGGCGCAGGGACGGGCCGAGCGCCAGCATGGTGAAGGTCATGCCGGAGGCCGGGAAGGCGATGGAGGTGGTCGCGTCGAAATCGCCGGCCAGCACGCGCGAGACGAGGTGCAGGCCGAAGCCGTGGCGCTCCGGCTCCGAACAGGGCGGGCCGCCGGTCTCCTGCCAGGAGAACTCGAATTTGGGCTCTCCCTCCGGATCGTGGAGCACCCAGCGGATGTCGACCCGCCCCGTCGGCTGTGACAGCGCCCCGTAGCGGCGCGCATTGACCGCGAGTTCGTGGACGGCGAGGGACAGGGACAGCACCTGACGGGACCCCAGCGTGACGTCTGGCCCCTCCAGAGTGAACCGGCCGCCCTGGGTCTGGAATGACTGGATGGCGGAGGTGACGGCGCCGCGCACCGTGCCGGTCGCCCAGGTCTGCGGCGCGAGGATGTCGTGGGCGCGCGCATAGGCGCTGATGCGGGCGCGCAGCGTCGCCAGCAGTTCGTCATTGCCGCGGTTGCGCAAGGTCTGGTTGACGATGCCGGTGGTCACCGCGAGCGTGTTCTTCACGCGGTGCTTCAGCTCGTGGTTGATCAGGGTCAGGTTCTTCTCGGCGATGGCATGGGCGGTCACGTCGTGGCCCTGGACGAAGATTCCGGAGATCTGGCCGTCGTCCTCGACGATCGGCTGGTAGATGAAGTCCAGGACGAAATCCTGCCGGGCCCCCTCGCCGTCGACCAGGGTCAGCGGCACGCGGTTGCCGAGATGGGGCTCGCCGGTGCGGTAGACCTCGTCGAGCCGGTCCAGGAAGCTTTGGTTGGAGGCCTCCGGAAGGATGTCGGCGACCGTCCGGCCGATCAGCGGGCGGTCCCCGACGAGAGCCCGGTAGGCCGCGTTGGCGAACTGCACCACGTGCTGCGGGCCGGTCAGGATGGCGATGAAGCCCGGAGCCTGTTCGAAGAGCTGCTGCAGGCGCTCCGACTGCTGGCGGATGCGATGGGTGAGGCGCTGGCGGGCGGTGACCTCCTGGCAGGACAGGACCACGCCGGCGACGGCCCCACCGGCCATGACGGGCGAGAAGCCGTAGGTCCACCAGAGGCTCCGCCGCATGCCGTGCCTGGTGATCTGGACGAGCTGTTCCTCGTTCCAGTCCGGCTGCCCTCCCCCGAGGACATGGGTGACCTGCGGCCCCAGGGTCTCCCAGATCTCGCCCCAGCTGTCGCGGGCTGCGGCGGCGAAGGCGCCGGGGTGGCGCTCCGGGCCCATGAGCGCGGCGAAGGCATCGTTGTAGATCTGCAGGAGGTCGGGACCCCACCAGACCATCATCGGCTGAGGGCTGGCGAGGACGAAGGCGGCGATGACCTTCAGCTCGGCCGGCCAGTCCGCAGCGGGACCGAACGGGGTCGCGGCCCAGTCATGGCTGCGCATCAGCGCCCCCATCTGACCCCCGCCAGCCAGAAAATGGTGATCCTCAGTCATGCGTACCCGGCACCTGATCAGAGATGACCAACGGTTGCAGGGCAGCGAAGTTCCAGCAGCGGGCGTGGCAGAGGCCGGCGGCGAGGCGGAGCACGCCGGGGCGGTTGGGGCCGCACAGGCCGGACAATGACGCCTCCTCAGCGCACCTGCCGCAGGGCGCGCTCGAGCGCTTCCACGAGCATGTGATCGTCATAGGGCTTCGGCAACTGGACGAAGCCGTCGGCACCGGCGGCGGCGCTGTCGTCTCCGGAGGCGATGATCACCGCCGTTTCCGGGTAGCGGGTGCGCACCTCGACGGCGAAATCCTTGCCCGACCCGTCGGGCAGATTGACGTCGGCGATCAGCACGTCGAAGGAGCCGGACGCCATCTTCTGCCGCGCCTCGGCGATCTTGCCGGCCTCGGCGGAGGAGTGGCCGAGATCCTCCAGCATGTCGACCAGGGCCATCCGGACCAGGGCCTCGTCCTCGAGCAGCAGCAGGTTCAGCCGCTCGCCCACGGCGATCGCGGGGGCCGCCGCGGAATCGGCGCGGGCCGGCTCGGAAGGCCGCTCCCGCCGGCTGCGGGCGAGAACCTGGCGCACCTTGTGGGCGAGCTCCTCGCGCGTATACGGCTTGCTGAGGAGCTCGACCCCCTCGTCCAAGCGGCCGCCGTGGACGATGGCGTTCTGGGTGTAGCCGGAGGTGAAGAGCACGGCGAGATGCGGCAGCCGGATCTGCGCCTTGCGCGCCAGTTCCGGGCTCCTGAGCTTGCCCGGCATGACCACGTCGGTGAACAGGAGGTCGATGGCGAGGCCGCTCTCGACGATGGCCCAGGCCGCGTCGGCGTCCTTGGCGGTGAGGACGCGGTAGCCGAGTTCGCCGAGCAGTTCGACCGCCGTCGTGCGCACCGCCTCGTCGTCCTCCACCACCAGGATGGTCTCGGAGCCGCCCTCGGCCATGCCGCCGGTGGCGGGGGCGGCGATGACGTCCTCCTCGCTGACGTCGCGGGGGAAATAGAGGCGCACCGTGGTGCCCTCGCCCGGCTCGCTGTAGATCTTGATGTGGCCGCCGGACTGCTTGACGAGGCCATAGACCATGCTGAGCCCGAGGCCCGTGCCCTGCCCCTCCGGCTTGGTGGTGAAGAAGGGCTCGAAGACCTGCCCGATGATCTCGGGCGGAATGCCCGTCCCCGTGTCGGTCACGGCCAGGACGACGTACTGGCCGGGCTTCACGTCCTCGAACTGGCGGGCATATTTCTCGTCGAGATAGGCATTGCCGCTCTCGATGGTCAGCTTGCCCTGGCCGCTCATGGCGTCGCGGGCGTTGATGGCGAGGTTGAGCAGCGCGTTTTCGAGCTGGACGGGATCGACCAGCGTGTTCCACAACCCGCCCGAGATCACGGTCTCGATCTCGATCGACTCGCCGAGGGCGCGGCGCAGCAGGTCGTCGAGACCGCGCACCAGGCGGCCGAGATTGACGACCTTGGGGGCCAGCGGCTGGCGCCGGCCGAAGGCGAGGAGCTGGGCGGCGAGCTTGGCGCCGCGGCTCACGCCGGTCAGGGCGAGGTCGAGACGCCGTTCGGCCTTGGCGTTGCCGGAGAGATCCTTCTGCAGGAGCTGGAGATTGCCGCCGATGATCTGCAGCAGGTTGTTGAAGTCGTGGGCGATGCCGCCGGTGAGCTTGCCGACCGCTTCCATCTTCTGCGACTGGCGCAGTTCCGCCTCCGCCTTCTCGCGCTGGGCGATCGCCTCGTCCACCTTGGATTGGAGCAGTTCGTGGAAGGAAGCCAGGGCCTCGCGGCTCCTCAGTTCCTCCTCGATGTTGCGCACCTCGATGACGGTGCCGATGGGCGTGCCCACCTCGTCGCAGATCGGCGAGGCGGTGTAGCCGACCGGATAGAAGTGGCCCTCCTTGTGGATGAAGACATCCTCGCCCTGGACCCGGCTCCTCTCGGGGAACGCGCGGTCGATGGCGCATTCGCACAGCGGGAAGGGCCGCCCGTCGGGATAGGTGTGATGGATGACATCGTGCAGGGGCCGGCCCTGCGTCTCGTGGAAGCGGAAACCGGTCAGCTTCTCGGCTGCCTCGTTCATGAAGGCACAGTGCTGGCGCTCGTCCATCATGAACACCGCCATGCTCGTGTTGTTGAGGATGGCATTGAGGCGGCGCGTCGTCTGCCGCAGGGCCTCCTCGGCCGCCTTGCGCGAGGTGACGTCCTGGATGGCGGCGAAGAAGACCCTCTCGCCGCCGAAGTCGAGAAGCTGCAGCTTGACGTCGACGTCGTAGCAGGTGCCGTCCTTCCGGCAATGGACCGTCTCGAAGTCGAGACGCGGGACCTCGCCGCTGAGGAGCGGGGCCACATAGGCGATGAATTCCTCGCGCGAGAATTTCGGCTTCAGGTCCCAGGGCGTCTTGAGGCGCAGTTCGTCCAGCGAGTAGCCGAGATTGTCGCGGGCGCCCTTGTTGACCAGGATGAACCGGTAGGAGGCGACGTCGAAGATATAGACCTCGCTCGCCGATTCCTCGACGATGCGCCCCAGCCGCTCGTTGACCGACTGCGACACGGTCCGCTCGAGATGGGCGCCGATGCGGCCCGCATAGAGCTGCAGGACCTGCCGGAGGGCCGGCGTCTCCTCCATCGGCGCGGTGTGGACGAGGGCAACGAGGCCGATGGCATCGCCTCGCGCCGAGCGCAAGGGCGCGCCCCAATAGGCCTCGGCCCCCATGGCGGCGAGGAGTTCGTCCCGGGGAAACAGGGCGGCGACCCCGCGGGGATGGAAGCAGGAGGCACCCGCCACGATGTCGGAGCAGGGTGTGCCGGCGAGGTCATAGGTGAAATTGGGCCGGCGCTCCCCGCCCTGAACCACCGCGACGGTGCGCGCCCGCTCCAGCGACCTCTCGTCCACCACGGAGACGAAGGTGCAGTCGACGCCGAGATCGCCGGACAGGGCCTCGAGCGCGGCGTAGAGGAAGTCGTCACCGGGGAGATGGGCGATGGAGGCGAGACGCGCTTCGGCCCGACTCAGGGCGGTCTCACGGTCCAGGAGGGGCGGGAGGGATTTCGCATCCGCGGCTTCGTGATCGCTCATTCTGCCTCGCCATGCCTGCTCGCGCGCGCGGGTGCCCGCGTGCAACTGCCCCATCTAAAGCGCTTCGGTGGTCATTGCCAACGGTGAGTTGACGCACCGTGACGCAGCGCGGCAGGTCACGGCCCGCCCGGAGCCTGCGGGATGGAGGGAGCGGCGGGCGTCCCGGACGGCTCGGCGGGTTCGCAGGAGGGCTGCGCCAGGGCAGCGCGGCGCTGCGCAATGGCCGTGTCCAGCCGCTCGCTGAGGATGTCGAAGGCCGGCTTCAGCTCCAGGTCGATGCGGCCGTCGAGCATGTTGCGCGACAGGGTGGCGAGCAGCGCGTCCATCTCAGCCACGAGAGCGTCGAGTTCCTCGGGCGTGCCGGCATGACGTGCCCTCTCGATCAGGCCCTCGAAGGCACCGTGCTCCTCGTGGACCAGCAGGCGGCGGGTCGGGAACAGGGAGCGCCAGAGCCAGACCAGCGCCGAGAGAATGCCGCTGAAGCCGAAGAGGAGCACGTAGATGAGGATTTCGTAGCGCTCGAAGAAGCTCTTGGTCTCGCCGTCGTAATAGGCGGCGGCGCCCGGATGGAGGGTGAAGGCGGAGCCGCGGTCGGTGGGCAGGGCCTCGATGCGCGCCGCCGCCGGAAACTGCGCCATGAGCCCGTGGCGCAGATTGAAGAGCTGCTTGATGAACTCCTCCACCGTGTCGTTCGGCAGCCCGCGGCGGGCGACCAGGATGGAGGGGAAGGCGAGCGTCGCCATGGCCTCGGCCGGCAGGGCGGGATTGGCGGCGAATTCGCCGGCGACGAGCTCGGCCGAGGAGAAGATGCGGTTGCGGGCCTGGAAGACGCTGCCCTCAGCCAGCGGCACCACGGCGATGGTGCGATCGGGCGGACAGGCGACGGCGCCGAGGGCCGCCCCGACCAGCTGGTCGCCGCGCGGCGGGGCCATGAAGATGGCGTCGACAGGCTGGGCCCGCGTCTGGGTCGCGATCTCCCCGAGTTCGCCGAAGGGCACCACGGTGACGCTGGCGGCGTCGAGGCCGTGATAGGCGGCGAGCGTGGCGAAGAGCGCGCGGTTGGCCGGCCCGCGGCCGAGCACGCCGACGCGCCGGCCCTTCAGGTCGGCGA
>JAEZGJ010000305.1 GCA_023416965.1 Pseudomonadota bacterium | reverse complement strand
GCCCGGGGGGGTGGGCGGCGGCCAGTATGCGCTGTCGTCCGGGTCTAGAGCACCCGGCGGGGATCGAACGTGTCGCGCAGGCCGTCGCCGATGAAGTTGATGGCCAGAACGGTGATGAAGATCGCCGCCCCCGGGAACAGCGCCCAATGGGGCGCATAATCGAGGAAGTCCTTGGCGTCGAACAGGAGGCGTCCCCAGGTCGGAATGTCAGGCGGGAAGCCGAGGCCGAGGAAGGACAGCGTCGATTCCGCGATGATGGCCGCAGCGACGTCGATGGTGGCGGCGACGATGACTGGTCCCATCGCGTTCGGCAGGATGTGCCGGATCACCTGGCGCGACTTCGAGGCCCCGAGAGCCTGGGCGGCCTCGACGAATTCCTTCTCGCGCAGCGACAGGAACTGGGCGCGGACGAGGCGGGCCACGGGCATCCATCTGAGGCCGCCGATGACGACGACGATCAGGATGAACACGCCCATCTCGACGCCGAAGATGTCCTTCAGCGCGTCGCGGAACAGGTAGATGATCAGCAGCAGCAGCGGCAATTGCGGCAGCGACAGGAACAGGTCCGTCACCCACATCAGCGCCGTGTCGACGCTGCCGCGGGAAATGCCCGCGATGGCGCCGATGATCACGCCGACGATGATGGCCACCAGCATGGCGGCGAGGCCCACGGCGAGCGAGATGCGCCCGCCATAGATCATGCGCGCCAGCAGGTCCTGGCCGAGATCGTCCGTCCCGAAGGGATGGGACCGGGACGGGGGCTGAAGCCGCGCGGTGAAGTCGATGTCGTTGATCGACACGGGCCACAGCCACGGCCCGACGATCACCGCCACGATGATGGTGAGAAGCGCGATGCTGCTCGCCACCGCCAGTTTGTGACGACGGAACTTGCGCCAGGCGTCGACCCACGGCGAGACGTGCTCGGCGGTGACGACGGCTCCGATCTCGGCCACCGCCGGATCAGCGGAAGGCGATGCGGGGGTCGAGCCAGCCATAGAGGACATCTGCAATCAGGTTGAAGGTCACGACGAGACAGGCGAAGACGAAGGTCACCGCCATGATGACAGGGGTGTCGTTGGCGAGGATCGCGCTGATCAGCAGCGAGCCGATTCCCGGGATGCGGAAGATCTGCTCAGTGACGATGGCGCCGCCGAAGACGGTGGGCATCTGCAGCGCCACCAGCGTGACGACGGGGATCAGCGCGTTGCGCACCACGTGGCGCACGATGACCGTCTTCTCGCCCAGCCCCTTGGCGCGCGCCGTGGTGACGAAGTCGAGACGGATGACGTCGAGCACGGCTGAGCGCACGTAGCGGGTGTAGGACGCCGCCTGGAACAGGCCGAGGACCATGACCGGCATGATGGCCTGCCTGATCTGCTCCCAGTACCAGCGCCACCCCGTGGCGTCGATGTCGGTGCGGAACACGAAGGGAAGCCAGTCCAGCCAGATCGAGAAGACCAGGATGAAGAGCAGGCCGGTGAAGAAGGTCGGCAGCGAGAAGCCGATGAAGGCGAAGGTGTTGGCGATCTGGTCGAAGATCGAATAGGGCCGCGTCGCCGCATAGATGCCGACCGGCAGGGCGATCGCCAGCGCCAGGAGCTGCGACGAGCCGATGACGAAGATCGTCGCCGGCAGGCGCTGCAGGATCAGGGTGTCGACATTGACGCGGCTGGCGAAGGAGAACCCCCAGTCGCCCTGCAGCATCGCCGTCAGCCAGCGGATGTAGCGGATGTAGACCGGATCATCGATGCCGAACTTCTCCCGGAGTGCGAGACGCACTTCGGGAGGGATGTTCGGGTTGGTGGCCATCTCCTCGAAGGGATCGCCGGGGGCCAGCGCCAGCACCGTAAAGAGCACGACGCTGATGCCGAGCAGGCTCGGAAGGGCGATGAGCAATCGCCGGACGAGATAGGTACCCATGGAGTCTGTGCCTGGTTCCTCTTGAGCGGGACCTGACGCCGGATGGCGTCAGGGCCGGAACCACGCGTTCAGCATCCACAGATCCAGGTCCCAGCCGCTGGGCTGGACGAGGAGGTTGTTGCTGGAGGCCGCCATGCGGGTGCGGGCCAGAACCGGCACGAGGATGTTCTCGCCGCAGAAGATGTCGTTCATCTTGATGAACAGCGCCGTGCGGCGGGCCGGGTCGAGCGAGTTCTGCGCCTCGCGGAAGGCGTCGTCCGCCTCCTTGCTGGAATAGCGCGAGATGTTCCGCCCCTGCCACTTGTTCTCCTTGTTGGCGATTTCCCACGAGACCAGCTGCAGCATGAACCGCTCCGGGTCCGGCTGGAGCATGGTGGTCGTGTACATCTGGATGTCGCAGTAGAACTTCGAGTAGGTGTCCGGATTGGCGACGTCCGAGGAGAAGAACACCGACGCGGTCACCGACTTCAGCTCGATGTCGATGCCGGCGCGCTGGGCGGCCTGCTTGACGATCGCCTGGTTCTTCTGGCGCGGGGCGTTGATCGAGGTCTGGTAGACGAACTTCAGCTTCTTGCCGTCCTTGGCGCGGATGCCGTCGGAGCCGCGCACCCAGCCGGCGTCGTCGAGGATCTTGTTCGCCTTGTCGATGCTGAACTCGTATTTCATGTTCGGCGAGACGTAGCGCGGCGGGGCATTGACGAAGTTCGCCGTCGCCTTGCCGCCACGGCCGTAGATGAACTTCTGCACCGAGTCGCGGTCGATCAGCAGGTTGATGGCCTGGCGCACGGCCGGATCGGTCAGCGTCGGATGCTTGGTCTTCACGCTCGAACGCTCGCCGTCGACCTCGGTCCACGGATCGGTCGTGTTCAGCATGATGAACTCGATATTGCCGCTGGAGACCGGGATGGCCTTGCCGCGGCCGCCGCGCTCCATGCGCAGGAGGATCTCGTCCTCCACCTGCATGTTCCACGCATAGTCGAACTCGCCCGTCTGGATGACGGCGCGGGCCGCCGAGACGGCGTCGCCGCCACCCTTCACCTCGACCGTGTCGAAATAGGGCTGGTTGGGAACGTGGTAGTCGGGGTTGCGCTCGCCGCGCAGGATGTCACCCGGCTTGAAGTCGATGAACTTGTAGGCGCTGGTGCCGACCGGCTTCAGGTTGGCCGGCGCATCGCGCGAGGCGGCGCCCTTGAACGGCTCGAAGACGTGCTTGGGCAGGACCATGCCGGCGGCGCCGACGAAGGCGTCCGCCCAGAACGGGGTCGGCTTGGGGAAGGTGATCTTGATGGTCAGGTCGTCGATCTTCTCGACCTTGATGTCCTTGTAGGTACCGATCGTCGTGGCGGCGGTCGCCGGATCGGCGGCATAGGCGGCCGTGAAGAGGCAGTCTTCGGCGGTGAAGGGCTTGCCGTCATGCCATTTGACGTTCGGCTTCAGCTTCCAGGTGACGGACAGGCCGTCGGCCGAGACGGAGCCGTTCTCCCGGCTCGGGATTTCGGCGGCGAGGAACGGCACGAGGTTGCCCTCGTTGTCCCAGCCGGCGAGCGGCTCGTAGAAGACGCGCGAACCCTCCTGGTCCTTGGTGCCGATGGCGAAATGCGGGTTGAGCAGGGTCGGGGCCTGCCAGAGCAGGATCTTGAGCGGCCCGCCGCCGCCGGCCTTGGTCGGCTTGTAGGGGGTCAGCGTCTGCGCTTGCGCCACGCCGTGGAAGTCCAGGATGTGCCAGGCCGTGGGCGCCGCGACGCCGAAAGCGGCCAGACGCTGCATGAAGCCACGGCGGGAGAGCTTGCCCTCCTTCACCTCGGCGACCATGCCGTGGATTTCGGTCTCGTTCATCGCAATCACTCCTCGCAAACGTGCTGGGCGAGCCACTCTGGTCGGGCCGGATTGTCCCTCCGGCGCGCGAAGCGGGGATCGGAGCGTTTTCAGATGCGGAAGTCAACGCGGATTCGCGCGCTGTCCACGGCAGCGGGGCCATCTGATGGCGCGGAAGGCATGATGCCCTTTGGCGCGCAGCATTTTGCCGCAGGCTGCGGCAACGGGCCTGCTACTCGGCGGCCTGCCGCGGCTCGAGGAGAAAGCCGCCGGACTGCCGCGCCCAGAGCTGAGCGTAGAGACCGCCCTTCGCCAGCAGCCCCTCGTGCGTCCCCTCCTCGACGATGCGGCCGCCGTCCAGAACGACCAGACGGTCCATGATCTGCAGCGTCGACAGGCGGTGGGCGATGGCGATCACGGTCTTGCCCGCCATGAGTTCGCCGAGGCTGTCCTGGATCGCCGCCTCCACCTCGCTGTCGAGGGCCGCCGTCGCCTCGTCGAGGATGAGGATGGGCGCGTCCTTGAGGATGACGCGGGCGATGGCGATGCGCTGGCGCTGGCCGCCCGACAGCTTGACGCCGCGCTCTCCCACATGGGCGTCGTAGCCGGTGCGCCCGTTGACGTCCTTGAGGAGCGGGATGAAGGCGTCGGCATGGGCGCGCGCCGCGGCCGCCTCCATCATCGCCTCGCTCGCCCCTGCCCTGCCGTAGAGGATGTTGTCGCGGATGGAGCGGTGCAGCAGCGAGGTGTCCTGCGTCACCACGGAGATCGCCTGCCTGAGGCTTTCCTGCGTCACGGCCTGCACGTCCTGGCCATCGACGCGGATGACGCCCTTCTCCACGTCGTGGAAGCGCAGCAGCAGGTTGACGAGCGTCGACTTGCCGGCGCCGGAGCGGCCGACGAGGCCGACCTTCTCGCCGGGCCGGACGGTCAGCGACAGGTCGCGGATCACCGGCAGGTCGGCCCGGCCGTATCCGAAGGTGACGTGGTCGAAGACGATCTCCCCGCCGCTCACCGCGAGCGGCCCGGCCCCCGGCGCGTCCTGCATGGCGAGCGGCCGCGCGATCGATCCCATGCTCTCCTGCACCACGCCGACATTCTCGAAGATGCCCTGGATCTCCGCCGCCACCCATCCCGACATGCTGATGATCTGGATGGTGAGCGGCAGCACCATGGCCACCGTCCCGATATCGACCCGTCCCGCCTGCCAGAACACCACCGCCAGCGTCCCCACCGTGGCGAGCAGCGCGGCGTTGAGGAGATTGAGCAGCACCGTGAACAGCGTGTTGATGCGGTGCTGGGCGAGGAACGCCGCATTCATCTCCATCATGCTGTCGCGGATGTAGCGGTCCTCGTCGGCGGTCCGCGCGAAGAGCTTCACCGTCTGGATGTTGGTGTAGCCGTCCACCACCTTGCCCGTCACCGCCGAGCGCTTGGCCGAGGCGGTGCGCGCCTTTTCCCGCAGCCGCGGCACGAGCGCGGTCAGCAGCGTCACGTAGAGCAGGAACCAGACGAGGATGGGCAGCGCCAGGCGCCAGTCCTGCGCCATCATCAGGCCGGTCGCCGCCACCCCGTAGAACAGGATGTGCAGCACCGATCGCATGGTGGCCAGCGCCGTTTCCCTCACGCCGCTGCCGGCCTGCATGACGTGATTGGCGATGCGCCCGGCAAAGTCGTTCTGGAAGAAGCCGAGGGACTGGCGGATGACGTGATGGTGGCTCTGCCAGCGGGTCAGCGTGTTGAGCGGACCGGAAATGCCGTGGTTGGAGATCGCCCGTTGCAGGAACAGCACCAGCGGCCGCAGCACCAGCACCACCAACAGCATGGCGGCGAAGGTCGGCCCCGCCACCGTGAAGAGCTGGTCGCGCGGCGTCTCGGTGAGGATCGCCACCAGCCGGCCGATGAAATAGGGAATGGCGGTCTCCACCACCGCCGCCAGCATGCCGACGACGAAGAGCGCAGCGAAGAGCCACTTCGCCTGCGCGATGAAATACCAGAAGAAGGCGAGAAGGCCGGCCGGCGGCCCGCCATGCGGGGGATTGGCGACCGGGTCGATGCGGGTTTCCAGATAGCGCAGCATGAAATGGATTGTCCGAACGAAAGGGGCGTCGCCCCGACGGCGGCGGCGCGCGGGACGACTTGGAAAAGCGGTTGGGGACGATGGACGGCCAATGTGACCCAGTCGCGGTGTTCCGTCGACCCTTGTGAGGCTTACGACCGGCGGCTGCTGACAGATCGTGGCGGATCACCAAACGCGAGAACCCCGGTCTTGCGACCGGGGTCCTGCTGGTTGCGAGGATGATGGGGACCGATCACTCGCAGACGCGGATGGTGCGGCGCTCCGGGCCGTAGGGACCGTCGACCCAGCGGCGGGTCAGGTAGCACTCGGAGGCGTAGGCCCGGGAGTTGGCGGCGGCGATGGCACCGCCGACGACGAGGCCGGTGGCGAGGGCACCGACGCCCCAGCCGATGTGGCGGCGGTGGAACGGGCCGGCCTCGGCCTGGGAGGCGACGCCGACCGAGACGGTGGCGACGGCGAGGGCGGCGATGGCGAGGGTCTTGATGCGGTTCATGGCGAGGGTCCTTTCGGTTCGTTGGGGCTCGTCCGCCCCGGTCCTCCATGGGTTGCGCCCCGCGGGAAAAAGGTTCGGGCCCGCCGCGATTTTTTTCTCGCGACGGGCCCGGGTTCTTTGCGGATGAACGAGACGGTCAGGCGGCGGAGACGAGCTGCCCGTAGCAAGCGACCTCCGAAAGGTGGTGGTCGGCATCGCCGAACAGTGTGTCGATCATGGTCAGCCGCTTGAAATAGTGGCCGGCCTTGTACTCCATCGTCATGCCGATGCCGCCGTGGAGCTGGATGCCCTGCTGGCCGATGAACTTCGCCGAGCGGCCGATCTGCACCTTGGCGGCGGAGGCGAGCGCCCGCCGCTCCGTCGCATCCTCGGTCGCCGCCGTCATGGCCGCAAACATGGCCATGGAGCGCGCCTGTTCCAGCGCGACGAACATCTCGGCCGCGCGGTGCTGCAGCGCCTGGAAGGAGCCGATATTGATGCCGAACTGCTTGCGCTGCTTGAGGTAGTCGACGGTCACGTCGGTCAGTTCGCCCATCGCGCCGACGGCCTCGGCGCAGAGCGCCGCGATGGCCTCGTCCGCCACCGCCTCGAGGACGGGAAGCCCGCCCTCGGGATCGCCGATGACATCAGCGGCCTCGACCCTCACGCCCGACAGGCTGATCTCCGCGGCGTGGGTGCCGTCCTGCGTCGGCGAGGAGCGCCGCGACAATCCCGAAGCGTCGCCCGGCACCATGAAGAGGCCGATGCCGCCGCGGTCGCGCCGCGCGCCCGCCGTGCGGGCCGAGACGATGATCCGGTCGGCCGTGCCGCCGTTGACGACGACGGCCTTCTCGCCGTCCAGCACCCATGAGCCGCCGTCCTTCTTCGCCGTCGTCGTGACGTCGAAGAGGTCGTAGCGCGAGTGCCGCTCCGTCGTGGCCAACGCAAAGGTGCGCGAGCCCTCGGCGATGGCGCCGATGTGTTCCGCCTTCTGCTCGGCGGAACCGGCCCGCTTCAGCACGCCGCCGCCGAGAATGACGGTGGCGAGATAGGGCTCGAGCACGAGATATTTGCCGAAGCTCTCGGCCAGCAGCATGGTCTCTACCGCGCCGCCGCCGAAGCCGCCGTCCTCCTCCGCGAAGGGCAGGCCGAGAAGGCCGAGTTCGGCGAACTTCGCCCAGACCTCGGGGCTCCAGCCACCGGGCAGCGCGGCGATTTTCTTGCGGCTCTCGAAGTCATAGGTGTCGGCGAGGAAGCCCTCCACCGAGTCCTTGAGGAGCTGCTGTTCTTCGGTCAGGTCGAAATCCATGGGAAGAGCCTGTTGATGGCGGTGCGTGAACGAAGCCCGTATGGGCGGCCCTGCGGAATTGCGTCCTTCGAGGCTCGCTTCGCTC
>JAEZGJ010000167.1 GCA_023416965.1 Pseudomonadota bacterium | reverse complement strand
GGGGCGCGGGGCCCGCCGACGTCGAGAGGTTCAGGCCCTGGCCAGACGCTCCCGCCTCATCAGCAGCCACCCAACGATGGCCAGGTTCACGAGGTTCCACAGGATGCCGTTGACGAAGGCTGCCTGGTAGGAGCGGGTGATGTCGTAGATCACGCCGGAAATCCATCCGCCGAAGGCCATGCCGAGCAGCGTCGCCATGAGCGCGATGCCGACGCGGGTGCCGGCCTCGCCCGGCGCGAAATATTCGCGGACGATGATGGCGTAGCTCGGCACGATGCCGCCCTGGAACAGGCCGAACAGGATCGAGAAGATGTAGAGCGGCGTCAGCGCGTCCGAGGTGAGGAAGAGGACGAGGGCGAGGCCCTGCAGGGTCGAGCCGAGCAGCAGGGTGGCGAGCCCGCCGATCCGGTCGGCGACGAAGCCCGAGGCGACGCGGCTGATGATGCCGAAGGCCAGCATCAGCGACAGCATTTCCGAACCCCGCGCCACGCCGTAGCCGAGATCGGCGCAATAGGCGACGATATGAACCTGCGGCATGGACATGGCCACGCAGCAGGCGATGCCGGCAATGGCGAGCAGCACCGTCAGCATGTTCGGCGAGAGGCCGAGCGCGGCCGGGCTGGCGGAGCGGGCGAGGGTGGTGGACCCGACCTCGGCCACCGGCGGTCGGCGGCGCAGCAGGAGGGCGAGCGGCACCATCATCACCACCACGGCGACGGCGATGACGAGATGGGTCGCGCGCCAGCCGAGGCTGTCGAGGCTGAACCGGACGATCTGCGGCCAGATTGCGCCGGCGAGATAGTTGCCGGAGGCTGCGATGGCCACGGCGATGCCGCGCCGCCGGTCGAACCAGAAGGAGACATGGGCGAGGAGCGGGCCGAAGACGGCCGCCGAGCCGAGGCCGATGAGCAGGCCGTGCGCCAGGGCGAAGACGAGGATCGAGGGTGCCACGGCGGCCAGGGCATAGCCGATGCCGAGCAGCAAGCTGCCGCCGATCACGGGCGCCATGATGCCGAATCGGTCGGAGAGCCGCCCCATCAGCACGCCGCCGCCGGCAAAGCCCAGCATGGCCAGCGTATAGGGAAGCGCGGCCTCGCCCCTGCCGATGCCGAAATCGGCCTGCACCGCCGGCATCACCACCACGACCGACCACATGCCGACGCCGCCGATCGTGCCGAGCGCCAGCGCCACGGCGAGGCGGAGCCAGGCGGCGCGTCCGTCGATGTCCGAGGCGGGGGAGTGGTAGCGGTCGCGGTGGAGGTGCTGCACGGGGGCCTGCCTGCCGAAGGGAGCAGCAGGCTAGCACCGCCGACCTGCACAAAACAGCGGCAGCGGCGCGCAGCTTCCGTGCAGTCCCGGCGGTGACTCAGTCCGGCCTGCGGCCACCGACCGTGCCGGCGAGGGCGACACCCAGCCAGGAGGCGATCATCATCATGCCGCCGATGGGGGCGGCCATGGGAAAGAGCGCGGTGCCGGCGAAGCTTCGCAGGGCGAGGTCGCCGCTGAACAAGGCCGTGCCGGCGACGAGGCCCCAGGCGGCGATGCGCGAGGGAAGGTCGGAGAGGAGCCCCGCCTTCCGGCCGATCGCCACGGCGATGACGGCGGGCGCATGCAGCGACAGCATGGTCGCGGCGACGGAGAGGCTCGTCCCGGCATAGGCGTGGCTGGCCAGCGCCGCAAAGGCGACGCCCGTGGCGCCCATCAGGCCGGCGGCGAGGAGGAGGAGGCGTGTGGCGGTCATGAGGCGGCTGTGGCAGCCGCGGTGCCCGGCGTCAATGACGGGTTGAGCGGCTCAGCCGATCGCCACCGGCACGGAGATGGGCTCGGCGGGGGGCACGCGGCCGGTGGCGCGCCTGGCGCCCTGACCGCGCAGCTGCGCCAGCTCCGCGTCGATCTCCTTGTCGGTCAGCATGCGGTAGCGGCGCAGCAGCCCGCGCGGATCGGGCGCCGCCCGGCGCCAGCGGCGGCAGAACGATCCGACGAGGGAGACGAAGACGTTCTCGTCCAGCGCCACGGCGCGGGCCATGGCCTCGAAGGGTTCCGTGCGTCCGCGCGCGAGCGCGGTGATCAGTGCCTCCCGCTCGATGCCGAGCGTCGTGCCGAGGATCTCCAGGGCGGGGATGACCTGATCGGTCGCCGCCAGCACCGTCAGCGCTTCCGCCAGCGACTTGGTGCCGTCCCTCAGGCCCCGGCGTACGTCGTCGGCGCTCTCGGTCACGTCCTTCAGCAGGCGGATGCGCCGCACCTTGGCGATCACCGCCTCCGAGGCGAGCTTCTGGGCCTCCTGCACGGCACCGCGGTCGAGCCGCTCGAACAGGCTGGCCTTGAGATTGTCCGGCACCACCAGCGCGAGGCGCAGCGCCTCCTCCGGGCCGAGTTCAGGTCTGTTGCACAATTGCTGCTGCAGCTGGGGGTCGTGCGAGGCGCGCGTCACCATGCGCGACATGGCCTTCGGCGACAGTTTCACGAAGCGGTTGTCGGCGAGCGTCCGCACGGTACGCGCATCGCCCACCTCGGCCAGGGCCTCTGCGGCCTCCCCGCTCAGGTCCTCGCGGTCCGCCATGATGCGGGTGTCGACGTAGCGCCGCTGCTTGCCGAGACTGAGGATCGTCGAGGGCTCGGGCGTGGCGTGGCCGAGCGAGATTTCCGCCACCAGTTCCTCGTCCTTGTCGATGGCCGCGAAGGTGCGCGGCAGATCGAGGTCGAGGGCGCCGAAGGCGCGGGCGAAGTAGACGCGCCGGTCGATCGGCATCGGCGGCAGCAGATGGGCCACGATCCGGTCGAGCCGTTCCTGCGCCTTCGGCGAGGGTCGCGGCCTGTCGGGTCCGAACTGGCCGAGAATGCCCGTCACCAGCGCCTGCTGCGCCGCCGGGGGCAATTGCTCCACCGCAGCGAGGACCTGTTCGACGGGATTTTCGAGCGAGGGAAGCATGGGGGCTCGCACTGCCGGCCTGAGGGGTATGAGAATGCCTCCACTTCGATAACGTGACGTAAACTTTAACCTGCGGGCACGCGGCCAGGGGCGCGAAAAACATTCAACCGTATAGTTGATAATCTGAAGACCAACCTCGATATTCAACCGCATGGTTGAACAAAGCTCCGCCTCCCTCGACATTGTCTTCCGCGCCCTCGGCGACGCCACGCGGCGGAGCATGCTCCGGACCCTGGCCGCGGGCGAAACCACGATCGGCCAGCTCGCTGCCCCCTTCGCCATGTCGCTGGCGGCGGCGTCCAAGCACATCCGGGCGCTGGAGGAGGCGGGTCTCATCACCCGCGAGGTGCGCGGCCGGACGCATTGGTGCCGCCTCGCCCCCGGCCCCCTCGCCGGCGCCCATGAATGGCTCGGCTTCTACCAGCGGTTCTGGACCGGCCGCCTCGACGAACTTGAGCGCCTCCTGCGGGAGGACGACGCCCGCAACAGGTCGAAACCCCCGACAGGAGACAAGACATGACCGATCTCGCCACCCGCAATCCTTATGGAATGCTCACCGAGCCCGCGACCCTCACCATCCGCCGGCTCCTGCCGGGCCCGGCCGATCGCGTCTGGTCCTATCTCGTCGACGGCGACCTCCGGCGCAAATGGCTGGCCGCCGGCGCCATGGAGGCGAAGGCCGGAGCGCCCTTCGAGTTCGTCTGGCGCAACGACGAACTGGATGACCCGCCCGGCCGCCGGCCCGAGGGCTTTCCGGAGGAGCATCGCATGGCCGGCCGCATCCTGGAGATCGATCCTCCGCGCCGCCTCGTCATCACCTGGGGCACGGAAGGGGGCTCGGTGGCCTTCGACCTGACGCAGCAGGGTGACAACGTCCTGCTCACCGTCACCCACCGCCGTCTCGTCGACCGCGCGTCCATGCTCAACGTCTCGGCCGGCTGGCACATGCATCTCGACGTGCTGGGGAGCGTGATGACGGGCGAGCCGCGCGAGACCTTCTGGTCCGGCTGGCAGCGCCTCAAGGGCGAATATGCCCAACGCCTTCCCGCCTGAAACCGCCGGGCTACCGGGCGACCTGCGTCGCCCGGCTGCGCAGCATCACCATCCGCCGGCGTCCGAGCCGGCGGGCGAGGGCGCTTTCGCTGTCGGAGCCCGGCCTGTGGCCGCCGATGGCGCGATAATGATCGCGCGACAGCAGCAGGCCCTGATGCGGGTCCGCTCCGCCGCCGAGCAGGAACCTCCAGCGCGCCCGCGCCAGCTTGGCCTTCCCCGCGAAGCCGTAATCGTCCACGCCGAGGGTGAAGGCCGCCGCCCGACGGTGTGCCTCCTGGCGCCGCGTCACCTGGTCGAGGAAGCCGTGGACGTCGCGGATCCAGCCCTCGTCCAGCACGACCCCAGGGCGGATGAACATCAGCCACGGCGCCTTCGCGCCGCCGGCGGCCTCCGCGAGCCGGTCGCCCGTGTCGGCGGGGCCGCGCAGGAAGCGGCAGCCGGCGACATCCGCCACCGCCTCCGTGCCGTCGTCGGACCCGCCGTCGGCGATCACCGCCTCGATGAGGATGCCGTCGGCCGCGCCAGAGACGAGCGAGGCCAGCGTCGGCACCAGCCGGCGTTCGTCGTTGAGGGTCGGGATGATGACGCTGATCACGGGCGGGGAACAATCCTCTTGCGTCGCAGTATAATCGTGCCGCACTGCATTCATCCAGCCTTCATCGAAGCGTCATCATCGTCGACGCGGGCGCGCTGGAAGCCGCGCGGTTGAAATGGCGGGGCGAAAGCGCCTAAAGAAACGCGCCGCAGCAATCGGCCCCGTCCGGCGTCGGTGCAGCGCATGACAAGTCCGGGAATCCGACCATGACGCAGTGGGTCTTCACCTTTGGCGACGGCAAGGCCGAGGGACAGTCGAGCATGCGCGACCTGCTCGGCGGCAAGGGTGCCAACCTTGCGGAAATGTCCAACATGGGCCTGCCCGTGCCGCCCGGCTTCACCATCACCACCGAGGTCTGCACCTGGTACTACGCCAACGGCCGGTCCTATCCGGCCGAGCTGAAGGACCAGGTGGAGGCGGGCCTCGCCCAGATCGGCGCCCTCACCGGCAAGGTCTTCGGCGACGCCGAGAACCCGCTCCTCGTCTCCGTGCGCTCCGGCGCCCGCGCCTCCATGCCGGGCATGATGGACACGATCCTCAATCTCGGTCTGAACGACGTGACGGTCGTCGCTCTCGGCAAGGGCTCGGGCGACGAGCGCTTCGCCTACGACAGCTACCGCCGCTTCATCCAGATGTATTCCAACGTCGTCCTCGACGTGGATCACCACAATTTCGAGGACATCCTCGAGGTCTACAAGGAGCGCAAGGGCCTCGCCCTCGACACCGACCTTTCGGCCGAGGACTGGAAGCATCTCGTCGGCGAATACAAGCGCCGCGTCGAGGAGGAGACCGGCAATCCTTTCCCCCAGGACCCGCGCGAGCAGCTCTGGGGTGCGGTCGGCGCCGTCTTCTCCTCCTGGATGAACCAGCGCGCCATCACCTATCGCCGCCTGCACGCCATCCCCGAGAGCTGGGGCACGGCGGTGAACGTCCAGGCCATGGTCTTCGGCAATATGGGCGAGACCTCCGCCACCGGCGTCGCCTTCACCCGCAACCCCTCCACCGGCGCCAGGGAACTCTACGGCGAGTTCCTCATCAACGCCCAGGGCGAGGACGTTGTGGCCGGCATCCGCACGCCGCAGAACATCACCGAGGCCGCCCGCATCGCCGCCGGCTCCGACAAGCCGTCCATGGAGACGGCCCTTCCCGAGGTCTACGAGCAGTTCATCGCCGTCGCCGCGACGCTCGAGAAGCACTACCGCGACATGCAGGACCTCGAATTCACCGTCGAGCGTGGCAAGCTCTGGATGCTGCAGACCCGCAACGGCAAGCGCACGGCGCGGGCGAGTCTGCGCATCGCCGTGGAACTGGCCAACGAGGGGGTGCTGACGCGGGAGGAAGCCGTTTCCCGCGTCGAGCCCGGCTCCCTCGACCAGCTCCTCCACCCGACCATCGATCCCAAGGCCGAGCGCCGCGTCCTCGCCACCGGCTTGCCGGCCTCCCCCGGCGCCGCCCAGGGCGAAATCGTCTTCAACTCCGACGAGGCCGAGGCGATGAAGGCCGGCGGTCACAAGGTCATCCTGGTGCGCGTCGAGACGAGCCCGGAGGACATCCACGGCATGCACGCCGCCGAGGGCATCCTCACCACCCGCGGCGGCATGACCAGCCACGCGGCGGTCGTCGCCCGCGGCATGGGCAAGCCCTGCGTCTCCGGTGCCGGCTCGCTCCGTGTAGACTATGCGGCGCAGACCATGTCCATCGCCGGCAAGGTGCTGAAGAAGGGCGACGTCATCACCATCGACGGCTCGACCGGCCAGGTCCTGCTCGGTGAGGTGGCCATGCTGCAGCCCGAGCTCTCCGGCGAGTTCGCAACCCTCATGGGCTGGGCCGACGGCGTCCGCCGCCTGAAGGTCCGCACCAATGCCGAGACCCCCGCCGACGCCCGCGTCGCGGTGGAGTTCGGCGCCGAGGGCATCGGCCTCTGCCGCACCGAGCACATGTTCTTCGACGAGGAGCGCATCGTCGCCATGCGCGAGATGATCCTCGCCGACGACGAGAAGGGCCGCCGCGCCGCGCTTGCCAAGCTCCTGCCGATGCAGCGTTCCGACTTCGTCGAGCTCTTCGAGATCATGGCCGGCCTGCCGGTCACCATCCGCCTGCTCGACCCGCCACTTCACGAGTTCCTGCCGCATACCGAGGCCGAGATTGCCGAGGTTGCGGCCGCCATGGGCGCCGACCCGAAGAAGCTGAAGGCGCGCGCCGAGGAACTGCACGAGTTCAACCCGATGCTCGGCTTCCGCGGCTGCCGCCTCGCCGTCGCCTACCCCGAGATCGCCGAGATGCAGGCCCGCGCCATCTTCGAGGCCGCCGTCGAGGCCGGCCGCAAGAGCGGCAGGCCGGTCGTCCCCGAGGTCATGGTGCCGCTGGTCGCCACCAAGGCCGAGCTCGACCTCGTCAAGGCGCGCATCGTCGCCATGGCCGAGGCGGTCATCAAGGAGAGCGGGGTTGCCCTCGACTACATCGTCGGCACCATGATCGAGCTGCCGCGCGCCGCCCTGCAGGCCGGCAAGATCGCAGAGAGCGCCGAGTTCTTCTCCTTCGGCACCAACGACCTCACCCAGACGACCTTCGGCATCTCCCGCGACGATGCCGCGAGCTTCCTCAATCCCTATCTCGCCAAGGGCATCATCGAGGTCGATCCCTTCGTCTCCCTCGACCAGGAGGGCGTCGGCGAACTCGTGCAGATCGCCGCCGAGCGCGGCCGCAAGACGCGCCCCGACATCAAGCTCGGCATCTGCGGCGAGCATGGCGGCGATCCCGCCTCCATCCACTTCTGCGAGATGGTCGGGCTCGACTACGTCTCCTGCTCGCCCTTCCGCGTGCCCATCGCCCGCCTGGCGGCGGCGCAGGCGGCGCTCGGCAAGGCGGCGGCGGGCCAGGTGTGACGCTGCCCTCGATCGCCGAGGGCAGGAGCGGCGGCAAGCGGGCGCTTGCCGCGGCCCTCGCGGCGATCGAGACCCGTGCAGGCAGCGAGGCCCTCGCCCACTTCCTCGACCAGGCCTGCCGCGAAGCGCGCGGCGCGACCCTCGGCCTCACCGGCCCGCCCGGCGTCGGCAAGTCGCCCCTCACCAACGCCCTGGTCTCCGCCTGGCGCAGGGCCGGCGAGACGGTCGGAGTCATCGCCGTCGACCCCTCGTCGCGGCGCACCGGCGGAGCGCTCCTCGGCGACCGCGCCCGCATCGCCACCGACCCCGCCGACCGCGGCGTCTTCGTCCGCTCCATGGCGGCGCGCGACCGGCTCGGCGGCCTCTCCGGCCAGACGGTGGCGGCCATGGTCGTGATGCGTGCGGTCTTCGCCCATGTCCTGGTGGAAAGCCTCGGCATCGGCCAGTCCGAGGCCGACGTCGCCATGGTCGCCGACACGGTGGTGCTCTGCATCCAGCCGGGCTCGGGCGACAGCCTGCAGTTCATGAAGGCGGGCGTCATGGAACTGCCAGACGTCATCGTCGTCACCAAGGCCGATATGGGCGCCCCGGCCCAGCGCGCCAAGGCCGATGTCGAGGGCGCGCTGACGCTGGTGGCACGCGACGGCACCGCCTGGCAGGCGCCGGTCGTGCTCGTCTCCTCCGCCAGCGGCGAGGGTCTCCATGCGCT
>JAEZGJ010000087.1 GCA_023416965.1 Pseudomonadota bacterium | reverse complement strand
CGGGTAAAGAGCAAGAGGGCGCCGGCCGCCAGCATGGCGGCCAGCAGGTTCGAAGGCGCCGCGAACCACCACAGGATCTTGGAAAGGTAGAAGAACAGGTGGCTGGCGATGCTCATGGCTGGCCCGCGGCGAGGTCGAGCTGCATGAGCGGCCTCGTCGGGGTCCGCCGCGTCACCTCGGCAAATCCCGCCGCGCGGAAGGTCGAGGCGATGCCGACATAGCCCTCGCCCCAGACGAGGTCGCGTGTCGTGTCGATCGGGCAGGCTTCCAGCCGCTCGGCCCCGCAGCGGCGGGCGAAATCGGCGGCGCCCGCGATCAGCTCGTGCATCAGGCCGCCGCGACGGGCGCTGGCGCGGACGAAGAAGCAGGTGATGACCCAGACGCGGTCGTCCCTCGCGTCGGTCGCAGAAAGGGGGGCCGCTGTCCGGGCCGCATTGAACCGCGGATAGGCGTTGCGCGGCCCCAACGCCACCCAGCCGACCGGCTCGTCGCCGCGGAAGGCGATCAGGCCCGGCGGCGGCCCTGCCGCGACCACGGCCGCGAAAGCGTCGCGATTGGGCGCGCCGCAGGCTTCGGCCCAGACCTTCCTCGGGCCGGGAATGCGCCAGTACATGCACCAGCAGCCGCCATGGGCCCCGCTCCGGCCGAACAGCGCCTCCAGCGAGGGCCAGAGATCGGGGGTCAGCGGCTTCAGCGTGACGCTCACATCCCCCTCCCCGTCACGTGGTCTTGGCGAAGAGCTCCCGCCCGATCAGCATGCGGCGGATCTCGGAGGTTCCGGCGCCGATCTCGTAGAGCTTGGCGTCGCGCAGCAGGCGCCCCGTCGGATAGTCGTTGATATAGCCGTTGCCGCCGAGGAGCTGGATGGCGTCGAGAGCCATCTTCGTGGCGTTCTCCGCGGCATAGAGGATGGCGCCGGCGGCGTCCTCACGCGTCGTCTGGCCGCGGTCGCAGGCCTTCGCCACCGCATAGACATAAGCGCGGGCGGCGTTCATCGACACGTACATGTCGGCGATCTTGCCCTGGACGAGCTGGAACTCGCCGATCGCCTGGCCGAACTGCTTGCGCTCGTGGACATAGGGCATGACCACGTCCATGCAGGCCTGCATGATGCCGATGGGCCCGGCCGCCAGGACGGCGCGCTCGAAATCGAGGCCGCTCATCAGCACGTTGACGCCGCGCCCGACCTGGCCGAGCACGTTCTCCTCCGGCACCTCGCAGTCCTCGAAGACGAGTTCGCCGGTGTGCGAGCCGCGCATGCCGAGCTTGTCCAGCTTCTGCGCGCAGGAGAAGCCCTTGAACCCCTTCTCGATGAGGAAGGCCGTCATGCCCCGGGCGCCGGCGGCGGGGTCCGTCTTGGCGTAGACGACGAGAACGTCGGCATCCGGTCCGTTGGTGATCCACATCTTCGTGCCGTTGAGCACGTAGCGGTCGCCCTTCTTCTCTGCCTTGAGCTTCATCGAGACGACGTCGGAGCCTGCGCCGGGCTCGGACATGGCGAGGGCGCCGACATGGGCGCCGCTCATCAGCTTCGGCAGATAGCGCCGCTTCTGCTCGTCCGAGCCGTTCTTGCGGATCTGGTTGACGCAGAGGTTCGAATGAGCGCCGTAGGACAGGCCGACCGAAGCCGAGGCGCGTGAGATCTCCTCCATGGCGATGCAGTGCTCGAGGTAGCCGAGGCCCGAGCCGCCATACTCCTCCTCGACGGTAACGCCGAGCAGGCCGAGGTCGCCGAACTTCTCCCAGAGGTCCATGGGGAACTGGTCGGTCTTGTCGATCTCGGCGGCGCGCGGGGCGATCTCCGCCTGCGCGAAGGTGAAGACCGTGTCGCGCAGCATGTCGGCGGTCTCGCCCAGGTCGAAGTCGAAGGGACGCGGCGTGTTCCTCAGCATGGCTCAATCCTTGACGGCGCAGGTTCGTGCGGCTGCGACATCAGGGTTATAGAAGCGGGCCGGCGGGCTGTC
Source organism: Pseudomonadota bacterium (assembly GCA_023416965.1). GTDB lineage: Bacteria > Pseudomonadota > Alphaproteobacteria > Rhizobiales > Phreatobacteraceae > Phreatobacter. The sequence goes on along the minus strand of JAEZGJ010000087.1, from coordinate 14,521 downwards.
ATGATCGGCCGTGCGGCAGGGAGACGAGCATGACGGGAAAGACCGATTCCCCCTATGCGGAGCGGCCGAACCGCTTTCCGCTGCCACCGCTCATCTTCCTCGCCTCGCTCGCCCTCGGTTACGGGCTCCATGCCCTCGCTCCCGTCTCGCTGCCGCTGGCGACCCTCTTCAAGGCCGCCGGCGCGCTGGCGCTGGGCGCCGGCCTCGCCCTCATCCTCTGGGCCTCCTCCACCCTGTCGCGAGCCGGCACCGCCATCCTGCCGCATCACGCCGCCCGGCGCCTGGTGACGACCGGCCCCTTCGCCTGGAGCCGCAACCCGATCTATCTCGGCGAGGCGCTGATCATTTCGGGCTTCGGCGGCGTCGAGGGCGCGCTCGGCTACCTCGTGGGGGCCGTGGTCTTCGTTGCGGCAATGACGCAATTCGCCATCACCCGCGAGGAGGCGCATCTGGCGGCCCGGTTCGGACCGGAATGGGAGGCCTACGCGGCAAGGGTCAGGCGCTGGGCGTGACCCGTTCTCCGCTGCACGGGCGAAGAGCGTCCTTCGAGGCCCTCGGAAAAGGATGCTGACGCTACGTCGCGGGCGCGCATCGGGATGGGAAAGATCGAGGCGGGCACCCGTCTTCGCCGTGCAGCGTGCCGGACAGCCGATCAGAACCGCGGCCGGGACGCTGGCAGCGGCGCCGTGGTCATGGCCGGGGTGTCGGCCGTCGGAACGGCGGCGGCGGGCACCGAGGTCGTCGCGGTCGGCACCTGGGCGGGCGTGGTCTCGGCCGCGGCCAGCGTCACGGGCTGGGCAGCGGGGGCGGCAGCCGGCGCGGCGGCGACCGCCGTGGCCCCATGGCCGCGGTGGCGGAAGCCGGTCTGGGCGATCTGCTGCCATTGCTGGCGGGTGCCGGCGAAGACGTTGCGGTCGACGGGCGTGTTGATGCCGGCGACACGGCCGGTGGCGGTGATCTGCCAGAAGGCCCAGCGCCGGCCGGGATAGCGCTCGTGCGGCACCGCCGCCACCGAGCGGACCCAGAACGGGTACTCGGCGAACTCGTTGCCGGCGAGCACCTCGCGGTGGAACTTGATGTCGGCATAGATGATCGGCTTCTTGCCGTAATGCCGCTCCATCGCGTGGAGGAACTCGCGCATCTTCGCCTGGGCGAGCGCCACCGGCACGCGGCGCGGGCAGGTCGGGGACTGGAAGTTCCATTCGACGTCGAGCACCGGCGGCAGCGCGTCCGGCTCCACCGGCACGTTCCGCTTGAACCAGGCGATCTGGTCGGCCATGGGCCGGCACCAGTAGGTGAAGTGATAGGCGCCGCGGGGCACGCCGGCCCGGCGCGAGGCCTCCCAGTTCTCGCGGAAGCGGCTGTCGAGCCGGTCGCCGCCCTCCGTCGCCTTGATGAAGGCGAAGGAGACGCCGGCCGCCCTCACCTGCTCCCAGTCGATCTGGCCCTGGTACTTCGACACGTCGATGCCGTGCACGGGGTGGGCGTGGTGGCCCACCGTATGGGTCAGGGTCGGGAACGGGTGGTCACCCGTCTGCGGCGCGGCGACCTCGGTCGGCACGCTGCCGCATCCGGCGAGCATCAGCCCCATCAGGGTCACGGCGGTGAAGGCGATGGAGCGACGTGTCATGGTCAGCGATGTGGCCAAGGATTGCGGCCGCGGGATGGCGGCCGCTCGTCCCATCCTTATGCTTTACGACCCGTTTCCTTTTCGTAACGGGCCTTGGTCTCGGCATTGGGCGGATAGAGGCCCGGCAGCGGCACGCCCTTGTCCACCTCGCCCATCAGCCAGCCCTCCAGGTGCTCCTGCGCCTCCGCGGCCTCGAGCACGGCATCGACCATGTCCTGCGGAATGAGCACGGCGCCGTCGCCGTCGCAGACGACGATGTCGTTCGGGAAGACGGCGACGCCGCCGCAGCCGATCGGCTCCTGCCAGTTGATGAAGGTCAGCGCCGCCACCGAGGCCGGCGCCGCGGCGCCCGAGCACCAGACCGGCAGGCCCGTGCCGCGCACGCCGTCGGCATCGCGCACCACGCCGTCGGTGACGAGGGCGGCGACGCCGCGCTTGGCCATGCGGGCGCAGAGGATGTCGCCGAAAATGCCGGCATCCTTCGAGCCCATCGCGTCGACCACCGCGATGACGCCCTCGGGCATGGCCTCGATGGCGCCTCGGGTCGAGATCGGATGCGACCAGCTCGCGGGGGTGGCGAGGTCCTCGCGCGCGGGCACGAAGCGCAGCGTGAACGCCCGCCCGACCGTGCGCTTGCTCGCATGGGAGAAGGGCTGCGTGCCCGCCATCCACACCTTCCGCAGGCCCTTCTTGAGCAGGACCGTCGTCAGGGTCGCGGTGGTGATGGTCTCGAGCTTCGCCCTGACGGCGGGATCGAGGGGCAGGACGTCGGTCATGGCAGGGGTCCGTGGGAGGCTGGAAGAGGGCTGGACCCTGCCCCAGCCGCGCCGGCCTGTCGAGCGCACAAAACGCCGGACAGCCCCCTCATCCCCCGCCTTCCGCCAGCACGTCGGTGGCGCGGTGGCTGTCGTCCACACCGTCCATCAGGACGACGGCGCCCCGGGAGTGGTCGCGCCGGAGCGGCAGGATGGCCTGGTAGGCGGGCGAGCCGTACCAGGCGGCGGCGCGGGCGCGGTCCGGAAAGGCGACGACGACGAGATCGCCCGACCAGGCCCCTTCGAGCACCTCGGCAGGGCCGCCATGGATGACGAACCGGCCGCCGAAGGGGGCGAGTGTCGCGTCGATGGCTTCGAGATAGGAACGGATGGCGGGTCCCATCTCAACGGATGTCAGGTGGGCGACGGCATAGGCGGTCATGGCAGGGTCCTCGTCGGGGTGACGCGCCACGGTGGCAGCGCGGCGTCGAAGGCGCGATGACCTCCCAGGTCATGCCATCGCGCGCTGCCCCTCCTCCGCGGCCCTGCTCCCGGCGAGGCCGAAGCGCGCCTCGAAGCCCGCCAGCGCCAGCGGCCCGCCGAAATGATAGCCCTGCATGCGGTGGCAGCCTGCGGCCCTGAGGAAGCGCGCCTGTTCGGCGGTCTCCACCCCCTCGGCCACGACCGAGAGGCCGAGGGCCCGGCCGAGATTGACCACGCAATGGAGGATGGTGGCGGCCTCGGCGCCGCTGTCGAGATCGGTGACGAAGCTGCGGTCGACCTTCAGCGCGTCGAGCTCGAACTTGCGCAGGTAGCTGAGCGAGGAGAAGCCGGTGCCGAAATCGTCCAGCGCCACCTTCACCCCCAGCGCCCGGATGGCGCGGATCGCGTGCAGCGCGTGGTCGGCATTCTCGATCATCACCCCTTCGGTGATCTCCAGAACCAGCCGCTCCGGCGGCAGGCCGGAAGCCTCCAGTGCCGCCCGCACGTTGAGGATGAAGTCGTCGCGGCGGAACTCCAGCGGCGAGACGTTGACCGTGACGAAGGGCCCGTTCCAGCGCGCCGCAGCGCGGCACGCCTGGCGCAGCACCACCTGGCCAAGCTGGTGGATGAGACCGCAGGCTTCCGCCAGCGGGATGAACTCGGCCGGCAGGATCCGGCCGCGATAGCTGTGGTTCCAGCGCGCCAGCGCCTCGGCCCCCTCCAGCCTCTCCCCGTCCGCGGAGAAGATCGGCTGCAGCTCGATGGATATCTCGCCGTTCATCAGGGCGCCGCGCAGCTCGCGCTCGAGATAGCGGCGGTGCGACTCGTCCCGGTCCATGTCGGGGTGGAAAGCAACGGCGCAGTTCTTTCCCGCGGCCTTGGCGGCATAGAGCGCCCGGTCGGCGCGGCGCATCAGGTCGTCGCGGCTGGCGGTGCGGTCCTCCGTCGAGAGGAAGCCGATGGAGACGCCGACGCCGAGCGCATGGCCGTCGCAGGGGATCGGCTTGCGGATCGCGGCGATGATCATGCGGCAGGCCGCGGCGATGTCGGTGGCGGCCGGCGAGCCCTGGATCAGCACGGCGAACTCGTCGCCGCCGAGCCGGCCGATCACCGCCTCCGGTCCGCAGACGAAGCGCAGGCGGCGGGCGACCTCGGCCAGCACCGTGTCGCCGGCATGGTGGCCGAACGTGTCGTTGATCTCCTTGAAGTGGTCGAGGTCGAGGAGCAGGAGCGTGAGGCCGCCCTTGCGCTCGAGGCCGTCCAGGCCCTCTTCGAAGGCGCGGCAGAAGGCGGCGCGATTGGCGAGGCCCGTGAGCCCGTCGATGCCTGGCGGCAGCAGGAAGCGCGCCCCGGCAATGACCTGGCGCTGTGCGACCCGGAGGGCCCAGAGCAGGCCGAGCGTCGCCAGGGTCGCGGCAAGCGCCGTGACGGTGAGCTGGGGCACCCACGACCGGTCGGCGCCGAGAACGAGGCGCGCCGGATACCAGGCGTGATAACCGAGCAGCGCCGCCAGGACGCCCGATGCGGCAGCCGCGGCACCGGCTGCCCAGACATAGCCGCTCAACGCCGCGTCGGCACGGCGCTTCACCGAAATGGACATTCCCGTTCCCCGGACGGCAGGCCCTCGCCGTGCCGATGTAGAGGACGAGACTTAACGGGCGGTTCCTGCGCCGACTATGGTTCGCCGCCCGACCGGAATCCGCGTCGACAACCGATTTCGCCTGCTGCCGGCAGCACTTGCGCCGATCTCCGGACTCAGATTCGGAACCACCAGCTGGCGATCATCAGGAAGCTGAAGAACCCGGTCACGTCGGTCACCGTGGTGACGAAGGGGCCGGAGGAGATCGCCGGATCGACGCGCATCCGGTCGAGCGCGAGCGGCACCAGCACGCCGCCGAGCGAGCCCGCCACCAGGTTGCAGACCAGCGCCAGCCCGATCACCACGCCGATGCCGGCATTGGTGAACCAGAAGCTCGCCACCGTGCCGGTGATGATCGCGAAGGCGAGGCCGTTGAACAGGCCGACGGCAACCTCGCGGCGCACGATGCGCCAGGCGTTGCGGGGGCCGAGTTCGCGCGTCGCCAGCGCCCTGACGGCGACCGTCATGGTCTGCGTGGCGGCACTGCCGCCCTGGCTGGCGACGATGGGGGCGAGGACGGCGAGCGCCACCATCGCCTCCAGCTGGTGCTCGAAGGACTTGAGCACCGTGGTCGCCAGGAAGGCGGTGACGAGATTGATCAGCAGCCAGCGGAAGCGGCCCCTGGCGGTGGTCCAGACGCTGTCGGAGATTTCCTCGTCCGCCTTGACGCCGCCCAGCGCCTTGATGTCCTCGTCGGCCTCCTCCTCGATGACGTCGACGATGTCGTCGACGGTGAGCACGCCGACCAGGCGGTTGACCTCGTCAACCACCGGCGCGGAGAGGAGGTTGTAGCGCTCGAAGAGTAGCGCCGCGTCCTCCTGGTCCTCGCTGGCACCGACCGTGTGCATCTCCTCCTCAAGGATGTCGGTCACCACCACCGGCCGCTTGGCGCGCAGGAGGCGGTCGAGGCGGATGTGGCCCTGGAGGTGAAAACCGGGGTCGACGATGAAGATTTCGGTGAAGTCGTCCGGCAGGTCCGCCGCTTCGCGCAGGTGGTCGATGACCTGCCCTACCGTCCAGAACGGCGGCACGGCGATGAACTCGTCCTTCATGCGCCGGCCGGCGGAGCCCTCCGGATAGTCGAAGGCGCGGCGCAGGGCGAAGCTGTCGGCGGGAGACAGCTCGTCCAGGATGGCCGAGCGCTCGTCCTCGTCGAGATCCTCGAGGATCGCGACGGCGTCGTCGGTTTCCAGCGTCGCGATGCCCTCGGCGACGGTGGCCGGCGCCATCTCCTCGAGGATTTCGGCGCGTATGGTCTCGTCGACCTCGTTCAGGGCGTTGAAGTCGAAGTCGGAGCCGAGAAGGGACACGACCCGGCTGCGGTCCTCGGCATCGAGCTGCGCCAGAAGCGCGCCGAGATCGGCCTCGTGCGCGTCGGAGACGAGGCTCTTCAGGCTGGTGCCGTCACCGGCGGCGAGGATCGACTGGACCAACTCCACGACCTCGGGGACGAGTTCGCCCTCCTCGTCGCGCCAGTCCTTCTCGCGCCAGTCCTCGGCCATGGCGGCGGGCGACGTGGTTTCGGCCATGGGGCCTCCCGGCGGGCGCTGGTGTCGGATCAGGGATCGGACGTTCTTGGATGCAGTGCAGCGATTTGGCAAGCTGCCACCGCCATCACAGGCTGCGACTCACCCGAGGACGACAATCCCATGAGCTCCACCCGAAGGCCCTCGCGCCGGGCTGTTCTCGGCGCGCTGTCCCTGTCGGCCCTGATGGCGGGCGAGGCGCAGGCCGCGGGATGCGGGCCGGACCGGCTCGGCACGGCGCGCGTCATCCCCGTCTCCACTGCGGGCGGCCTGCGCGTGGGCCGCAAGAGCTATCCGCGCACCCTGCCGCTCGCCCCGGGAGAGGTCCTGCTCACCTTCGACGACGGTCCGCATCCCGGCACGACGGAGCCGATCCTCGCCGCGCTCGCGCGCGAATGCGTGAAGGCGACCTTCTTCATGATCGGCCGGCAGGCGGCGGCCCACCCTGCCCTCGCCCGGCGCGTGCTCGCCGAGGGCCACACGGTGGGCCATCACTCCAACACCCATCCGATGACGCTGGCGCAGCTGCCGCAGGCCCAGGCGGAGGCCGACATCGAGGCCGGCTTCGCCGCCGTCGACCGGGCGCTCTACGGCAGCTATTCAGGCCGGCCGCGCACGCCCTTCTTCCGCTATCCCGGCTTCGGTGATTCCGAGCCGCTGAACCAGGGTCTGGCGGCACGCCAGATCGGCGTCTTCGGCGCCGACATCTGGGCGAGCGACTGGAACGACATGGCGCCGGACGCGCAGCTCGCCCTGGTGATGCGCCGCCTCAGGCAGACCCGCGGCGGCATCCTGCTCTTCCACGACACGCGGCCCCAGACGGCCGCCATGCTGCCGGCCTTCCTCGAGGCCATGCGCCACGAGGGCTACCGCGCCGTCAACATCGTGCCGGCGTAAGAACGGGCGGCATGGGCCGCCCGCCCTCCGATCAGGCCTTGCGCTCGATGTTCCACATGACGGGGAAGCCGAAGTCGATGACCCCCGACAGCTCGGCGCGCCACACGGCCGGGCTCTGGAACTGACCGGCGATGGGGAAGGTAGCGTTCTCCAGCGCGAACTTCTGGATCTCCTCGGCGATAGCCCGGCGCTTGGCGGGATCGCTCTCCGCCTCGAACCGTTCGATCGCCGGCACCATCGGCTGCACGCAATAGCCCCAGGGCTGGTTGCCGGTGCAGTTGAACCCGACGCCGAGATTGGACAGCGGGTCCGACATGTCGAAGCCGGTATAGACGACCGGAATGACGCTCCAGCCGCCTTGGTCCAGCGGGTTCTTCTGCACCCAGCGCTGGGCAATGGCCGACCATTCGAGTCCCTGCACGTCGACATTGAACCCGGCCCGCTTCATCCGGTCGATCAGCACGGCGCCGAAGGGATTGAGCAGCGGACTGTCGAGCGGGTGCAGCACGACGATCTTCTCGCCCTTGTATCCCGCCTCGGCCAGCAGCGCCTTGGCCTTGTCGATGCTGGGATTGGCGATCATGTCGCTGCCGCCCTTGTTCTCGTAAGGCGCGCCACACATGAACATGGAGGTGCAGTCGGGCTTGCCGAGATCGCCGCCGAAGCCGGCGCCGGCCAGCACCTCGCCCCGGTCGAGGCACTGCTGGATGGCGCGGCGGACGAGGACGTTGTCCATCGGCGCCTGGAAGTGGTTGATCGAGACCGCGTACATGAGGTTGGCGCGGCCGCTCGCCTGGGCGAAGACCAGGTTGCGATCCCGCCGCATGCGCGGAACGAGGTCCACCGGCGCATATTCGAGATAGTCGACCTCGCCGCGCGTCAGCGCCGCATAGCGCAGGGCGATGTCCGGCATGGTCAGCATCTCCACCCGGTCGATCTTGGCGATCTTGCCGCCGGCGAGGCCGTCGGCCGGCTCGCTGCGCGGCACGTACTTGTCGAACTTGCGGAAGGTGGCGCGGTCGCCCGGCACCCATTCGCTGCGCTGGAAGACATAGGGTCCCGAGCCGACGATCTCCGAGACCTGCTGGGTGGGCGGGGTCGCCGAGGCGATGCGCGCCGGCATGATCATTGGCACGTGGACGGAGGGCTTGCCGAGGGCGTCGATGACACCACCGAAGGGGCGCGACAGCTTCAGGGTAAAGGCGTCGGGGCCATCTGCGGTCAGTTCGGCTGTGGCTGCCATCAGGCGCCGGCCGATGGAGTCGCGGCTGCCCCAGCGCTTCAGGGAGGCGATGACGTCCTCGGAGGTCACCTTCTGCCCGTCGTGGAACATCAGGCCGCCGCGGAGCTTGAACTTCCACGTCAGGCGGTCGGAGCTGACCTCCCAGCCCTCGAGCATCTGCGGCTTGTACTCGCCCTTGCCGTCGAGCGAGACCAGCGTGTCGAAGACCATGTAGCCGAAGTTGCGCGTCACGAAGGACGGTGACGAGATCGGGTCGAGGTTCTGCAGGCCGACATTGACGACGAAGCGCAGCGGCTTGGCCTGGCCCTGGGCGAAGCCGATCCGCGGCGCGGCGAGGATCGCGGCGGCTGCGGCAAGGCCCTGACGACGGGTGATGCGCATGGAAAGCTCCCTCGGTCCGTCGGCTTCTGGAGGTCCGGCGGCGTCCCGACGATGACGCCGCCTTCCGTCACGGGAGCCTAGGGGACTTGGCTCCGCGCCAGACATGCGAAGTTGGCAAGACAGCCGGTCTCGAACGACACAACACTATCGGTCAGCGATACGACAGGTCTGTCCGGGGGCGCAATGTGATCGGCCTGCGTCGACGGGTCGCGCCAGATGTCCCGACCTGACGAAAGTTCTGGCGGAGCAGAAAAATCCAACATTGACGACCAGAACGCCACACAGGCTGCCATAGGCAGACAGAAATCCAGCATATGGCCCGATAAGCCACACCATTGGCGGGCGACAGGACTGGCCTTTGCTTGCGCATGCATCGGCGCATGGCCTATCAAGACGTCGACAGCGGATGCGTCATCCGTCATCCGATCCCCATCACAGTACCATTACAACAAGAACACGGGAGGATTTCCACGTGCTGCGAATTGATTTGCGTGACCTCATCGGCGGCGCGCTGCTTTTCGGCCTCGGGGTATGGTTTCTCGTCAGGTCGCTGCAGATGAATGTCGGCACGAGCACGGCGATGGGCCCGGGCTACTACCCCATGCTGGCTTCCGGCGCGATGATCGGCCTTTCGCTGATCATCGGCATTTCGTCCTTCTTCCGCCCCGGCGATGTCCCCGAGGTCTCGTGGCGACCGCTGGTGAGCGTCGGCGCCGCGATCCTGTCCTTCGCCATCGTCATGGATTTCCTCGGCCTGATGCCGGCGATCTTCTCCACCGTGGTGATCGCCTCCCTCGCCGATCGCAGGTCCCGCATCCTGCCGACCCTGCTGCTCGCCGCCGGCCTCTGCTTGGCGGCCTACATCCTGTTCATCACGCTGCTCGGCATGCCCATGCAGCCCATCAAGTGGTACTGACATGGATCTGCTGTCCAACATGGCGCTGGGCTTCCAGACCGCCTTCTCCCCCGAAAACCTCGCCTACTGCTTCCTCGGCGTATTCCTCGGCACCTTCATCGGCGTTCTGCCGGGCATTGGCGCCCTCGCCGCCGTTTCCATGCTCCTGCCGGTGACCTTCTATCTGTCGCCCACGGCCGCCCTCGTCATGCTGGCCGGCGTCTATTACGGCGCCGAATATGGCGGCTCCATCGCCTCCATCCTTCTCAACCTGCCGGGCACGCCCTCTGCGGCTGTCACCTGCCTCGACGGATATCCCATGTCGCAGCAGGGACGCGCCGGCGAGGCGCTGTTCATGACAACGCTCGCCTCCTTCGTCGGCGGCAGCGTCGGCATCGTCCTGCTCATGGGCTTTGCACCCCTGCTCTCCCAGGTGGCGCTGGCCTTCGCCGCGGCGGACTATTTCGCCGTCATGCTCTTCGGCCTGCTGGCGGCGAGCGCGATCAGCCAGGGCACGCCCATCAAGGGCATCATCATGGTGGTGCTCGGCGTCCTCATCGGCTGCATCGGCGCTGACCTCGAGACAGGTGCCGACCGCTTCACCATGGGGTTCCACAACCTTTTCGACGGCGTCAGCATCATTGCCTTGGCCATGGGCCTCTTCGGGATATCCGAGATCATCGCCTCGATCCGGGGCAACCAGCGCCAGCCGCCGAAATCCATCACCTTCCGCTCCATGTTGCCGAAGCCGGGCGAGCTCAAGCGTTCCATCCTGCCCATGGCCCGCGGCGCCACGATCGGCTCGCTCTTCGGCACTCTGCCCGGCACGGGCCAGACCATCGCCGCCTTCATGAGCTATGTCGTCGAGAAGAAGGTCTCGCGCACGCCGGAGCGCTTCGGCAAGGGGGCGGTCGAGGGCATCATGGGTCCCGAGGCGGCCAACAACGCCGCCGCCCAGACTGCCTTCATCCCCACCCTCACCATGGGCATTCCGGGCGCCGCCACCATGGCGCTCATGCTCGGCGCGCTGATGATCCACGGCATTACGCCCGGCCCCATGCTGATGACGAGCCAGCCGCAGCTCTTCTGGGGCCTCGTCGCCAGCTTCTGGATCGGCAACGTCCTGCTGGTGATCCTCAACGTGCCGCTGATCGGGCTCTGGGTGCGCATCCTCACCGTGCCCTATCACCTGCTCTACCCGGCGATCCTCGTGCTCATCTGCATCGGCGTCTACAGCGTCAACAACAGCGTCTTCGACGTCTATCTCGCGCTGGGATTCGGGCTGATCGGCTATGCCATGCGCGTGCTGGGCTTCGAGCCGGCTCCCCTCCTCATCGGATTCGTGCTCGGCCCGATGATCGAGGAGAACTTCCGCCGCGCCATGCTGATGGCCCGCGGCGACTATCTCAGCCTGTTCGACCGGCCGATCAGCGCGACGCTTCTGACGCTCTGCGCCCTGCTCCTGCTCTGGGCCTTCTACACGACCGTCAGACAGGCATTCCGCCGTCCGTCGCCGCAGCCAGAGGCGGCCGTCTAGTCTCCCGGAGGCAGAGGACCCCGGCGGATGCATCCGCCGGGGTCTTTCGTTATGGACGACTGTTTACCAGACGGTGCGCCCAAACATCGTGAAGGGCGTGTTCTCGTCCCTGTGTCGACCGCCGAAGGCAGCGCCCGCGCAGGCTGCGGCAAGGCCGATCAGGAACGTCGCCGCGACCGTGAAGGCGGTGAGGACGCTCGCCTTGCGGGCACGATCCGCCTGCTCGCGCGCCCGCACCTCCAGGGTGCGCAGTTCGGTCACAGCCTGCGTCACCCTCTGCTGCGCCTCTGCCGGCGGCAGGCCGGCCCGCCGCTCGACGACAGCTACGAGGTAGTCCCGATCGCGGGCCGTCAGCTCGCGGTTGGTGGCGACGGAGGAAAACAGCCGGGTGATTTCCTGCCGGACGGCGGGATCATCGGCCGCTGCACCCGTGCCACCCGCGGCGGGCGTGGCACCCGGACGCAACAGCAGGTCGGTGGCATAGGTGGCCGGGCCCATCCCGTTCTGGGCAGCCGCCCCGACACCCGTCGCCGCGCCGGCGGCGACCGTGCTGGCCGAGCGCGCCGCGACGCCGCCGCCGAAGGCCGTGACGAGAGCCATCATGATGATGCCGACGCTCCAGACGAGAAACCCGTGGGCACCGTCGCGAAACTGGCGTTCGTCCGCACCGACCTCGGCTGCTGCCGGACGCAGGCGCCCCGCCACATAGCCGCCGAGCGCGAAGCTGAGGATCTGCACAAGGGCTGTCCAGTACATGATGAAGATGCCGGTCGCGACGAGCGACAGGCCGGATCCCGGCCAGGGCGAGGTCAGTGTCAGGCCGATGGCCGCCCCGAAGGTGATGAACACCAGGCTGAGGGCGGCGGCCCCGAGGGCACCGGCAAAGACCGGCGCCCAGTCGACGGACGGGAGGCGCGGGCCGGTTGAGGTGGTTGTCAGGCTTGCCATGGCGCCCTCACCGCAAGCCGATGAGCGACAGGACCGCCATGACGACGACGACGAGGCCGACCAGATAGATGATGCCGTTCATGTTGTTCTCCTGATTGTTCTGGGTTCCGCGCGCCGGTTCACCCGGTCAACGCCCGTCCGGAACCTTGATTGTGAAGGTCTGGCCGCCTCCGCCGAGCCGGCCGGTTCCGGCCAGAACCGCGGCGCCAACGAAGATGACGAGCATGGCGCCCACCAGCACACCGAGAATTCCGCTGCCGTCAGACATTGAGGTCCCCCTTGCTGAAACCGACCTGCTGTCGGCTGCCCGTTCAACGACCGGCCGTGGCGTCGAGTTCCCCGCGCCGCTGCGGCGGGCGCAGGGATGGCTGGTCATCCCCTCCGGCGGGCGCCGGCCAGGCTTCGGACGCGGGGTCGCGGCGGGTTCGGAGGCGAGGCGACTTTGTGAGGCGAAAGCCGCGTCCGGGACGGGCTACCAAGGCCGCGGAGCGGCGGCCGCTTGTCGGCAGCAGGAGGACACCAAGCGCCGAATCGGGCCCCAAAAAAAACCGATCCCCGCACCTCGGGAAAGGTGCGGGGATATCAGTCCGGATAAACCCCCGAGGGGGAATATGGTGCGGTCGAGAGAAGTCACAGAATCCAGCAATTCTGTCAATCCCGGCACAGGTGCGGGGAAAAGTGTCACCTTGACGCAATTAGCTGATTTTGAGTCCTCCCCGCACCATTTTCCACGCTGGAGCAGCGGGGAGCGGCAACTTGTTTGGGCTGCTGGCCCAGCCCGGAAAAGATCGGCTATTCGGATTTCCCCGCAGAAGAGAACCTCTCCCGCGGAAAAATCCGAACACCCCAAGATCGCAGCATGCCCTTCCGCCACCTTGATGTTGGACCGACGCGAAAGCATCATTGTCGGGGCTGAACCTTCCCAGGAGCGAGTCGTGTCGTTTCAGAATACCTTATTCTATGGCGACAACCTTGATGTTTTGAAGCGCCACATTAAAGATGAAAGCGTAGATTTAATATATTTAGATCCGCCTTTTCAGAGCGGTAAAGATTACAACGTGCTGTTCGAAGAACAGGATGGGAGCAAAGCTGCGGCACAAATTCAAGCATTTGAAGATACGTGGGATTGGGATGATGCCGCCGCCCTTGCCTATGATGATATCGTTTCATCAGGCGGGCACATGGCAGACGTCATGGAAGCCTTTCGAAAAATACTGGGTACATCGCCCATGTTGGCATATATCTCAATGATGGCGCCCCGTCTCCTTGAGTTGCATCGAGTTCTGAAGCCAACCGGGTCCATATACCTTCATTGCGATTCTACAGCCAGCGCGCACCTTCGGCTATTAATGGACGCCGTCTTCTTGCAGAGAAATTTTCGCAATGAAATTATTTGGCATTATTACAACAAAATGCATGACAGCCGCAAAAAACTGTTCTCTCGCTCTACTGATACGCTGCTTTTTTACGTTAAAGACAAAGACGCGAATTTTCACTTCCAACAAATAAAGGAACAGCGGGAAAAACCGGTGCGCCAGCTCGCACGCAAAAAGAAAGACGGCAAGATTGTAAATGCGCGCGACGACGAGGGAAATCTTATCTACAGGCTCAAAGAAGACAAAACCATCGACAACGTCTGGCGAATTCCGTCTCTTCAACCTGCGGACAAAACCCAAAGAATGGGTTATCCCACCCAAAAACCTGAAGCTCTTCTTGAGAGAGTGATCGCAGCCTCCAGCAGAGAGGGAGACGTTGTTCTTGACCCATTTTGCGGTTGTGGAACGGCAGTCGCCGTTGCGGAAAAAATGAAGCGGAATTGGATTGGTATCGACATCACCCATCTAGCGATCGGGCTGATAAAGTATCGGCTGCTGCATGCGTCGGCCAGAACAGCGGGAAAAGATTACCAGGTAATCGGAGAGCCCACGACGCATGAGGATGCAAAGCAGCTCGCCTTGGATGACCGGCACCAGTTCGAACATTGGGCACTCGGGTTGGTCGGAGCTCGTGCGTCTGCCAAAAAGAAAGGTGCAGACCGCGGAATTGACGGGCAGCTCAGCTTCCAAGAGGGAGGAACCGGTAGCGAACACAAAAAGGTTCTCATCTCAGTCAAGTCCGGGGGAGTGAAGTCCGGAGATATGCGGGATCTCAGAGGCGCCGTCGAAAGAGAGAAGGCGGCTATGGGCTGGCTTATCTCTTTGGAGCCGGCGTCAAAACCCATGATTAAGGAGGCCGCGGATTCGGGGTTTTACACATCCCCTTGGGGTAAACACCCAATCATTCAGGTCCGAACTATCGCAGAGCTTATGGCTGGTAATGGCTTCAATGCCCCGCCGATACGCGCAAGCGGCACGACATATTCACTTCCCCGTCGGGAGCCGGAGCGTCAAGAACAGGGGAAACTTATCTGACACACCGCTTCCTGTCCGTTCATGTTCCCTCCCTAGGGGACCGCGAGAAGCGTGCACTTCCAATAGGGTAGACAATTCCGCGGGCAGTGAGTTTTCCCTTTTCGTTCCGTCCGAGAGGGAACCTCCCTGCCACCGCTGGGCAGATGCAGCAACGGCGGGCGGGCCGTTGCTGCATC
>JAEZGJ010000187.1 GCA_023416965.1 Pseudomonadota bacterium | reverse complement strand
GTTGCGTCCCTATACGGGCCCCCGGGGGGGGGGGCCCCCCGGTTCATGCGGTCAGGAGCGGGCGCGGCGCATCTGGTCGACGAACTTCTGCAGTTCGACGACGGGGATGTAGTCCTGATGCGACACCTTCTGGAAGCCGCGGTCCTTGCCGTCGGAGAGGCGGTCGAAGGCGGCCTTGTCCTTCTGCGGGGCCTCGAGGAAGGCCTTCAGGATGGCGGCCTTGGCATCGGCAGGCAGGGAGGTGAGCCAGGCATAGGGCGAGCCGGCAATGAGGTCCGACTTGAAGATGATCTTGAAGTCCTCGTTGCGCACCATGCCCTTGTTGACCATGCGCGAGAAGTTGGAGTCCTGCTCGGAGTTCCACCAGTTGAAGGCGGCGTCGCAGGTGCCCTGGGCGACCGCGGTGATGGCGTTCTCGTGGCTGCCGGCATAGACGACGCGGGCGAAATGCTGGTCCGGATTGGCGATGCCCATGCGGTTCATGGCGAAGCGCGGCACGTTGTTGCCCGAGGTCGAGTTGGGATCGACCAGGCAGAGGTTCTTGCCCTTCAGGTCCTGGATCGAGGCGGCGGTGCTGTTCGCCTTCACATAGAGCACCGAATAGTAGCCGATGGAGCCGTCGGAATTGATCGTCGTGACGAAGGGCTCGACGCCGCCGTTGGTGACGGTGTGGGCGCGCACATAGGAGGAGGGGCCGTAATAGCCGAGATGGATCTGGCCGGCACGCTGGCCCTCGATCACGGCGGCATAGTCGTTGGCGATGCGCAGCGTCACCTTCACGCCGAGCTCCTTCGACAGGTAGGCGTTGAACGGCGCCATCCGCTCGGTGAGGCCCGAGGCGTTCTCGGCCGGCACGACGGCGAAGACGAGTTCGGGATAGCGCGTCTGCCAGGCGCCCTGGGCGGAGGCGGCGGAGGCGAAAGGCAGGCCGGCGAGGCCGGCGACGATCTGGCGGCGGTCGAACATGGATTGGTCTCCGGGACCTCGGGTGAAGGGAAACGCTGTCATGCAAAGGCCGCCGCCGGCAGGACCGGGGCGGGAACTGGAACGGGCGTGTGGCCGTCGAGGACGTCGCCGGATTCGATGCCGTAGAGGTCGCGGGCGACGTCGTCGGTAAGGGCCGAGGGCGCGCCGTCGAAGACCACGCGGCCCTGGGCCATGCCGACCAGCCGGTCGCAATAGGCCCTTGCGAGGTCGAGGGAATGCAGGTTGCAGACGACGGTGATGCCGTAGTGGCGATTGATCCGCTGCAGCGCGTCCATGACGATGCGGGTGTTGCGCGGGTCGAGGGAGGCGATGGGCTCGTCGGCGAGGATGACCTTCGGCTCCTGCACGAGGGCGCGGGCGATGGCGACGCGCTGCTGCTGGCCGCCCGACAGGCTCTCGGCGCGCTGGGCTGCGAGCGAGGCGATGTCGAACTGTTCGAGGGCGGAAAGGGCGATGGCCTTGTCCTCGGCGCTCCACAGCTTGAGCAGCGAGCGGGCCTGGCCGACATGGTTGAGGCGGCCCATCAGCACGTTGGTCAGCACGTCGAGGCGGCCGACCAGGTTGAACTGCTGGAAGATCATGGCGCAGGACTGGCGCCAGTCGCGCAGCTCGGCGCCGGAGAGGGCGGTGACGTCGCGGCCTTCGCAGAGGATGCGGCCGGCGGACGGCTCCTGCAGGCGGTTGATCATGCGCAGCAGGGTGGACTTGCCGGCGCCCGACCGGCCGATGATGCCGACGAAGGCGCCGCGGGAGACATCCAGCGAGACGTTGTCCACGGCCGTCTTCGCCCCGAAGCGTCGCGACAGCCCGTCGATCGTCAGCATCCGCCAGCTCCCCGTGCAACAGCGAGACGGCAAAGGAACCAGCCTCCGCCTGCCCCAGCGCTCTAGGCCAGCCGAATTACAGTCGTGTGACAGGTTCCGGTGAGGAGGCAGTCCCGTGATTTCTGGGGAATACAGCGTTTTGTCATTGGTCCGTCATCATCGCGTCATCGGTGGCGCGGACGTGCGGCCCGCGCACGGTGCGCAGACAGGATGATGCCGCGATGAGCAAGCTGGGTCCCGACCCCTCGATCCACCCCACCGCGAGCGTGCGGGACAGCCGGTTCGGCGCCTATACCGAGGTCGGCGCCCGGACGGTGATCTCCGAGACGGTGATGGGCGACTATTCCTACATCGTCCAGGACGGCCAGATCGACATGTCGACCATCGGCAAGTTCTGCTCCATCGCCTCCCACGTGCGCATCAATCCGGGCAACCACCCGATGGAGCGGGCGAGCCAGAGCCACTTCCTCTACCGCGCCTCGCGCTATTTCGACGGCGAGCCGGACGAGGCGGGTTTCTTCGACTGGCGGCGATCGCACGCGGTGACGATCGGCCACGACGTGTGGATTGGCCATGGCGGCGTGGTGCTGGCGGGCAAGCATGTCGGCACCGGCGCCGTGGTGGCGGCGGGCGCCATCGTGACCAAGGACGTCGCGCCCTACACGGTGGTGGGCGGCAATCCGGCGCGGGTGATCAGGCGTCGCTTTCCCGAGGCCGTGGCGGAGCGGCTGGAAGCGCTCGCCTGGTGGGACTGGGACCACGAACGCCTGCGACAGGCATTGCCGGATTTCCGCACCCTGCCGGTGGAGGCTTTCCTGGAGAAGCACGGCGGCTGAGGGGCGTCGGCCCCGCTAGCCCCTTGGGTGCGGTGCAGCATTGATCCATGTCGTCGCGCCCGGCGGGTGATCGCGACGAGATGGCGCCGCCGGTCTTCCTGCGCCGCCGTCCAGTGCCTAGAGTGCGCCTCCGGCCTCTGCCCCCTTGCCCCCGACGGAGACCCGCCATGTCCCTCTATCGTCTCGACCGGTTCTTCGCGCCGCGCTCCGTCGCGGTGGTGGGAGCCACCGACCGGCCGCATTCGATGGGGCAGGCGCTGATGGCCAACATGACGAGAGCGGGCTTTTCCGGCCAACTCCTGCCAGTCAATCCGAAACATGCCACCGTCGGCGGGCTGGCCGCCTTTCCCTCGCTCTCGAGCCTGCCGGTCGTGCCCGACCTCGCCGTGCTGGCGACGCCGGGGCCGAGCGTCCCGGCGCTGGTGGAGGAAGCGGCGCGACTCGGCGTGCCGGCGGCGGTGGTCATCTCCGCGCGCGACCGCAAGGGCTACGAGGCGGCGAGCGGCCGGCTCGGCGCGGCGGTGCGGGAGAAGGGCATCCGTCTCGTCGGGCCCAACTGCTTCGGCGTCATAGCGCCGCACGGTGGCGTCGACGCCAGCTTCGCCTCGCGGCGGACGCGGCCGGGTTCGCTGGCGCTCGTGTCGCAGTCGGGTGCCATCGCTGCGGCCCTGCTCGAATGGGCGGAGGTGCGGCATATCGGCTTTTCCGGTGTCGTGACGCTGGGCGACCAGCTCGACGTCGATACCGGCGACTGCCTCGACTATTTCGCCGCCGACTATCGCACGCGCGCGATCCTCGTCTACATCGAGGCGATCAAGGACGTCAGAAAGTTCATGGCCTCCGCGCGCGCGGCCGCGCGCTCCAAGCCGGTCATCGTGCTGAAATCGGGCCGCAGCCTCGCGGCGGCGAGCGCGGCGAAATCGCACACGGGCGCGCTCGCGGGCGCGGACGACGTCTATGCCGCCGCCTTCGCGCGCGCGGGCCTCGTGCGCGTCAACGACCTCGATGAGCTCATCGCCGCCGCCGAGACCCTGTCGCGCTATCCGACCTTCTCCGGCGACCGGCTCGGCATCGTCACCAATGGCGGCGGGCTCGGCGTGCTCGCGGTGGACGCCCTGGTCGACCATGGCGGCCGTCTCGCCGCGCTGTCCGAGGCGACGCGGGCGAAGCTCGACGCCGCCATGCCGCCGACCTGGTCGGGCGGCAATCCGATCGACATCATCGGCGACGCCGACGCCCCCCGCTATGCCGCGGCAATGGAGGCCGCCCTCGACGACCGCGAGGTCGACGCGGTGCTGGTGATGAACTGCCCGACGGCGCTGCTGCCGAGCCTCGACGCGGCCGAGGCGGTGGCCGGCGTGGTTTCCGCCCGCAAGGCGCGCGGCGGCCGGATGAAGCCGGTCTTCACCGTCTGGCTCGGCGACCAGGAGGCGGCCACCGACCTCTTCGCCAAGGCGGGCCTGCCGAGCTATCCGACCGAATCGGAGGCGGTGCGCGGCTTCATGCACATGGTGCGCTACCGGCGCGGTCAGGACGCGCTGATGGAGACGCCGGAAAACGCCGAGATCGTCTCGCCCGAGGACCTCGCCGCCCTGCGCGCCGAGCTCGACGCGGCGGTGAAGGCGCAGAAGCGCTGGCTCGACCCGATCCTCGTCGACCGCATCCTCACCGCCTACGGCATTCCGACCGTGCCGGTCGCCGCGGCGGCCTCGCCGCAGCAGGCCGGAGACTTTGCCGAGCCCTTCCTGAAGGCCGGCCAGGCCATCGCCGTGAAGATCCTGTCCCCCGACATCACCCACAAGTCCGATGTCGGCGGCGTCAGGCTCGGCCTCGCCACCCGCGAGGCGGTGGAGGCGGCGGTCACCGAGATGCTGGCGCGGGTTGCCGCCGCCATGCCGAAGGCGCGGATCGACGGCGTCATGGTCCAGCCGATGATCCATCGCCCCGGCGCCATCGAGCTCATCGCCGGTCTCGCCGACGACCCGACCTTCGGCTCGGTCATGCTGTTCGGCCGCGGCGGCAAGGCGGTGGAGCTGATCAAGGACCGCGCCCTGGCGCTGCCGCCCCTCGACATGCGCATCGCCCGCGACATGATCGCCCGCACCCGCATCTCGAAACAGATGGCCGGCTATCGCGACGTGCCGCCGGTGGACACGCCGAAAGTGGCGGAAATCCTGGTGCGGCTGTCGCAGCTCGCCGCCGACCTGCCGCAGGTCGCCGAGATCGACATCAACCCGCTGCTGGCGGACGCCTCCGGCATCCTCGCCCTCGACGCCCGCATCGCCGTCGGCGCGCCGCGGGCCCGCGGCCTGGTGCGCGGCGGCCATCCGCGCTTCGCCATCCGCCCCTATCCGAAGGAATGGGAGCAGGACCTCGTCACCGAGAGCGGCTTTGCCTGCAGGGTGCGCCCGGTGCGTCCCGAGGACGAGCAGCTCTTCCGCAGCTTCTTCGAGCGGGTGAATCCGGACGACGTGCGCCAGCGCTTCTTCGCCCCGGTCAAGGAATTCTCGCACGCCTTCATCGCCCGCCTCACCCAGATCGACTATGCGCGCTCCATGGTGCTGGTGGCGCTCGACCCCACGGGGGGCGACATGCTCGGCGCGGTGCGCCTCCACGCCGATCCGGACAACGAGAACGCCGAATATGCGATCTTCGTGCGCTCCGACCAGCAGGGCCGCGGCCTCGGCCTGGCGCTGATGAAGATGATCATCGCCTATGGCCGCAGGCAGGGTACGAAGCGCATCTACGGCCAGGTGCTGGCGGAGAATGTCCGCATGCTGGCCCTGGCCCGCGAACTCGGCTTCCGCATCGGCGCCGATCCCGACGACCCCGCGCTGCAGAAGGTGGTGCTGGAGCTGTCGGAGGGGGGATAGATTTCGCGGCAAAGCCAGGCGCCGCCTGGGGTCGGGTGGAAAGTTATCATGCAGCGTGACGCTGTGTGGTAGGATTCCCGTCAGGTTGGGGAGGTGCGCCGGCAGCCCTCTCGTCGCTCGGTTGCCGGGCGGGTTCCAGCGTCCCCCGTCACCCCTGGCGAGGCCGAAGGCCGAGGGAAGGGGGTCCAGGAGTGGATGGGCGATGAGGGCGGGGGCGGCCTTGGAGCAGGCTCCGGCCCTGCAACCCCTGGATCCCCTTCCCCTCGCTGCGCTCGGCCGGGGATGACGGGCATCGCCATCGCCTTCACCTCTCGGGCGCCGGCCGGGAGGTGAGACGGAGGCTCTTCTTCAGGGCGGGCCGCGGCCGGAAGGCCCCACCCCGACCCTCCCCGCTGGCGCGGGGAGGGGGCTCCCGCGCCGCGGCCTGCCCTGCGCGTTCTGTGTCCCCCTCACCCGCCTCGCTGCGCTCGGCGACCTCTCCCCGCCGGGGAGAGGTGAAGAGGAGCCTCATCTCCACGGCTTGTGCCCTCTCGCCGCCCCTTGCATCGGCGCAAGCGCTGCTTGGGCGCCGGCGGCTTGTGCTGGCCGGAAGATGGGAGGAGGCTCTTCCCGCACCGTTTCCCCGAACAGGAGCTCTCCCATGACCACCACCGCCATCGACGTCATCGACAACCCCGAGGCCCAGCAGTTCCAGGCGCGGGTGGACGGCCATCTCGCCTTCGCCGAATACCGGCTGATCAAGGGCGCGATCATGTTCACCCATACCGAGGTCCCGGAGGCGCTCGGCGGGCGCGGGATCGGCTCTGCGCTGATCCAGGCCGGCCTCAAGGCGGCGCGGGAGCGCGAACTCAAGGTGATGCCGGTCTGCCCCTTCTTCGCCGCCTGGTTCGGCAAGCACCCGGAGGACCGCGACCTGCTGCATCCGTCCTACAGGACGGCGCTGGGGCTGTGACCGCCGGCGAGCCAAGACGGGTCTGCGCTCGCTTTGCCAACGGAGTTTCCACGCTCTAGGCTTGCCGCGCGAGCTCAGCTGGGGGCTGACCATGGTCTACATCGCAGCATCCGGTGTCATCGCCATCCTGCTGTTGCAGGTGACCGGCATGATCCCCACCGCCAGCAGCGTCGGCGGACCGCTCGCGATCGGCCTGATCATCCTCGGGCTCATCCTGGCCGTCGCCATTCACGAGGCCTGGACCAGACGACGCGGCTTCCTCGGCTGGATCGTCAATCTCGTCGTCGCGACGGTCGGCGGCATGCTGGGGGCGCAACTGGTGAGCTTCGCCGCGGACATGGCTCTTCCGCACACGGGTTCGCCGGTGGCATCCGGTGGCGTGGTCTTTTCCATCGCGCTGGTGGTCAGCGTGCTGTGCGCCATTGCCGGCGCATGGGCTGCCATCGAGCTCGTCAATCGCTGGCGCAAAGCCCCGGGCCGCTGACGGCCCGCCTCGGCGCCCGGGCTGCGGCCGCAGATCTTCAGGCGGCACACGTTTCGCACCATTCCCTTCGGCCGATTGCCGGTCGTAGGTCGGCCTGCGACTGTGCAGCATGCACGCCATCGCCCGCGGAGAGACATGATGCCCCGTCACGCGCCCTCGACCCGCCTCGCCACCCACGAGGTGACGAACCAGCCGCCGGATTTCGCCGGCCGAAACCTGTTCACGAGCGATCCGGTGCTGCGCCACTGGGCGCTCCGGGAGGGCGGCGCGTGGGTGGATGCGCCGCTCACCGCGCTCGGCGCCGCCGTGGGTTCGGAGGAGGTGCTGGCCTGGGGCGAGGAGGCGAACCGCTATCCGCCGGAGCTGACGGTCTTCGACCGCTATGGCCGGCGCATCGACGAGGTGCGCTTCCATCCGAGCTATCACCGGCTGATGGACCTCGCCATGGCGCACCGGATCCATTCCATCGCCTGGGCCGAGGAGCGCCCCGGCAACCATGTGGCGCATGCCGCGCTGCTTGCCCTGTTCACCGAGGCCGAGCAGGGCACGATGTGCCCGATCTCCATGACCTATGCGAGCGTGCCGGCGCTGCGGCACCAGCCGGATGTGGCAGCCGCCTGGGTGCCGAAGATCGTCGGCGGCACCTATGACGCGCCGCTGAGGCCCATCGCGGAGAAGCGCGGCGTCACCATCGGCATGGCGATGACGGAGAAGCAGGGCGGCAGCGACGTGCGCGCCAACACGACCCGCGCCTTCCGCGACGGCGAGGCCTTCCGGCTCGTCGGCCACAAATGGTTCTGCTCGGCGCCGATGTGCGACGCCTTCCTGACGCTGGCGCAGACCGAGAACGGGCTCTCCTGCTTCCTGGTGCCGCGCATCAGGCCGGACGGCGAGCGCAACAGCCTCCACGTCATGCGGCTGAAGGACAAGCTCGGCAACAAGTCGAACGCGTCCTCGGAGATCGAGTATCACGACACCCATGCCGTGCTGCTCGGCGAGGAGGGGCGCGGCGTCTCGACCATCATCGAGATGGTGCACCACACCAGGCTCGACACGATCGCCGGCACGGTCGGCATCATGGGTATGGCGCTGGCGCAGGCGCGGCACCACGTGGGCAACCGGCGCGCCTTCCAGAAGACGCTGATCGACCAGCCGGCCATGCGGGCGGTGGTGGCCGATCTCGCGCTCGAATACGAGGCGGCGGTGGCGCTGACCATGCGGGTGGCGCGGGCCTTCTCGGGGAAGGGGGAGGGCGAGCGGGCCTTCGCGCGGCTGGCTGTGGCCGTGGCGAAATACTGGCTGACCAAGCGCAATCCGAACTTCGTCTATGAGTGCATGGAGTGCCATGGCGGCGCCGGCTATGTGGAGGAGAGCCCGCTGCCGCGGCTGTTCCGCGAGAGCCCGCTCAACGCCATCTGGGAGGGGTCGGGCAACGTCATCGCGCTGGACATCCTGAGGACGCTCGGCCGCGAGCCGGCGGCGCGCGAGGCCTTCGTGGCCGAGCTCATGGCGGCCCGGGGGCTGAGCCCCGTGCTGGATCAGGCCATGGACGATCTCTTCGCCGGGCTGCGGCGGGTGCCGGCCGAGGCCGAGGCGCGGCGGGTGGCCGAGCGCATGGCGCTGGTGCTGCAGGGGGCGCTGCTGGTCCAGGGCGCGCCGGCGGCGGTGGCCGACGCCTTCATCGCGACGCGGCTCGGGGCCGAGGGCGGCCGCAGCTTCGGCGTGTTGCCGGCGGGGGCGGACGTGGACGGGATCATCTCCCGCGGCGGTGAGTAGGGGCGGCTGCTTCGGCTGGGGCCCGGCCGCGGAATGCCCACCCTCACCCTCTCCGCCGTCGCTCGCCCCCTCGCCCGCCTCGCTGCGCTCGTCGACCTCTCCCCGCCGGGGAGAGGTGGCGCGGCTCGGCGCCGCATCACCTCGCGCGGGCAGGGCCTGTTTCACGTCACATCCGGTTGCCGTCCGGCGACATGAATCGTGAACGGTGCCGGAGTGCGGCGGTCTTGACCGCCTCCGCCGCATCGGGCATCGCTCCCCATGCGATTGACGCGGCGCAGCAAGGCCGCGGCGCGGCCCGGCCCCGAGGCTCTCGACATGAACAGCGTTCCGCAGGCGGTGGAGTTCGACGTCGAGGACGAGGAAACCTTCGTTCCGGCGCTGGGAGAGACCCATTCGACGCGGGCCAAGCAGATCCTGAAAGCCCATCCGGAAATCCGCGGCCTGATTGGGCGCAATCCCTGGACGGCGGCGATCACCGCCGCCTATGTCGGCGTGCAGATTGCCGTGGCGGTCGCCTTCGGCTGGGCGGGATCCTCCTACTGGTGGCTGGCGCTGATCGTCGCCTATGGCTTCGGGGCCTTCCTCAACCACGGGCTCTATGTCGTCGTCCACGACGCCACCCACAACCTGATCTTCCGCAGCCGCCTCGCCAACCGCCTGGTCCTCCTCGCCGCCGACATTCCGCAGGTCCTGCCGGGGGCGATGGGCTTTCGCGCCTGCCATCTCGCCCACCATTCCCATCTCGGCGAGATGGACGGCGACACCGACATTCCGCACGAATGGGAGGCGCGGCTGATCGGCCATTCCACCTGGCGCAAGGCGCTGTGGTTCCTGTTCTTCCCGGTCTTCCAGGTGCTGCGGGTGACGCGGGTGAGGGGCGTTGCCACCTTCGACCGCTGGACGGCCGCCAACTACGCGGTGAATTTCGGCTTCGCCGCGCTCCTCGGCTGGCTCGCCGGCTGGATGGCTGTGCTCTACCTCTTCGCTTCCTTCTGGTTCGCCATCAGCCTGCATCCGCTGGGGGCGCGCTGGGTGCAGGAGCATTTCACCGGCGACGAGGAGCACGACACGGCCAATTATTACGGTTCGCTCAACCTCGTGGCGCTGAACATCGGCTACCACAACGAGCACCACGACTTTCCCTCGATCCCGTGGAACCGGCTGCCCGAGGTGACGCGGATCGCGCCGGAATTCTACCTCAGCCTGCCAAGCCATTCGTCGTGGACGAAGCTGCTTATGACCTTCATCACCGATCCCGCGCAGTCGCTTTGGACGCGCACGGTGCGGCCGGAACCGGGCGGCGCCTGAGGTCCTCGCCGGTGGCCTAGTCCATCGGGCCGAATGGCGCTTCGCCGCAGGCCGCCCCAGGGTGCCCTATGGGCAACCACGGCTCCGCGCGCCCCAGGCGCCGGGCGGAGTGGCAAGGGCTAGGGACTTCCATGCTGCGCGTGATCATCGTCTTCGGACTGCTCGCTGTGGTCGGCGGCATCGCCACCTGGCGGCCGGACCTCGCGGAAAAGGCCTATCACCAGGCCCAGGCCTGGATGGCGCCGAAGCCCGCCGAGTCGCCGCAGGCGCAGGGACGTCGCCCTGCCGGCGGCCCGCCGGTCGCCGTCACCCTCGCCCGCGCCGAGAAGCGCGCCGTGCCGATCATCATCGAGGCGGTGGGTACGGTGCAGCCGATCGCGGCGCTGCAGATCAAGTCGCGCCTCGACAGCCAAGTGATGGCCGTCCATGTGGCCGAAGGTGCGGCGGTGAAGGAGGGTGACCTGCTCTTCAGCCTCGACGACCGGGTGCTGAAGGCGCAGCTGGCACAGCTGGACGCGCAGATCCTGCGCACCCGCGCACAGCTCGAACAGGCGCTGCGCGACCGCGACCGCGCCATCGACCTCTCGCGGCGCAGCGTCGGCACCGAGGTGGCGCGCGACAACGCGATCACCAACGTGAAGTCGGTGGAGGCCCAGCTCGCCGCCGACGAGGCGAGCCGCAACAACATCCAGACCCAGCTCAGTTACACGCAGATCCGCGCCCCCATCTCGGGCCGCATCGGGTCGATCGCCGCGAAGGTCGGCACCTCCGTGCGCAACGCCGACACGACGGCGATGGCGACGATCAACCAGATCGACCCGATCCACATCGCCTTCGCCGTGCCGCAGTCGACCTTCTACGAGATGCGGGCGATGCTCGGGAACGACCCGTCCCGCATCAAGGTGGAGGCGAGCGTCGGCGGCCGAACCTCCGCCGGTGCCATCGCCTTCGTCGAGAACCAGGTCGACCTGACGACCGGCACGGTGACCGCGAAGGCGCGGATGGAGAACGGTTCCGAACAGCTCTGGCCGGGCTCCTTCGTGCCGGTGAAGGTGACGCTCGGCGTGCAGGATGACGCGGTGGTGATCCCCGCCGTGGCGCTGCAGGTGGGGCAGAACGGGCCCTTCGTCTTCGTCGTCCGCGACGGCAAGGCGGCGGTCGCCAATGTGTCGGTGTCGCGCACCCTCGGCGACATGGCCGTCATCGAGAGGGGGCTGACCGGCAGCGAGGAAGTGGTCACCTCCGGCCAGCTGCGGCTGGTGG
>JAEZGJ010000185.1 GCA_023416965.1 Pseudomonadota bacterium | reverse complement strand
GCCGGGCAGGGGAACCCTGCCGGAAATAGAAAAGAAGGCGGCCAGTCATGATTCAGATGCAAACAAACCTCGACGTCGCGGATAATTCCGGCGCGCGTCGTGTCATGTGCATCAAGGTGCTGGGCGGTTCGAAGCGGAAGTATGCCTCGGTCGGCGACATTATCGTCGTCTCGATCAAGGAGGCCATTCCGCGCGGCCGCGTGAAGAAGGGCGACGTCATGAAGGCGGTCGTCGTTCGCACCGCCAAGGACATCCGCCGCATCGACGGTTCGGTGATCCGCTTCGACAAGAATGCGGCCGTTCTGATCAACAATCAGAAGGAGCCGATCGGCACCCGTATCTTCGGACCGGTTCCGCGCGAGTTGCGCGCCAAGAACCACATGAAGATCATCTCGCTCGCGCCGGAGGTGCTGTGATGGCTGCGAAGATCAAGAAGGGCGACAAGGTCGTCGTCCTCACCGGCCGCGACAAGGGTCGCACCGGTGAAGTGATCCAGGTCATGCCGACCGAGGGCCGTGCCCTCGTGCGCGGCGTCAACATCGTCAAGCGCCATCAGCGCCAGAGCCAGACCCAGGAAGGCGGGATCATCTCCAAGGAGAGCCCGATCCACCTGTCCAACCTGGCCTATGCCGACCCGAAGACCGGCAAGCCGACCCGCGTCGGCTTCAAGGTTCTCGCCGACGGCACCAAGGTGCGCGTGGCCAAGAAGTCCGGGGAGACCATCGATGGCTGAGGCGGCTTACACCCCGCGCCTCAAGGCGCATTACGACAGCGTGGTCCGGCAGAAGCTGGCGGAGGAGTTCGGTTACAAGAACCCCTTCGAGATCCCGCAGATCGAGAAGATCGTCGTCAACATGGGCGTCGGCGAATCCACCGCCGATTCCAAGAAGGCGACGGTTGCCGCCGCGGACCTCGCGCTGATCACCGGCCAGAAGCCGGTCATCACCCGGGCCCGGCAGGCCATCTCGAACTTCAAGGTTCGCGAGAACATGCCGCTGGGCTGCAAGGTCACCCTCCGCAAGCAGCGCATGTACGAGTTCCTCGACCGCCTGGTCACGATCGCGCTGCCGCGCGTCCGCGACTTCCGCGGCCTCAACCCGAAGAGCTTCGACGGCCGTGGCAACTTCGCCATGGGCCTGAAGGAGCACGTCGTGTTCCCCGAGATCTCCTATGACAAGGTGGATCAGATGTGGGGCATGGACATCATCGTGTGCACCACCGCCAAGACCGACGAGGAAGCCCGCGCTCTCCTCAAGGCCTTCAACTTCCCGTTCCGGCAGTGAGCCGGGTTTCTTGAACTAGAAGCCCGTCTCAGACGCGGAAACCAGGAGAATCCGATGGCGAAGAAGAGCTCCATCGAAAAGAACAACCACCGCCGCGCTCTGGTCGCGCGGGACGCCAAGAAGCGCGCTGCGCTGAAGGCGACCGTGATGGACCAGTCGATCTCGATCGAGGAGCGTTTCGCGGCCACCGTGAAGCTTGCGAGCCTGCCGCGCAACGGCGCCAAGGTCCGCATCAAGAACCGCTGCGAAGTCACCGGCCGTCCGCGGGCGTTCTATCGCAAGCTCGGCATGAGCCGCGTGGCTCTGCGTGACCTCGGCAACAAGGGGCTCGTTCCGGGCCTCGTGAAGTCGAGCTGGTGAGAGGAGACAGATCATGGCTCTCAACGATCCGCTCGGCGATATGCTGACCCGCATCCGCAACGCGCAGATGCGCCGCAAGACCCGCGTCCTGACGCCGGGCTCGAAGCTGCGTGCCCGCGTGCTCGAGGTGCTCAAGGCCGAAGGCTACATCCGCGACTACATGACCGTCACGCACCCGAACGGCCGTTCGGAGTTCGAGATCGAGCTCAAGTATTTCGACGGCGAGCCGGTCATCCGTGAAATCGCGCGCGTCTCCAAGCCGGGCCGCCGGGTCTATGCCGGTGTCGGCAACACGCCGCGCGTGTCCAACGGTCTCGGCATCACGATCATCTCGACCCCCAAGGGCGTGATGGCCGACCACGATGCGCGGGAACAGAATGTAGGCGGGGAGGTGCTCTGCACGGTCTTCTGACCTGGCAGGGCTCCCTCACGACAAAGGACGATATCCAATGTCTCGTATCGGTAAGAAGCCGGTCGACCTGCCGCAGGGCGTCACCGCCCAGGTGTCCGGCCAGACCGTGAAGATGAAGGGTCCGAAGGGTGAGCTCTCGTTCACCTGCCCCGATGACGTCGTCGTCAAGATGGACGGCAACGTGATCAAGGTGGACCCGCGTGACCAGGGCAAGCGCGCCCGCTCCATGTGGGGCATGGCCCGCACCCGCGTCTCCAACCTCGCCGTCGGCGTGAGCAAGGGCTTCGAGAAGAAGCTCGAGATCACCGGCGTCGGCTATCGCGCGGCCGCCCAGGGCAAGGTGCTGAACCTCGCTCTTGGCTACAGCCACGACATCAACTATCCCGTGCCGGACGGCATCACCATTGCGACCCCGAAGCCGACCGAGATCGTCATCTCCGGCAACGACAAGCAGCAGGTGGGTCAGGTCGCCGCCGAGATCCGCGACTATCGCGGTCCGGAGCCCTACAAGGGCAAGGGCGTCCGCTACGCGGGCGAGTTCATCTTCCGCAAGGAAGGCAAGAAGAAGTAAGGCGACGGCCCCGGTTCCGGGGCCCGTCCGTCTTCCGGGGCGTCGTTCCCTCGCGAACGCGCCCGATCAAAGGAGCTGGCTATGGCCAAATTCAAGGATGCAACGGAGCGTCGCAAGGCGCGTGTCCGTCGGGCCCTGCGCTCGACGGCGAATGGGCGTCCGCGGCTGAGCGTCTTCCGTTCGTCGAAGCATATCTATGCGCAGATCATCGACGACGCGAAGGGCGTGACGGTTGCGAGTGCCTCGTCACTGGAGAAGGACCTGAAGTCCGCACTGAAGACCGGCGCCGACCAGGCCGCGGCAACCGCCGTCGGCAAGCTCGTCGCCGAGCGTGCGGTGCAGGCCGGGGTGTCCACCGTGGTCTTCGACCGTGGTGCCTATCTCTATCACGGGCGCGTCAAGGCGCTCGCCGACGGCGCCCGCGAGGGCGGCCTGAGCTTCTAACGGATACGGGCGGTTCTCACCGCCGAAAGGACAGAACATGGCTCGGGAACGTGAACGCGAGCGCAACCGCGAAGAGCGCGACAGCGAATTCACCGACAAGCTCGTGCACATCAACCGTGTCTCCAAGACGGTGAAGGGCGGCAAGCGTTTCGGTTTCGCCGCGCTCGTCGTGGTGGGCGACCAGAAGGGCCGCGTCGGCTTCGGCCACGGCAAGGCCCGCGAGGTGCCTGAGGCAATCCGCAAGGCGACCGAATCCGCCAAGCGCGGCTTCATCCGCGTCGCCCTGCGCGAGGGTCGCACCCTTCATCATGACGTGCACGGCCGCCACGGCGCCGGCAAGGTCATCCTGCGCGCCGCTCCGGCCGGTACCGGCATCATCGCCGGCGGCCCGATGCGCGCCGTCTTCGAAACGCTCGGCATGGCCGACGTGGTGGCCAAGTCGATGGGGTCCTCCAACCCCTACAACATGGTGCGCGCCACGTTCGACGCGCTGAAGAACCAGGACAGCCCGCGCTCCGTCGCGGCTCGCCGTGGCCTCAAGGTGTCGGTCCTCCAGGCCCGCCGCCAGGAGGAAGGCGAGGGCGACGCGTAAGGATCGGATCCATGGCCAACAAGACCGTCACCATCGAGCAGATCGGCTCGCCGATCCGCCGCGAGAAGTCGCAGGAAGCGACCCTCGTCGGCCTGAAGCTCAACAAGCTGCACCGCCGCGCCACGCTGGAGGACACCCCGAGTGTCCGCGGCATGATCGCGAAGGTGTCTCACCTCGTGAAAGTGGTGGATTGATCTCATGAAACTCACCGACATGAAGGACAACGACGGCGCGACGCATCGCAAGATGCGCGTCGGTCGTGGCATCGGGTCCGGCAAGGGCAAGACCGCCGGTCGCGGCGTGAAGGGCCAGAAGTCGCGCTCCGGCGTCGCCATCAAGGGCTTCGAGGGCGGCCAGATGCCGCTGCATCGTCGCCTGCCGAAGCGTGGCTTCAACAACATCTTCCGCCTCTCGTTCGTCGAGGTCACGCTCGCCCGCATCCAGCGCGCGATCGACTCCGGCAAGCTGAAGGCCGGCAAGATCGACGAGGCCGCCCTGGTCGAGAGCGGTGTCCTGCGCCGCTCGCGCGACGGCGTCCGCCTCGTGGCCACCGGCGAACTGACGTCGAAGATCGAGCTGACCGTTTCCGGCGCCTCCGCCGGTGCCGTCGCCGCGGTCGAGAAGGCGGGTGGCACCGTCACCCTCCTGAAGGCGAAGGAAGAGGCCGCGGCCTGACGGCCGGCCGGCCCTCCCAGCCGAACGCGACGATCAAGCTTCGAGGGGCCGGTTCTACGAGGACCGGCCCCTTTTCATCTGTTCGAGCCTCGTGCCTCGCTGCGACTGCGGGGGACTGGCGAAGGCGGCCCCGGGCCGTTAAGTGAATGCGACTTTTCCGGATGGACGCGTCCGTCCCACTTGCATCGGAGCCACCATGGCATCGGCAGCGGAACAACTGGCAGCCAATCTGAATTTCGGCGCCTTCGGCAAGGCCGAAGACCTGAAGAAGCGCCTGTGGTTCACCCTCGGCGCGCTGCTGGTCTATCGCCTCGGCACCTATATCCCGCTGCCGGGAATCGACCCCGAGGCGCTGCGCCAGATCTTCAACGCCAACCAGGGCGTGCTGGCGATGTTCAACGTCTTCGCCGGCGGCGCCGTCGGGCGCATGGCGATCTTCGCGCTGAACATCATGCCCTACATCTCCGCCTCCATCATCATCCAGCTGCTCACCGCCGTCGTGCCGGAGCTCGAGAAGCTGAAGAAGGAGGGCGAGCAGGGCCGCAAGCAGATCAACCAGTACACGCGCTACCTCACCGTGGCGCTCGCCGTGTTCCAGTCCTGGGGCATCGCGGTCGGCCTGCAGTCCTCCGGCACGGTTGTCGCCAATCCCGGCCTATTCTTCGTCATGTCGACGGTGATCACGCTGACCGGCGGCACCATGTTCATGATGTGGCTCGGCGAGCAGATCACCCAGCGTGGCATCGGCAACGGCATTTCGCTGATCATCTTCGCCGGCATCGTCGCCGAACTGCCGAGCGTGCTGGCCCAGGCCTTCGAACTCGGCCGCCAGGGCGTCATCGCCACGCCGCTGCTGCTCGGCCTGCTCATCTTGATCGGCCTGACGATCGTCGTCATCGTCTTCTTCGAGCGCGCCCAGCGGCGGCTGCTGATCCAGTATCCGAAGCGCCAGCAGGGCAACAAGGTTTTCGAGGGCAACTCCTCCCACCTGCCGCTGAAGCTCAACACGGCCGGCGTCATTCCGCCGATCTTCGCCTCCTCGCTGCTGCTGCTGCCCACCACCGCCCTGTCGTTCCAGGCCAATCCGGCGGAATGGCTGCGCCTCACGGCCCAGCTCCTCGGCCACGGCCAGCCGCTGTTTATGGCGCTCTACGCGCTGCTGATCATCTTCTTCTGCTTCTTCTACACGGCCATCGTGTTCAATCCGACCGAGACGGCCGACAACCTGCGCAAATATGGCGGGTTCATCCCGGGCATCCGGCCCGGCGAGAAGACGGCGCAGTACATCGACTACGTCCTGACCCGCATCACGGTCATCGGCGCCGCCTACATCACCCTGGTCTGCCTATTGCCCGAAGTGCTGATTGGCCAGCTCGGCCAAAGCTTCTATCTCTTGGGCGGAACCTCGCTCCTGATCGTCGTCACCGTGACGCTCGATACCGTCGCGCAGGTCCAGGGATATCTGCTGGCCCATCAGTATGAGGGGCTCATCAAGAAGTCGCAGCTCAGGGGGAAACGTCGATGAAGCTGATTCTGCTCGGGCCTCCCGGAGCGGGGAAGGGGACCCAAGCACAGCGTCTGGTGGAGAAGCACGGCCTCGTGCAGCTCTCCACGGGTGACATGCTCAGGGCTGCGGTGAAAAACGGGACCCCGGTGGGTCTCAAGGCCAAGGACGTCATGGCGCGCGGCGAGCTCGTCTCCGACGAGATCGTCGTCGGCATCATCGAGGATCGCATCGCCGAG
Source organism: Pseudomonadota bacterium (assembly GCA_023416965.1). Taxonomy (GTDB): domain Bacteria; phylum Pseudomonadota; class Alphaproteobacteria; order Rhizobiales; family Phreatobacteraceae; genus Phreatobacter. The sequence continues at coordinate 8,437 of JAEZGJ010000185.1, read as the reverse complement.
CCGGACTGCGCCAAGGGGTTCATCCTCGACGGCTTTCCGCGCACGGGGGCCCAGGCCGAGGCGCTCGACGCCATGCTGGCCAAGACGGGCATGAAGCTGGACGCCGTGATCGAGCTGAAGGTGGACGAGGGCATCCTCGTCGGCCGCATCGAGAAGCGCGTCGCAGAGATGACGGCCCGCGGCGAGCCGGTGCGGGCCGACGACAATGCCGAGGCGCTGAAGAAGCGGCTCGCCGCCTATCGTGCCCAGACGGCCCCGGTCTCGGACTATTACGCCTCCAAGGGCGCGCTGAAGACCGTCGACGGCATGGCGCCCATCGACGACGTGACCAAAGCCATCGCCGATCACCTCGGAGGCTGAGGTTTTCGGCAGTTTCGGCTTGACGTGCGGGCGGGGGCGGGCTATGCGCCCCATCTCGTCCGATCGACGGTGACCCCGGTCCGTCTGCTGTGCAGGCGGATCGTACCGTTTCAAGGACAACCATGCAGGGGCCGGCCTCCACCGGACGCATGGGATCATTTCTCACCGCGGCGACGCGGATCACATGGAGACGAGATATGGCTCGTATCGCGGGTGTCAACATCCCGACCAACAAGCGCGTCGTCATCGCGCTGCAGTACATTCACGGCATCGGCCCGAAGTTCGCCGCCGAGATCTGCGACAAGGTCAAGATCCCGGCCGAGCGCCGCGTCAACCAGCTGACCGACCAGGAAGTCCTGGCCGTGCGCGAGACCATCGACCGCGACTACATGGTCGAGGGCGACCTCCGCCGCGAAGTCTCCATGAACATCAAGCGCCTCATGGACCTCGGCTGCTACCGCGGCCTGCGTCACCGCAAGGGCCTGCCGGTCCGCGGCCAGCGCACCCACACCAATGCCCGCACCCGCAAGGGTCCGGCCAAGCCGATCGCCGGCAAGAAGAAGTAATCCGGCCGGGGCGCGCCAGCCGCGCCCCGCTCCGTTTCCCGAGCGCCTGGAATTACGGGCGCGCCCGAAGGACAAGGACTAGAGAATGGCCAAGGAAGCCACCCGCGTTCGCCGCCGCGAGCGAAAGAACATCGCCTCCGGCGTCTGCCACGTGAACGCGTCGTTCAACAACACGATGATCACCATCACCGACGCCCAGGGCAACACCATTGCCTGGTCGTCGTCGGGCACCATGGGCTTCAAGGGTTCGCGCAAGTCGACCCCCTACGCTGCCCAGGTCGCCGCCGAGGACGCCGCCCGCAAGGCCGCCGAGCACGGCATGCGCACCGTCGAGGTCGAGGTGTCGGGTCCCGGTTCAGGCCGCGAGTCGGCGCTGCGCGCCCTCCAGGCCGCCGGCTTCACCGTCACCTCCATCCGCGACGTGACGCCGATCCCGCACAACGGCTGCCGGCCGCGCAAGCGCCGCCGCGTCTGATCTCTCACGTTTCTCGCAATCGCGGGCCGGCCTGTGGCGGTCCGCGGTTTTCCGCCCCGTGCCGAAAGGCGAGGGGAACCGGCCGTCAGGGTCCTGCAGGGGACGAGACAGCGGCCAGATCCAAGCGAAGGTAACCCCCCGTGATCCAGAAGAACTGGCAGGAACTGATCAAGCCGGAGAAGCTGCACATCGTTCCCGGCGATGACCCGAAGCGTGTGGCGACCGCCACGGCGGAGCCGCTCGAGCGCGGCTTCGGCGTCACCCTCGGCAATGCCCTGCGTCGCGTCCTCCTGTCCTCGCTCCAGGGCGCCGCCGTTTCGGCCGTCCAGATCGACGGCGTCCTCCACGAGTTCTCGTCCATCCCGGGCGTCCGCGAGGACGTCACCGACATCGTCCTGAACATCAAGGACATCGCGATCAAGATGCAGGGCGACGGTCCGAAGCGCATGGTCGTGCGCAAGGAAGGCCCGGGCGTCGTCACCGCCGGCGATATCCAGACCGTCGGCGACGTGGTCATCCTGAACCCCGAACTCGTGATCTGCACCCTCGACGAGGGCGCCTCGATCCGCATGGAGTTCACCGTCGACACCGGCAAGGGCTACGTGCCCTCCGAGAAGAACCGCGCCGAGGATGCGCCGATCGGCCTCATCCCGGTCGACAGCCTCTTCTCGCCGGTCAAGAAGGTGTCCTACCAGGTCTCGCCGACCCGCGAGGGCCAGGTGCTGGACTACGACAAGCTGACGCTGACGGTGGAGACCAACGGTTCGGTCTCGCCCGAGGACGCGATCGCCTATGCCGCGCGCATCCTGCAGGACCAGCTGGAAATCTTCGTGAACTTCGAGGAGCCGCGCAAGGAAGTCGTCCAGGAGTCGATCCCGGACCTCGCCTTCAACCCGGCGCTGCTGAAGAAGGTCGACGAGCTCGAGCTCTCGGTCCGCTCGGCCAACTGCCTGAAGAACGACAACATCGTCTATATCGGCGACCTGATCCAGAAGACCGAGGCGGAGATGCTCCGCACTCCGAATTTCGGCCGCAAGTCGCTGAACGAGATCAAGGAAGTGCTTGCCCAGATGGGCCTCCACCTCGGGATGGAGGTTACGGGCTGGCCGCCGGAGAATATCGAAGAGCTCGCCAAGCGCTTCGAGGACCATTACTGATTTTCAATTCATCGCCGACCGTGAGGTCCGCGATCCACCGGAGGACAAGGCGATGCGTCACGGCAAAGCCCACCGCAAGTTCAACCGCACGGCCGAGCATCGTCAGGCGATGTTCGCCAACATGTGCGCCGCGCTGATCAAGCACGAGCAGATCGTCACCACCCTGCCGAAGGCGAAGGACCTGCGTCCGATCGTCGAGAAGCTGGTGACGCTCGGCAAACGCGGCGACCTGCATGCCCGCCGCCAGGCGGTTTCGCAGATCCGCGACCTCGGCATGGTCAAGAAGCTCTTCGAGGTTCTCGGCCCCCGCTACCAGTCGCGCCAGGGTGGCTACACCCGCGTGCTGAAGGCGGGCTTCCGCTACGGCGACAACGCGCCGGTGGCGGTCATCGAGTTCGTCGACCGCGACGTCGAGGCCAAGGGCAAGGATTCCGGCCCGGTCCAGGCGAAGCCGGAGCAGGCCGCGGCCTGATCTGCCACAGGATGACGGCCTGCCCCTGGGGCGGGCTGGTGGGAGGGCGGCCCTGCGGCCGCCCTTTTCGCATTTCGGATCAGCCCTCGGCGCGAGGCCGCATTCGTGACGTCATCAGTTCCAGAGCGAGGCCGGCCGCCATGATCCCGCCGGCCAGCGCGAAGACGAGGGCGTGGCTGCCGGTGGCCGCCAGCAGCGCGGTGAAGCCGTAGGCGGCTGCGGCCTGCACGACGGCGAAGGCGACCGTCTGCAGTGCCCAGGCGGCGGTGTGGGCGGCGGGACCGACGATTTCGCGGGTACGCCCGGAGGTCGATGAGCCGAGGCCGATCATCAGCCCGCCGGCCATCATGGCCGAGAGCGCCAGCAGGGCGAGGTTGTGGGTGAGCGCGGGCAGGGCGGCGCCGATTGCCATCAGCGCGACGATGACGCGCAGCACCGGCGCATAGCCGAACCGGTCCGCCGCCAGCCCCGCCACCATCGGTGCCACCACGGCGGTGGCGCCTGCCGCGACCCAGATCCAGCCGCCGACGGAGAGGCCGAAGCCGAGGTCGCGCGCCACGTGGTCGACGAAGAAGATCGTATGCGGCACGTAGCCGGCCGCCGCTCCGCAATAGGCGGCGGCCAGGCCGAGGAAGGCGGGTTCGCGCCGCCAGGCGGGAGCGGGGTCGTTGCGGTTGGCGGCGACAGGCGGAGCCGAGCGCGGCAGAAGCGCCATCATCACCACGCTGGCGAGGGCCAGCGCCGCCGCCAGAGCCAGCCAGGCCCCGGCCGGTCCTCCAGCCGCGAAGGCCGGGACCGCCGTTCCCGACAGCACGAAGCCGGTGCCGACGCCTGCAAAGGCGAGGCCGTTGGCCCGTCCCCGATGCGACGGCGCCACCACATTGGCGACCACGGGCGGGATGACGATCATCAGCACGCCGCCGGTGGCGCCCGACAGCGCCCTCAGGGCGATGAAGGCCCAGCCGGGGAGCGGGATCGCCGAGACCGCGAAGGCGAGGACGGCGAACAGCGATGCGAGCGCGATCGCCGGCCTGACGCCCAGGGCCCGGGCGCTGGCGAGGGCCGTGCCCGCGCCGACGATATAGCCGGCGAGGTTGAAGGCCCCGGCGAGGTGCAGCGTGGTCGGCGTCGCCCAGCCCGCCTCGACCATGGCCGGGATGAGCGGCGGGTAGCCGAATCGCCCCATGCCGACGCCGATAAGCAGGCCGCAATAGCCGGCGAGGACCGGGGCGAAGAAGCCCCGCCAGCCCCCGGTATCGGTTGGGGTCACAGGCTGCGCTCGACCGCGACGCTGCGGCAGTCCATCTCGTAGTCGAGCCCGACCACCGGCGGCCGGTTGAAGTGCCAGGTCAGGCCGCAGCGGGCCGCCCCGCGCCGGACGATCTCGTCGGCGAGGAAGGGGTGGAGATCGTGGACGCAATAGACCTGCGCCGCCGTCGTGTCCGGCCACCCGTGGCCGAAGGCCGCCATGCGCTTCTCCATCTGCTCCAGCACGAACACGCCCTTCTCGCGCAGGCCAGCGGGGCTGGTGTCGTTCAGCCGGACGATTCGCTCGGCATAGGGGCCGGCGCCCTCGCGCGCCTCGCCGGATCCTGAGATGACGAATTGCGGCACGCCCACGTCCCCCTCGGCGATGAAGGAGAAGGCGTGGAAGGAGGGCTCGGGCGGGCCGCCGATCTCCGGACAGACGTTCGAGCGCGCCACCGGATTGGCCTTGGTTGCGGGGTCGTAGATGCCCCATTCTGCGAGCGTCCCGACATAGACCTCGTTGAAGGCCTTGAAGCCGGCATCGTCGAAGGGCGCGGGCGACCTGAGTTCGCAGGCGCAGAACGAGGTCAGCGGCCGTCCCGCGCCCTGAATGAGCCCGGCGATGCGGGCAAAGCCCTCCTTCAGCGGCACGGGATTGCGGAACATCACGCGCTGGACGTGGTAGCCGGGCAGGGCGGCGGCGCCGGCGGAATACTGGAACACGCTCGGCATGTAGCGGTAGTTGCCGGCGGCAAAGTCGGTCGGGGTCATCAGGGTCTCCGCGTTTCCTCGTCGGCGAGCGTGGTCGCTGCCCCGGAGCGGGTCAATCCGTGCGGATGCATCGGCCGCCTGCATTCCCTTCCGGGACCGCGGGGGCCTCGCTATATTGCCGCCATGACCAGACTCGCTTCCCTCGCCCTGCTCGCCGCTTGCCTCACCGTCCTCGTCCCCCGTGCCGCCGAGGCCCAGCGCCAGGTGCCGCAGAGCCGCGCCGAGGTGCAGCTCTCCTTCGCGCCCGTGGTCAAGCGGGCGGCGCCGGCCGTGGTCAACGTCTATGGCGCCCGCGTCGAGCAGGTGCAGAATCACCCCTTCTTCGACGACCCGATCTTCCGTCGCTTCTTCGGTGACCGGGGCGGGCAGGGCGGGCCCCAGGGCCCCGGCCGCGCCGAGGTGGCGCGCTCCCTCGGCTCGGGCGTCATCGTCGACCGCGCGGGCCTCGTCATCACCAACAACCACGTCGTCCAGAACATGACGGAGGTGAAGGTCGCCTTCGCCGACCGCCGCGAGTTCGAGGTCGACATCGTGCTGCGAGACCCGCGCACCGATCTCGCCGTCCTCAAGCTGAAGAACCCGCCCTCCGACCTCGCCGTGCTCGACATCGGCGATTCCGACGCGCTGGAGGTCGGCGACATCGTGCTCGCCATCGGCAATCCGTTCGGCGTCGGCCAGACGGTCACCCAAGGCATCGTCTCGGCGCTCGCCCGCACGCAGGTCGGCGTCGCGGACTACCAGTCCTTCGTCCAGACGGACGCGGCGATCAATCCCGGCAATTCCGGCGGCGCCCTGGTCGACATGGCCGGCCGCCTCGTCGGCGTGAACACCGCCATCTTCTCCCGCTCCGGCGGCAGCCACGGCATCGGCTTCGCCATTCCCACCGCCCTCGTGCGCCTCGTGGTCGAATCGGCCAAGTCCGGCAGCCAGACCGTGCAGCGTCCCTGGTTCGGCGGCCGCCTTCAGGCCGTAACCGCCGATGTCGCGGAAAGCCTGAGGCTCGCCCGACCCACGGGCGCCCTCGTCGTGTCGGTCGTGCCGAATTCGCCCGCCGCCAAGGCCGGCATGCGCGCCGGCGACCTCATCACCGCCGTCGACGGTCAGGCGGTGGAGGACCCGGACGGCTTCGGCTACCGCTTCGGCGTCAAGCCGATCGGCGGCATGGCGAGCCTCGCGGTCACCCGGAACGGCCGCAACCTCGTCGTCCCGGTGGCTCTCGAGCCGGCGCCACCCGGCGGCCAGGACGCCATCACCCTTACCGGACCCTCGCCCTTCGCCGGCGCCCGCGTCGCGACGCTTGCGCCGGGCATGGCCGACGAGCTGCGGGTCACCCATCGCAGCGACGGCGTCGTGATCATGGCGGTGGAGCCCAATTCGGCGGCGGGTCAGGTCGGCCTTCAGCCCGGTGACGTGGTTCTCGCCGTGAACGGTCGCGACATCCGCTCGCCGGCCGACCTGCGCGAGGTCACCGCCCAGCGCGCCCGCCTCTGGCGCTTCCAGATCGACCGCGGCGGCCAGATCATCAACTCCATGATGGGCGGCTGAGCCCCGTGGATCTCTTCGAGGCCGCGGGCCCGGACCCCAAGGCGCCGCGCCCGCTGGCCGACCGGCTGCGGCCGCAGACCCTCGCCGAGATCGCGGGGCAGGAGCACCTGACCGGTCCCGAGGGCGCTCTGACCCGGCTGTTGCGCACCCGCTCGCTCGGCTCCCTCGTCTTCTGGGGCCCGCCCGGCACCGGCAAGACGACGGTGGCGCGGCTCCTCGCGGGTGAGACCGATCTCGCCTTCGAGCAGATCTCCGCCATCTTCACCGGCGTCGCCGATCTCAAGAAGGTCTTCGACCAGGCCCGCGCCCGGCGCGTCCAGGGTCGCGGGACGCTGCTCTTCGTCGACGAGATCCACCGCTTCAACCGCTCCCAGCAGGACGCCTTCCTGCCCGTGGTCGAGGACGGCACCGTGACGCGCGGCGGCGCGACGACGGAGAACCCGTCCTTCGAACTGAACGCGGCGCTGCTGTCGCGCGCGCGCGTCCTCACCTTCCGCTCCCTTGACGACGAGGCGCTGGAGAAGCTTCTGGCCCGCGCCGAGGCGCTGGAGGACAAGGCGCTGCCGCTCGACGCCGACGCGCGCCTCGCACTCGTGCGCATGGCCGATGGCGACGGCCGCGCGATCCTGACGCTCGCCGAGGAGGTCTGGCGCGCCGCCGGAGAGGGCGAAGTCTTCGACACGGCCGGTCTCTCGGACATCGTCCAGCGGCGGGCGCCGATCTACGACAAGGCGCAGGAGGGCCACTACAACCTCATTTCCGCGCTCCACAAGACGGTGCGCGGCTCCGACCCCGACGCGGCGCTCTACTATCTCGCGCGCATGCTGGATGCCGGCGAGAACCCGCTCTTCATCGCCCGCCGCGTCGTCCGCATGGCGGTGGAGGATATCGGCCTCGCCGATCCGCAGGCTCTCGTCGTCGCCAATGCCGCCAAGGACGCCTACGACTTCCTCGGCAGTCCCGAGGGCGAGCTCGCGCTGGCCAATGCCGTGCTCTATGTCGCCACGGCGCCGAAATCGAATGCCGCCTACACCGCCTGGAAGGCGGCGCTGGCGCTCGCCAAGGAGCGCGGCAGCCTTACCCCGCCGAAGACGATCCTCAACGCGCCGACCAAGCTGATGAAGTCAGAGGGCTATGGCGAGGGCTATCGCTATGACCACGACGAGCCCGATGCCTTTTCCGGCCAGGACTACTGGCCCGAGGCGCTCGGCCGGCAGAGCCTCTATCGGCCCGTCGAGCGCGGCTTCGAGCGCGAGGTGGCCAAGCGCATGGAATGGTGGGCGAAGCTCAGGCGCGAGCGCGGTGGCTGACGCTTCACGGCGCCGCACTCATCCGCTAGGCCTTTTTCCATGACCAAGCTCCTCCTCGTCTTCCTCGGCTCCGGCATCGGCGGGGCGGCGCGCTACGGCGTCAATGTCTGGTCGCTGAAAGCCTTCGGGCCGCAGTTCCCCGCCGGCACCCTCATCGTCAACGTGGCTGGCGGCCTCGCCATGGGACTGATCGCCGGCTGGCTCGCCTTCCGCGCCTCGGTGCCCTGGAGCCAGGACCTCCGCCTCTTCCTCACCACCGGCATCCTCGGCGGCTTCACCACCTTCTCCGCCTTCTCCCTCGACGCGGTGACCCTGATCGAACGGGGTGACTACGGGGCCGCCGCCCTCTATGTGGTGCTTTCGGTGGTTCTTTCGATCGCAGCCGTGGCGGTCGGCCTCGCCGTCATCAGGAGTTTCTCATGAAGGGCAGGGGCAAGCCGCCCGGTCAGGGACCCGTCGACCGCGGCGCCAAGCGCTTCGGCGGCAAGGGTGGGGGCAAGGGACCTGCGAGGGGGCCGGCCAAAGGTCCGGCC
>JAEZGJ010000075.1 GCA_023416965.1 Pseudomonadota bacterium | reverse complement strand
CGTTCCCGCCGCCGCGGCAGCAACGCATCGGGCGATGCCGCGGGGGACGTGAGGGGACTACCGGGCAGGATCAGCGCACCCGAGGCATGCCCCTCCCGCACCCTCTCCTTGTTCGCTCCACTCGAAGGGGAGGGGACTGCCCCGTCGTGCTCGTGCGCAAGCGGTGGCGCCAGGCCCAGCCCCTCCGACGATGCGCATCGTCGAAGTCCCTCCCTGCGCACAGCGCGGGGAGGGTGCGGGTGGGGCGCCTTGCAGGACCGCCTTCGGCTCAAACCTCACGGCGTGATGAGGATGGCCCCCGTCGTCGCCCGCGCCTCCGCCGCCCTGTGCGCCGCGGCGATGTCGTCCAGGGCGAAGCGGGCGCCGATGTCGACCGACACGTGGCCCGCGGCGATGGCGGCGAAGAGTTCGGCGGCATTCTCGCGGAACACCGCGGGGTCGGCATTGTGCGGGAAGACCGAGGGGCGCGTGAGGAAGAGGCAGCCCTTCTTGTTGAGGAGTTCCGGGTGGATCTCCGGGGCGGGGCCCGAGGCCGCGCCGTAAGAGACCATCAGGCCGAAGGGCTGGATGCAGTCGAGGGATTTCAGGAACGTGTCCTTGCCGACGGCGTCGTAGACCACCCGCGCCTTGCGGCCGCCGGTGGCGGACAGCACCGCCGAGGGCCAGTCCTCCTGGCGATAGTCGATGGCGTGGTCGGCGCCGATGCGCCTCGCCAGCGCGCATTTCTCCGGACCTCCGGCGGTGGCGATGACCTCGGCGCCCAGAGCCTTGCCCCAGCGCACCAGGATCTGGCCGACGCCGCCGGCGGCGGAATGGACGAGGATGAGGTCGCCCGGCACGACGCGGTGGGTCTTGCGCAGGAGATATTGGGCAGTGAGCCCCTTGAAGATGAGCGTGGCGGCGGCGGCGTCCGACACCGCCTCGGGCAGGATCACCAGGCGCTCGGCCGGCACGATGCGGCGGTCCGCATAGGCGCCGATGCCGGCATTGATGTAGGCGACGCGATCACCCGGCTGGAGGGCGGTGACGCCGGGGCCCACCTGCTCGACCACGCCGGCCGCCTCGTGGCCGAGCCCGGTGGGGGTGGGGAGCGGATAGGTGCCGCGCCGCTGGTAGACGTCGATGAAGTTGAAGCCGATGGCGGTCTGGCGGATCTGCACCTCGCCGGGGCCGGGCGGCGGCAGCTCCAGGGTCTCGATCGCCATCACTTCGGGTTCGCCGAAACCGTGAAGCCGAACCGCGCGTGCCGTCGCCATGAGCCTGTCTCCCTCGTGTCGTCTTGTCGTTGCCGCAGGGGGCGGGGGCGAAGCTATGCCATGGCGCCGGGCGCGCCGCCATCCGGACGTCTTGCCACGGCAGCCGTCCTTGCCGACAAAGGCCACAGGAGGATCACCATGACCCAGAAGCAACGTTCCGTCGCCATCATCGAGGTCGCTCCGCGCGACGGGCTGCAGAACGAAAAGGTGATGGTCTCGACGGAGGACAAGATCAGCCTTGTCGAGCGCTCCTTCGCCGCCGGCTTCCGCCATGTCGAGGCGGTGTCCTTCGCCAATCCCAAGCGCGTGCCGCAGATGGCGGATGCGGAAGCGGTGATGGCGGGCCTCGCGCCCCGCTACGCCGACCGCAACCTGATCGGGCTCGCGCTGAACGCCCGCGGCGCGGAGCGCGCGGTGGCGGCGAAGTGCAGCCAGATCAACTATGTCGTGGTCGCCTCGGAGACCTTCGCCAACCGCAACCAGAACGCTTCCGTCGCCGATCTGGTGAACGGCACCCGAGAGGTCGCGGCCATCGCCCGGGCGGCGGGCGTGCCCATGTCCATCTCGCTCGCGACGTCCTTCGGCTGCCCGTTCGACGGGGAGGTGCCAGTGGAGCGCGTCATGGGCATCGTGGAGGAACTCCTGAAGAGCGATCCCTTCGACATAGGCTTCGCCGACACGATCGGCTGCGCCGTGCCGCCGCAGGTGACGGAGATGCTGGGCCGGGCGAAGGCGCTGTCCACCTCCATCAAGTGGCGCTGCCATTTTCACGACACGCGCAATACCGGCATCGCCAATGCCATCGCCGCGGTGGAGGCGGGGGTCGATTTCCTCGACGCCTCGACCGGCGGCGTCGGCGGCTGCCCCTTCGCACCGGCGGCCACCGGCAATGTCGCGACGGAAGACCTCGTCTATGTCTTCAACCGCATGGGCATCGAGACCGGGCTCGACATCGACACGCTCCTCGACACCTCCCGCTGGCTCTCGGGCGTGCTCGGCAAGCCGCTGCCCTCCGCCCTCGGCCGGGCCGGGGTGTTTCCGGCGCGGGCGGCCTGAGTCATGGAGCCCTTCACCCTCGAGGACCTGCGCGCCGCCCATGCCCTGGTGCAGACGGCCGTGCCGCCGACGCCCGCCTTCGCCTGGCCTCTGCTCGCCGCCCGCTTCGGCTGTGAGGTGGTGGTCAAGCACGAGAACCACACGCCCACCGGCGCCTTCAAGGTGCGTGGAGGTCTCGTCTATGTCGACCGGCTGAGGCGCGAGCGGCCGGAGGTGAAGGGCATCGTCTCGGCGACGCGCGGCAATCACGGCCAGAGCCTCGCCTTCGCCGCCCGCCGGGCGGGGCTGCCGGTGGTCATCGTCGTGCCGCACGGCAATTCGGTGGAGAAGAACGCGGCGATGCGGGCCTTCGGCGCCGAACTGGTGGAGCATGGCCGCGACTTCGACGAGGCAAGGGCGCGCGCCGTCGAGATCGCCGGGGAGCGGGGCTATGAATTCGCCGCCTCCTTCCAGCGCGATCTCGTCATGGGGGTCGGGACCTACGCGCTGGAGCTCTTCACCACCCGGCCCGACCTCGACGTCGTCTATGTGCCGATCGGCCTCGGCTCCGGCATCTGCGGGGTGATCGCGGCTCGCGACCTCCTGGGACTGGCCGCCGAGGTCGTCGCCGTGGTGGCGGAGAACGCTCCGGCCTATGCGCTCTCCCTGGCGGCGGGGCGGGTGGTGGAGACCAAAGACGCCGCGAGCTTCGCCGACGGCATGGCGGTGCGCATCCCCAATCCGGACGCTCTCGCCCAGATCGCCCGCGGCGCGGCCCGCTGCGTCACCGTTTCCGATGACGCCATCGCCGAGGCCATGCGCATCTACTGGACCGATACCCACAATGCCGCGGAGGGGGCGGGCGCCGCGGCGCTCGCGGCGCTGGCCAAGGAGGCGGCGGCGCTGAAGGGCCGAAAGGCCGGGGTCATCCTGTCGGGACAGAACGTCGACCTGCCGGTGATGAGCGAGGTTCTCGCCGGGCGGACGCCGGTTCCGGCCTGACGGTCGCGGCAAGACAAGGCCCCACCCTTACCCTCTCCGCGGAGCGTGAGGAGGGGGCGGGTGAGCCTGCTTCCGCTCCGACTGCAACCCCTGCGACGGCGCAGGCGCTTGCGCAATGGCGGGCGAAGGGCCAGCTATGACGGCGGAGATATCTCGATGATCCACCTTCGCTGGCTGGTGCTCGGCCTCATCGCACTGCCCTTCCTGGAGTTCGCCACGTTCTTCTTCGCGGCGGGCAAGATCGGCTTCGTCGGTGCCCTGCTCGCGGTGTTCCTCACCTCTTTCCTCGGCATCGTGCTGTTGAAGGGCGGGGCGAAGCTGCTGTTCGCCCAGGTGATGCGCTCGGGCGGCGTCGTCCTGCTGAGCGGGGACGCGGCGCGCAGCGGCATGCTGACCGCCTTCGCCGGCCTGCTGCTCGCCATTCCCGGCTTCGTCACCGACATCCTCGCGGTGATCCTGCTTGTGCCGGCGCTGCGTGGCTTCCTCATGGGGCGCGGCGTCGTCACGACCGGCCAGCGCCCGCCGCCCCCCGGCGTCGTCGACCTCGAGCCCGCCGACAGGCGCGAGGAGCGGCGCCCCCCGGCCCCCGAACCGCCCCACGGTCCCCCGGGAAAACGCTGAA
>JAEZGJ010000037.1 GCA_023416965.1 Pseudomonadota bacterium | reverse complement strand
GACCTCTCCCCGCCGGGGGAGAGGTGAAGCACAAACCGAAACCGCAGAGCCTGATCTGAAGCGTCTTACTCTGCCGGTACCGCCCTGCCCGCCGGCACCCCCGCGATCCGCGGCGCGCGGGTCAGCGCGAAGACATGCGACAGGGCGTGGCCCAGCACCAGCACGGCAAAACCCTGGTGCAGCAAGCCGGCCCAGAGCGGCACCACCAGCATCAGCGTGACGATGCCGATCACCGCCTGGGCCGAGATCAGCCCGAACAGCACCGTCGCACCCTTGCCATAGGCCGTGCCGCGCGCCGCCAGCATGTGCCAGAGCGCCAGGGCGACCAGTCCATAGGCGACGAGGCGGTGGTTGAACTGCACGAGGGCGAGGGAATCGATGAAGGCCTCGAAGACGCTCGGCTTGTCGAACAGCACGGCCATCGGTGGGATGAGCGCGCCGTCCATCAGCGGCCAGTCGTTGAACCGCATGCCCGCCTTGTTGCCGGCGACCAGCGCGCCGAGGGCGATCTGCAGCGCCAGCACCGCGAGAACGGCGATGCCGCCGCGGCGCACCGCATCCGACACCGGCTCCCGCCGCCGCTCCGGCATCAGGCGCAGCGCCGTCCAGACGAGCAGCGCGAAGATGAGGCAGGCGAGCGACAGGTGGAACATCAGCTTCAGCGGCGCCACATAGACCATGCCGGGCCGGAGGCCGGAAGCCACCATCAGCCAACCGACGAAACCCTGCAGGCCCATCAGGAGGCCGATGGCGAAAGTGCCCGCCGCGAGCCGCGCCGACATGCGCCCGCGCGTCACGAAATAGAGCCAGGGCAGCAGCATGGCCGCCCCGACCAGCCGGCCGAGGAAGCGATGGCCCCACTCCCACCAGTAGATGAACTGGAAATCACCGAGGCTCATGCCCTGGTTGATGGCCTGGTATTGCGGGCTTGCCCGGTACTTGGCGAATTCCTCCGCCCATTGGGCGGACGTCAGGGGCGGGAGGGCGCCGGTCACAGGTTTCCATTCGGTGATCGACAGGCCGGAATCGGTGAGGCGCGTCGCGCCGCCCACCACTACCATGGCGAAGACCAGGGCGGCGACGATGAGCAGCCAGAGGCGGATGGCGCGGTCGGTGTCGGGGCGGGACGAAAGGTCCGCTGGCGCCGTCATGCGGCGATCCTCCAGCTTGTGATGAGCGTACCGGGCGAGATATAGCCCTCCCCTCCCGCCCGGCAAGGCGGCAACCCCGCCCGGTGGTCACGCATGCGTCAACGCACCCGCAAACTCGTCGGCACGGTCCTGCTCCTTATCTGGGTGGTGTTTTACGCCCTGGTGGTGATGGCGATCATGCACAACGCCGTCCGCCGCTTCGGACCCGTCGGCGAGCCGGTCTTCTACGCCGTGGCGGGCATCGCGTGGATTCCGGTGGCCATGCTGGTGATCTGGTGGATGACCCGCCCCGATCCCGAAGATGACGACGAGGCCTGACCTCTTGGGAGACGTGCATGAGCGATGAGACCCCCGCCGTCGCAAGGACCATCGACGAGATCCGCGCCCGCGTCGCCGGCTGGCGCGCCGAGGGCCTGAAGGTCGCGCTGGTGCCGACCATGGGCGCCCTCCATGCCGGCCACGTCTCGCTGGTCGAGACCGCCCGGCGCCACGCCGACCGGGTCGTGGTATCGATCTTCGTGAACCCCACCCAGTTCGCGCCCAACGAGGATTTCGCAGCCTATCCCAGGACCTTCGCGGCGGATCTTCATACGCTCGCCGCCGTCGGCACCGAGGCGGTCTATGCGCCCGCCGTCGAGACCATGTACCCGCCGGGCGCTGCCACGACTGTGACGGTGAAGGGTCCGGCAACGGTCGGCCTGGAGGACGCCTCCCGCCCCTTCCACTTCGCCGGCGTCGCCACCATCGTCGCCAAGCTGTTCACGCAGGTTGCCCCGGATGTCGCCGTCTTCGGCGAGAAGGATTACCAGCAGCTCGCCGTCATCCGCCGCATGACGGCCGACCTCGATCTGCCCCTCGAGGTGATCGGCGCCCCGACCCTGCGCGAGGCGGACGGCGTCGCCATGTCCTCCCGCAACGTCTACCTCTCGGCGGAGGAGCGGGCGAAGGCCCCCGCCCTGCACCGCATCCTGCAGGAGGTGGCGGCCACGCTCGCCGGAGACCCCGCTGCGGCCGTCGCCAAGGGTCGCGAGGCCATCGCCGCCGCCGGCTTCGACCTCGACTATCTGGACCTGCGCGCCGCCGACGATCTCGGCGAGCCGCGGCCGGGCGTGCCCTGGCGGCTGCTGGTCGCCGCAAGGCTCGGCAAGACGCGCCTCATCGACAATATCGCGGTCTGAAGGGTCAGAGCAGCCCGAGTTCCGCCAGCTCCTTCGCCAGCTCCGGCGGCATGCCCTTGGTCGCGCCGGAATTCAGGTCCGGCGGCGCATCCTCGGCGGCGAGGTAGCGCCAGCCCTGGAACGGCCCCTTGCGGCGCGGTTGCACGCGGTGGATCACCGGCTCGAGGATGAGGTCGCAGCGCGAAATGCCCTCGCCATCGGTGAAGGGGCGCACGCCGAGCAGCTTCTGGCGGCAGAGCACCTGGCCCTTGATCACCCAGTAGAGCGAGCCCTCGCCGATGATCTCGTCGGCGCGCTTCGGCTGCATCCGCGTCGTGTGCACCTGCTCGCCGAAGCTCTTGATGCGCCAGTCGACCCATTGCTGCAGGTCCTCGACGGAATCGGCGCCGACGCAGAGCTTGATGAGGTGCAGGGTCATGGCCGGAGCCTAGCGCGCCGCAGCCGCCGCCCCAAGGGGCGGGCCTTCAGCGGCTGGGGACAAAGGGCAGCGGCCTGAGCGCCAGCGCCATGCAGAGATCGGTGCGCCAGACGCGCCCGTCGCGCCGCGCGGCGACGATCACCCGCTGCGGCACGCGGAAGGACACGCCGCAGGCCGCAGAACTCGCAGGCGTCAGCAGGGTGATGGAGGTGAGGTCAGGGCCCTTTTCCAGGCGCTGCACGTCGATCGTCGCCTGCACCTGCCCGCGCGCCACGGTGACCGCCGCCACCGTGCCCTCGAAGACGATGTCGGCACGCTGGACGATCTCGGCGCGGGAGAAGTTGTAGCACTGGCAGGCGGAGGCGGGGGTGGCCGCCAACCCCATGAGAAGCCCGCCGAGCAAGAGGCTGCCAACCGCATGGCCCTTCATGACAGTCACGACCTCCCGGACACGGGCACCGCCCCCACCTCTCCCCGGCGGGGCGTGGTGGG
>JAEZGJ010000030.1 GCA_023416965.1 Pseudomonadota bacterium | reverse complement strand
CGACCCGTCCGCGCGGCCGATCGGGGCGCCGGGCACCGAGGTCCCCGGCTGCGTGCGCGAGCGGCCGCGGCCGCCGCGGCCCATCGCCCCCACCGCCCCGATCGCCGGCGACGACTTCGCCGACCGCTGACCGGCCATGGCCTGTCCGGACCAGCCGGGGCGCGACTGCCCCCTCTGCCCGCGCCTCGTCGCCTTCCGCGAGCGGCAGCGGGCGGCCCATGCCGACTGGCACAATGCGCCGGTTCCCTCCTTCGGCGGCGCCGGTTCGCGCCTGCTCATCGTCGGCCTCGCACCCGGCCTGCAGGGCGCCAACCGCACCGGCCGCCCCTTCACCGGCGACTGGGCCGGCGACCTCCTCTACGAGACGCTGATCGACTTCGGCTTCGCAGCCGGCACCTATGACGAGCGCCCCGACGACGGGCTCGTCCTCCTCGACACCCGCATCACCAATGCGGTGCGCTGCGTGCCGCCGGAAAACAAGCCGACGACGGACGAGATCGCCACCTGCCGCGGCTTCCTCGCCGCCACCATCGCCGCCATGCCGAAGCTCCAGGCGGTGGTGACGCTCGGCAAGATCGGCCATGACAGCGCCGTCCGCGCCCTCGGGCTCAGGCCGTCACGGGTGCCGTTCAGCCATGGCGGCGTCCACGCGCTCGGTGCCGTCACGCTCTTCTCCAGCTACCACTGCTCGCGCTACAATACGAATACCGGTGTGCTCACGCCGCAGATGTTCCGCGACGTCTTCGCCGCCGTCCGCCGCCACCTCGACGGGGCATGAACCTTCTGCCGGGACGCTGCGACACAGGCGCGCGGTGACCGCCGCGCTCCCGCCCGTCCCGAGGCCCGCCATGTCGCCCTCCCTCCGCCGCAACCTCCGCATGGTGAGCCTCGCCGCCGCCGGGCTCGGCACGCTGTTCTGGCTTGGCGGCCTCGTCGCGGCCTTTGTCGTTCCGTCGGCGCGCGCCGACGGTTTCCACATGCTGGGCGCCGCTCTCGTGACCCTCTACTGGGTGATCCTGGTCCTGCCGGCGCTCGTCCTCGCCCTGCTCGACCGCTGGCCGGTCGTCTCCACCCTGTTCGGCGCGATCGCCATGGCGGTCGCCTC
Source organism: Pseudomonadota bacterium (assembly GCA_023416965.1). Classification (GTDB taxonomy): domain Bacteria; phylum Pseudomonadota; class Alphaproteobacteria; order Rhizobiales; family Phreatobacteraceae; genus Phreatobacter. Next base: position 1,619 of record JAEZGJ010000030.1, on the reverse strand, counting down.
CGACGTGGTCGTGCCCTGGCTGCCGTGGCGACTGCTGTTCTGACGCCGTTCACGGCTTCGTGATCCCTCCCCGGCGTCCATGCTGGTCTTGTCTGGTGTTGCCTCACAGACCGCCCTTCGAAGCTGGTCTGAGACACGGGAGACAAGACCCATGAACCGACGCCATGCCCTCAAGCTGTTCGGCACCGCCGCCGCCATCGGCGCCACCATGTCCATCCCGGCGAGCCACAGGGTCTTCGCCCAGGCCGCCAGCGGCCCCTTCACCCTGCCCCCCGTCGGCTATGCCTATGACGCGCTGGAGCCGCACATCGACAAGATGACGATGGAGATCCATCACAGCCGCCACCATGCAGCCTTCCTCGGCGGCCTCAACAACGCCTCCCAGACCTACCGCGAGCTGACGCCCGCCAATACCGAGAAGGTCCTGCGCAACCTGTCGGACGTGCCGGAGAACCTGCGGACCGGCGTGCGCAACCAGCTCGGCGGCCACTGGAACCACGTCCATTTCTGGGACATCATGACCCCGGGCGGCGCCAAGCAGCCCTCGGGCCCGCTGCTCGAGGCCATCAACTCGACCTTCGGCGACGTCGACAAGATGCGCCAGCAGTTCAACCAGGCCTCCGTCGGCCGCTTCGGCTCCGGCTGGGGCTGGCTGGTGGTCGGCCGCGACGGCAAGCTCGCCGTCGTCTCCACGCCGAACCAGGACAACCCGCTGATGGATGGCGTCAAGGGCGTGGTCATGGGCATCGACGTGTGGGAGCACGCCTATTACCTCAAGTACCAGAACCGCCGCCCGGACTATGTCACCACCTGGTGGAACGTGGTGAACTGGGACAAGGCCGCCGCCAACTTCCAGAAGGCCATGGGCTGACGGCCGGCGCGCGGGGAGGCCGGCGGGTCAGCCCCCGGCCGCCGGCTCTCCCGATGACGCCGCTTCGGCGGAACCCCGGTCGCCGCGCGGCGACCGGGGTTTCGTCGTCCGAGGGACCTCAGGTCGAGACCTGGCCGTGATAGCTGAGGAATTCGAGCAGCGAACCATCGGGGTCGCGGAAATAGACCGAGGTCGCCGGGCCCCGCACGCCGTTGGTCGCAACCGGCCCGAGCTCGACCGGCACGCCGAGCCTCTCGAGATGGGAGGCCGCCCCGCTGATCGGCCCCTCCCATTCGAAGCAGATGTCGGAATTGCCGGGCATGACCGGCACCCGCGCAACCGCGTTCACGGTGACGCCGGGACCGTGGCAGTTGAGCCGGATGTCGCCGATCCTGTAGGCGAAGCCGGCGCCCCGTGGCACCACTTCGGCGCCCAGAACGTCGCGGTAGAAGGCGTTGGAGCGCTCCCAGTCTGTGACGTGTATGACCACGTGGTCGAGCTTGTAGGCCATGGCGGCGTCTCCCGTGAGCGTCGAGATGATCCGATGGCGCGGGGACAATCAAGACGATCGCGGCGGCTCGGCCCCACCCGCACCCTCCCCTCTGGCGAGGGGAGGGAGACTATGGCGTCCCGCCATTCTGTTCGGCCGTCGGGCCTGGCTCAGCCGGGCAGAACACAGCGCGACGCGGAAGTCCCCTCCCCCCGCCGCGGGGAGGGGTCAGGGTGGGGGCGTGCATGGCAACTCACA
>JAEZGJ010000279.1 GCA_023416965.1 Pseudomonadota bacterium | reverse complement strand
ACGCCAGGGCGAGGATGAGCGTGCGCATGGTCATGGGTCCAGTGTGCCGCATCTTGCGGCGAATCCGTGGCGCCAGCCTACCGCCGAAGCGCGTCCGCCGCGACCGGGCTTGTCGCATCCCCGCGGGCTCGCTAGCCCTTGTCCCGAAAGGCCCGCCCGCCATGACCGTCAGCCTCACCATCGCCGAACTCGTCGAGACGTTTCCCGACTTCCGCGGCGCCGTCCTCGTCTTCGACAATCTCTCCATTCCCGCCGAGAGGCCGGCCGGGCTCGGCGCCGAGATCGCCGCGCGCGAGGAAGGGGCCCGCACCGCTTATGCAGGCACCGATCTCTCCGCCATTCCCGGCATCGCCGCCTGGCGCGCCGCCTACAAGGGCTTCGGCATCAGGAAGACGAGCTATCGCTGCTCGGTGGAGCGGCTGATGAAGAACGCCCTCGCTGGCCGACCGCTCCCCGCCGTCAACGGCTTCGTCGATGCCTACAACGCCGTTTCCCTGGCAGCCGTCGCCTGCATCGGGGCCGACGATCTCGATCGGGCAAGCGGCCCCTTCGCCTTCCGCTTCGCCAGGCCGGGTGACAGTTTCGTCGACATGGCGGCCGAACCCGGCGAGGACCCGAACGACCCGCCGAAAGAGGGCGAGGTCGTCTATGCCGGCGCCGGCCATGTCCTCTGCCGGCGCTGGAACTGGCGGCAGGACGCCCGTTCGCTCATCACGCCGGGGACCCGCCGGGCGATCCTCACCATCCAGACCAATGGCTGGGGCGAGCTCGAGGCCGCCGTCGAGGATGCACGCGCGCTGGTCGGCCGGTTCTGCGGTGGCACCGTGGTTGCGGCGGTCGCCGACCGGAACCGCCCGACGGTCTCGCTGGTTTGACCCCTTCGCGGCTGGCGGTTGGCGGTTGCCGCACCGACCTGCCCGCCCCATCTCTGCCAACGGCCACTCCGGTCAGCCCCAGCCCCGAGGAGTTCCCCATGAATCGTTCCGCAAGCGCCGTCTGGCACGGCACCGGCCGCGACGGCAAAGGCACGCTCACCACCCAGTCCGGCGTGCTCGACGGCACCTCCTATTCCTTCACCACCCGCTTCGAGAACGAGAAGGGCACCAATCCGGAGGAACTCATCGCCGCCGCCCATGCCGGCTGCTTCACCATGGCGCTCGCTTTCGCCCTGCAGTCGAAGGGCCTGACCCCTACGGAGCTGAAGACCGAGGCGGTCGTCTCTCTGGAGAAGGATGGCGCCGGCTTCAAGGTGTCCAAATCGGCCCTAACGCTTTCCGCCCATGTTCCCGGCATCTCGGCCGAGGACTTCGCCGAGGTGGCGAAGGGAGCGAAGGAAGGCTGCCCGATCTCCAAGCTCCTCACCGCCGAGATCACGCTCGACGCCTCGCTCGTCTGATCCCGGCCAGCGTCCAGACATTGCGCTCCGGTTACCGTGCCGGAGCGCTTTTTCGTCAAAGACCGTGCCGGCGTTAAGCGGGCCCTCATACCTCCCGTGTCACAATCGAGGCTCTGTTCCGCTCCCACAGCGAGGGCTCATGGCCGACGACGTGGCAATGAACTTCCGCAAGCAGCGTGGCCGCGCCGTCGACCGCGACGCCGAGCCGTCCTCCGGCGGCGTCTCGACACTGGTGCTGGTGGTTTGCGCCGCCGGCCTCGGCTTCGGCGGCTTTGCCCTCGCCACCGGTAGCCTCTCCGTGCCGGGCGCGTCGCGCGTGGCCGCCCTCTGGCCGGCTCCCGCCCCTGCCGCCCGGGCAGCGACGGAACACGCAGGCCCCCGGGTGATGTCGCTCGTCCCCGGCGTCAGGGAATCCACCACCGCCACCACAGGTCTCAATCTCGTCGGCACCTCGGCCGTGGCCATGACCTATACGCCCGTCGGTCCCGTGGTCCTGCGCAAGGCGGGCGGTTACGTTGAGATCGACGGGCCTCGCCTCCTGCCCCCGCCCCTCGGCCCGCGCCGCGCCGGCAACGGCGTCCTCGACCATGCCGCCAAGCTCGCCAACGAGTTGCGCGCACTCGCCTACACGCCCTGCGACAGCCATCTTCGCCACCTGGCGGCGGCCAACATCGCCCTCTTCGTCGCCGGCTTCATGCCGCCGCGCACGGCCGTCGATCCGCAGGCTCCGGCCGACGCCGCCTTCTGGCGCCGGGCGGAGGCGAGCGTCGTTCGCCGCGCGGTGGTGCCGCTGGCCGAGAAAGGCGCCCTGGCGCCGGCCGATTTCGGCCTCGACGCCTCCCCCCAGGCGCGAGGCCTGTTCGAGGATGTTTCCCTCGGCCGCGTCACCTGCGGTTGACCAGACGTGCACTGCCGCTATTTCGCCGGAATCACTGTGTGACATAGTGCAACGCATCATTGAGGCCCGCGGGAGAGAACCATGCCGCCAGTCCTGATGGGGGCCGCGGTCGCGGTCGTCGTGATCGCCACCTATGTTCTCGTCCGCAGGTCGCTGCAGGCGCAGCTGAAGCCGGTGCGCGCGCAGCAGGGCGTCCGCCGCCTGCGCCGCGATCCGGTGACCGGTGAATACCGCCCGTTCTGACGGCGGTTGACCCCCTCGCACCCGGTCTTTAAGGGACGGCACTTACCGTCCCGACAGGCCGCTCCGCGATGTCCCGATCCGATCTGCCGCCGCACATGCGGCCCGACCGCTCGTTCCAGGGCCTCATCCTGGCGCTCCAGACGTTCTGGGCCGAGCAGGGCTGCGTCATCCTCCAGCCCTACGACATGGAGGTCGGCGCCGGCACTTCCCATCCCGGCACCATGTTGCGCTCCCTTGGTCCGAAGCCGTGGAACGCTGCCTATGTGCAGCCCTCGCGCCGGCCCAAGGACGGCCGCTACGGCGAGAACCCGAACCGGCTGCAGCACTATTACCAGTTCCAGGTGATCCTGAAGCCGAACCCGCCGAACCTGCAGGAGCTCTATCTCGGCTCGCTGGAGGCGATCGGCCTCGACCCCAAGCTGCACGACATCCGCTTCGTCGAGGACGACTGGGAAAACCCGACACTGGGTGCCTGGGGCCTCGGCTGGGAGTGCTGGTGCGACGGCATGGAGGTGAGCCAGTTCACCTACTTCCAGCAGGTTGCCGGCATCGAATGCGCGCCTGTCTCCGGCGAGCTGACCTACGGCCTCGAGCGCCTCGCCTGCTACCTGCAGAACGTCGAGAGCATCATGGAGCTGAACTTCAACGGCCGCGAGGGCGCGGAGAAGGTCACCTACCGCGAGGTTTTCCTGCAGGCCGAGCAGGAATATTCCCGCTACAATTTCGAACATGCCGATACCGCGGCCCTGTTCCGCCGCTTCGCCGAGGCGGAAGCCGAATGCCGTTCGCTTCTGGCCAAGGGCGAGAACGGCGAGCGCCACCTGATGGTCCAGCCCGCCTATGACCATTGCCTGAAGGCCGGCCACGCCTTCAACCTGCTCGACGCCCGCGGCGTCATTTCGGTGACCGAGCGGCAGAGCTACATTCTGAGGGTGCGCGAACTGGCAAAGGCCTGCGGCGCCGCCTGGCTGAAGACCGAAGCGGGCGGAGCCGCAGCATGACCACGATGAACCGTCGCCTCCTCGTCGCCGGCCTCCTCCTCGCCGCCGCGCCGGCGCACGCGCAGTTCGTCGCCCGGCCGTGGCTCGACTGGCGCACGACCCGCACCCCGCACTTCGACGTCCACTATACCGCCGAGTACGCCGAATGGTCGCGCGCCGTCGCGGCGCGGCTCGAGGGCGCACGCACGGCCGTCGGCGGGATCGTCGGGTTCGTTCCCGGCGCTCGCGTGCAGGTCCTCGTGGACGACCCGTCCAACGTGTCCAACGGCTTCGCGCTGCCGTTCCTCGACCGGCCGACGACGGTGCTCTTCCCCGTCCCGCCCACGCCGCGCCAGTC
>JAEZGJ010000126.1 GCA_023416965.1 Pseudomonadota bacterium | reverse complement strand
TCCCTCCGAGGAGCCGGACGCGATCCTCCCCGGCGACCGGGAGGGCGACGGGCGCGGGCCGCCCATTCCGATGCCCGCGGTCCCGTAATCGCCCGGGGACTGGAAAGGGGGGCCCCCCCCCCCCTTTCCAGTCCCCGGGCGATTACGGGACCGCGGGCATCGGAATGGGCGGCCCGCGCCCGTCGCCCTCCCGGTCGCCGGGGAGGATCGCGTCCGGCTCCTCGGAGGGACGCGGTTCGGGCAGGATGACGTCGTGGTCAATCTGGACGTGCCGCTTGGGGAGGCGGACGGGACCCCCGTCCACCGCCGGGGTCGCCGGACCCTGCGTATTGTCGGGATGGGTGTCGGGCAAGTCGGTGGGCATATCGCGCCTCCTGGGTTTGCGGTGGGCCGATGGGCCGCCGCCTCGACCGGCGGCGGGGCCCGGTCTCTCCGGCGCCGGACGGGCGGCGGGAGCCGGGAACCCTTCGGGCCGGCTTGCGAACCTGGCCTGACGAGGAAACGAACTGGCGGCGCAAGCGTTCCCGGTCGGCGCGCCGGCCGACAGGCAATCCGAGCTGGAACGGGGAAAGAGCTGGTGCCGCCTATAGGATTCGAACCTACGACCCCCTCATTACGAATGAGGTGCTCTACCAGCTGAGCTAAGGCGGCAATCGGGCTGGCTTTTAGCCGCGGGTGGGACGTTTGGCAACAGGCAAGGCGGGTCAGCCCAAGAGTTTCAGGCGGGTGATGCGGCTCGGATTGCCCTCGGCCAGGAGAATGTCGCCGGCGGGGGTGCCGTAGAGCCCGTGGGCGCCGTTGAGCATGGGCCGGCAACGGCCGATGCGGGTTCCGTCGGGGGCGATCCTGGTCAGGCTCGGCACCATGTCGGTGATGTAGGCGCAGCCCTCGGCGTCGCCCCAGATGCCGACCGGCTGGTAGAAATCGTGCCAGGTGTCGAGGTGCTGGCCCGCCCCGTCGAAGACCTGGACGCGGTTCCAGGTGCGGTCGATGACGACGACGCGGCCGTCGGCGAAGGTCCAGAGCGAGTGCGGCCAGACGAATTCGCCGTCCTGCGACCCCTGGCCGCCCCAGGTCTGGACGTGCTGGCCGTTGGCGGAGAAGCGGTGGACGAAGGCGGCCCCGTAGCCGTCGGAGACGTAGATGTCGCCCCAGGGCGCCACGGAGACGTCAGTGGGATGGTTGAAGGGCGAATGGGGCCGGCCGCGCGTGCCGAGCTGGCCGACACGCTCGCCGGCGGGGGTGAACCAAATGACCTCGTGCATGTCGCGGTCCACCGCGATGAGGTGGCCGGAAGGCGTCGCGGTGAGCATGTGCGAATCGGCGATAGCCTCGCCGCCCCAGCCGGCGATGTAGCGGCCCTCCGGGTCGAGCTCGATCACCCGGGGATCGGCCGGGTGGACGAGGGGATCGTGGCGCAGCATGACGAAGACATGGCCGCGCACGTCCACCGTCACGTCGGTGACGAAGCCGCTGTTCTGCGGCCAGGAGCCGAAGGGGCGCTCGACGCGGTAGTGCCGGTCGCCGAGGGCGACGATGAGCTCATGGGGCATGGACGGTCCTCGGCGCGCGGGCTCAGCCCTGGAAGGGATGGGTCTTCGCCCAATGCTGCGCGATGTCGAGGCGCCTTGTCACCCACACCCCCTCATGAGACTGCACATAGTCGAGGAAGCGGGCGAGGCCCGCCGCCCGCGCCGGGTGGCCGATGAGGCGCATGTGCAGGCCGACCGACATCATCTTCGGGTGGGTGCGGCCCTCGGCATAGAGCATGTCGAAGGCATCCCTGTGCCATTCGAAATAGTCCTGCGAGGTGGCAAAGAACCCGGTGCCGAACTTGCCGTCGTTGTTGACGAGGGAATAGGGCACGACGAGATGGGGCTTGCCGTCGACGACCTTCCAGTAGGGCAGCTCGTCGTCATAGGCGTCGGAATCGTAGAGGAAGCCGCCCTCCTCCACCACGAGCTTGCGGGTGTTCACGCTCGGCCCATAGCGGCAGTACCAGCCCAGCGGACGCTCGCCGACGGTGGCCTTGAGGGAGGCGACGGCCTTGCGGATGTGCTCGCGCTCCTCGGCCTCGTCGAGCTCGTAGTGCTTGATCCAGCGCCAGCCGTGGCAGCAGACGTCGAAGCCCGAGGCCCTGACGGCGGCGGCGGCCTCCGGGTTGCGCTCGAGGGCGAGGGCACAGCCGAAGACCGTCATGGGCAGGCCGCGTTCCTCAAACAGGCGCATGAGCCGCCAGAAGCCGACGCGGCTGCCATAGGCGAACATGCCCTCGCCGGCGAGGTCGCGGCCCTTCACCGGCATGTTGAGGCTGCTCGATTCGGTCAGCGCCGTCTCGGTATAGCCCTCGCCGTCCTGGACGGAGGGCTCCGACCCCTCCTCGTAGTTCATGACGAAGTTGATGGCGATGCGGGCGCCGCCCGGCCATTGCGGGTTCGGCGGATTGGCGCCGTAGCCGATCAGATCGCGGTCATAGGGAACGGCCATGGGAGGTCTCCGGCGGGTCAGGCGCTCATGCGGCGGGTGAGGCCGGTGAACCGGTCCATCACCACCATGAGGAGGAGGATGGCGACGATGAGCACGCCGGCAATGGCGGCGATGCGCACGTCGAGGGTCGATTCCATCATGCCCCACATGCGGATGGGCAGCATGGAGGTGCGCGCCGTCGAGAGGAAGAGCGAGACAGGCACGTTGTCCATGGAGGCGATGAAGGCGAGGAAGGCTCCCGCCGCGATGCCCGGAGCGATGAGCGGCAAGGTGATGCGTCGGAAGGAATAGAAGCGGCTGGCGCCGAGATTGGCGGAAGCCTCGAGCAGGGCCGGGTCGAGCTGTGTGAGGCTCGCCAGCGTCGTGCGGAAGACGAAGGGCGCGATGACCACGAGGTGGCCGGCGATGAGCAGGTTCAGCGAGGGCCTGATGCCGAGCACCGAGAAGAACATCAGCGCGGCGAGGCCGTAGGAGAGGGTCGGCAGGACGAGGGGCGAGAGGAAGCTCGCCTCCAGCGCCCGCGCCGACGGCCGGCTGACGCGGGTGATGGCGAGGGCCGCCAGCACCGAGAGGACGGAGCCGATGGCGGTCGCCCAGCCGGCGACCCACAGGCTGTTCAGCGCGGCATTGTGGATGGGCGCGGATCGGACGGGGTCGAAGAGTTCGCCGTACCAGCGCAGCGACAGGCCGGGCGGCGGGAAGCGCAGCGCCTGGGTCGTCGTGAAGGAGGTGGCGATGACGATGAGGACCGGGGCCACCAGGATGAGGATGGCGACGGCGGCGATGATCCCGACCGTCAGGTTGAAGGAGACGTCGGCCGGTGTGGAGCGCTGCGACATGGCGGCCTTCAGCTGGTCTTCGCGAAGCGGCCGAGCCAGCTCAGCGCCATGATGCCCGAGAGCACCGTGAAGAGGAGGGTGAGGGAGGCGACCGCCGCAAAGGGCCAGTTATAGACCACCATGGACTGCTGCCAGATCAGGGAGGGCAGGTAGACGAGGCGGGCGCCGCCGATCACGGACTGCGAGATGAAGGCGGTGGTGGCGGAAGCGAAGACGAGCGTCGCGCCGGCGATCCAGCCTGGCAGGGTCAGCGGCAGGATGACCCGGAAGAAGGTGCGCCACTTGGAGGCGCCGAGCGCCCTGGAGGCGTCGACGAGGTTCTGGTCCATCTGGTTCATGATGGTGAGCAGCGGCAGCAGCATCAGCGGCATCTCGATCTGCGTCAGGGCGATGACGAGGCCGAGCTCGGTCTGCAAGAGGTTGAGGGGCGTCGCGGTGAGGCCGAGCGCCATCAGCGTCTGGTTGACCACGCCCTCGCGCGCCAGGATGACGATCCAGGCGAAGGTGCGGATGACCACCGAGGTCAGCAGCGGCATCAGGATGATGAAGATCAGCACCCGCTGCATCCGCGACGATGCCGAGCGGAAGACGAGCGCCAGCGGATAGGCGAGGATCGTCGTCGCCACCACGGCGAGGACGCCGAGCTTCAGCGTGTCGAAGATGACCTTCAGGTAGAAGGCGTCGGTGTAGAACTTGACCCAGCTGTCGAGGCCGAGGCGGGTCTGCTCGGCATCGGCGTAGAAGCTGATGCCGAGCAGGATGAGAAAGGGCGCCGCGAAGAACACCGCATAGGTGAGGCCGAGCGGCGCCGCCAGGCGCCACTCGACGGTGTCACGGAGGGGCGATGCGCCCGGTGCGGCTGCGGCTGCGGACACGGGGAGCGCGCCTTACTTCGTGATCTCCTTGTTGAAGCGCTCGATCCAGGCGGCGCGCTGCGGGTTGATCTTGGTCCAGTCGTGGGTGACCATCTTCGAGAGGTCGTCGATGGACTTGACGTCGAGCGTGTCGACGAAGGTCACGTCCTTGTTGATCGGGATCATGTTGTAGGGGCTGCGCTGCAGCTGGTTCTGCACCTCGGCCGAGATCGCCGTGTCGATGTACTTGTAGGCGTTGGCGACGTTCTCGGCGCCCTTCACGATGTGCAGCGTCGTCTGGAAGGTGATGGCGCCGGAGGCGGGCGTCGCGAAGGCGATGTCTACGCCCCGGCCCTTCAGGATCGCGACTGTATTGGTGTTGGTATACATGACGTCGATCTGCCCCTGCTGGAACAGGCCGGGCATGGCGGCCGGCGCGGCGACGGCGGCGGCCTTGGACACCGCCTTCTTCAGCTCGGCGAAGATCGGCTCCATATTGGCCTCGGATCCGCCGAAGGCCTTGCACATCTCGATGAGCGACACCGTGCCGAAGGTCGTCTGGAAGCCTGTCAGGCCAAGGCGCTCGACGTAAGGCGCGGTGAAGAGGTCGGTCCAGGCCTTGGGCGGCGTCGGGAACTTCTTCGGATTGTAGGCGATGCCGACGACCTGGGCGTTGCAGGTGACGCCGTGCGACTTGATGAGGCCGGCCGGCACCTTGGCGGCGTTGGTCAGCTTGGAGGCGTCGATGGGCTCGAACAGACCAGCGGCCTGGGCGGCGGCGGCCGGGCCGGGATCGAGGACGAAGCAGTCGAAGGGCGGCACGCCGCGGGCGGCGCGGACCTTGGCGACCTGGTCGACGGCGAACAGCGAGTCGAAGGCGATGTCGACATTGGCCGCCTTCTTCAGCGCCGGGGCGACGACGGCGCGATAGGCCTCCTCCCAGGTGCCGGGATAGATGGCGGCGGTGACGCTGCCGGAGGCGCGGGCGGCGCCGGGCAGGAGCCCGGCGAGGCCGAGCGCGCCGGCGCCGGCCAGGATGTCGCGGCGGTTGAGCTTGGTCATGCGGGATACTCCTCGTGGGAACGGCCGGTCAGGGCTCAGGACGATGCGGCGGGAAAGAGGGACGGGCGGGCATGGGGGGCAAGGGCCGCGAAGGCCTCGCCCGGCTGGGCGGCGAGGGTGCCGGGCCGGCGCGGCACGGCGACCTTGAGCTGCTCGCCGCCGGCGGCGGTGACGTCGTGGATGAGCGCGCCGCCGATGGGCAGGCTGAGCTTCAGCGAGACCGGAAGGCGGTCGGGCGCGCGCTCGCCCTCCAGCACCATCTGCTCCGGACGGACGGAGACGAGGACCGGAGCGCCAGGCTCGAAGCGTCCGCGGGCGGGCAGCGTCCAGGTGGCACCCGCGTCGAGGGCGACGCGGCATTCGCCCTGCGTCATGGCCTCGACGCGGCCGGTCAGGAGATTGCTGGAGCCGATGAAATTGTTGACGAAGAGCGTCGCCGGCTCGTCGTAGATCTCCACCGGCGAACCGAGCTGCTCGATGCGGCCCTGGCTCATCACCGCGATGCGGTCGGCGATGGACATGGCCTCGTCCTGGTCGTGGGTGACCATGATGGCGGTGAGGGCGAACTGGCGCTGCAGCCGCTTGATCTCGATCTGCATGTCGAGGCGCAGGTTCTTGTCGAGGGCGGCGAAGGGCTCGTCGAGCAGGAGGATGCGGGGGCGGATGGCCAGCGCCCGGGCGAGCGCCACGCGCTGCTGCTGGCCGCCGGAGAGCTGGCGCGGCTTGCGGTCGGCGAAGCCTTCCATGCGCACGGTCGCCAGCATCTCGGCGACGCGCTCGGCCTGGACCTGCCGGCTCTCGCCGCGGGCGGCGAGGCCATAGGCGATGTTCTCCGCCACCGTCATGTGCGGGAAGAGGGCGTAGTTCTGGAAGACGATGCCGATCTCGCGCCGGTTCGGCGGCAGCTCGTCGATCGGCCGGTCGCCGATGATGACCTTGCCGTTGGTCTGCGAGATGAAGCCGGCGACGATGCGCAGCAACGTGGTCTTGCCGCAGCCGGAGGGGCCGAGGAGCGCCACGAGCTCGCCGCCCTTCACCTCCAGCGTGACGTTGTCGACGGCCAGCCCCGCGCCATAGCTGTGGGTCACGCCGTCCAGCGTCAGAGGCTGTGCGGCCCTGGCCATGGCGGTCTGCTGGGATGCCATATGGACGATGTTCTCCGCATCGGGACGCCCCATGGCCAGCAACGGCCATGCCAAGTTGCGCCATGCGGGCACGGCGCACTTTGAAGCCATGGGCGCGGCACCAATCCGGTATGCGATCGGCAGCCTAACCCCGCCAGACCGGCGGCCGGACGCATGACCGCGCAGGCGAGGGCCCGCGGCCCACTGCCGCGAAAGGCATCAGTCCGCTGCCCTTTATTTGGCCTTGCCTAAATTCTGATCCCGTTGTTTCGGCCCTCGGCGGCCCGGCACGTGTCTTGCTGCCACTGGATCGGGCAGGCAGCGGCGCCGGCCCGCAATCCGGAGGAGCGCCATGACATCGACCGCAGGCCGTGCGGGCCGCGGCATTTCCGACCGCCCCGCCGTCGACGGCGGGGCACGGGACCTCGTTGGCTATGGCGGCCGCTGGCCGGACCTGCGCTGGCCCAACGGGGCGCGGCTCGCCGTCTCCATCAACGTCAACCTCGAAGAGGGGGCGGAATGGCAGGTCGGCGACGGCGACCCGACGAGCGAGCGCATGGGCGAGGTGATGAGCGTCGTCGAGGCCGGCACACGCGACCCCGGCCAGGAGCAGATCTTCGCCTACGGCACCCGCGCGGGCTTCTGGCGCATGCTGGAGGCGCTGGAGACGCGGCGGCTGCCGGCGACCTGGCTGTGCTGCGGGCGGGCGGTGGAGCGATCGCCGGCCCTCCTCGCGGCGATCCGCGCGGCAGGCCACGAGGCGGCGGTGCATGGCTGGCGCTGGCGCCCCCATGCCGACTATCGCAGCCGGGAGGCGGAGGCCGCCGACCTCGACCGCTGCATCGCGGCGATGACGGCTGCTGGCGGCGAGAACCCGGCCGGCTTCTTCTGCCGCGGCGCGGAGAGCCCCTGGACCCGCGGGCTCCTCGTCGAGCGCGGCTTCCTCTACACCTCCAACGCCTTCGACGACGACCTGCCCTATTGGGATCTCTCCGGGACACGGCCGCTGGTGGTGGTGCCCTATGCGCTGGACTCCAACGACATGAAGTTCTTCCACCCCAACGGCTTCGTGCGCGCCGGCGAGATGGCCGACTATGTGGACGATGCGCTGGAGGTTCTGCTGGCAGAGGCGGCCCGCGGACTGCCGCGTCTGCTCAATATCGGCTACCACCTGAGGATCGCCGGGCGTCCGGGGCGGTTCGCCGCGTTCTCCCGCGTGCTCGACCGGCTCGCGGGGCTCGGCGACCGGGTCTGGGTGGCGCCGCGCGTCGACATCGCCCAGGCCTTCGCCGCAGCCGTTCCCGCGAGGTCGTGATGCGCCTGTTGCTGATCAACCCGAACACCAGCCAGGCAACAACCGCCGCCATGGTCGGCATCGCCCGCGACACCGTGCCGGGCATCGAGATCGACGGGCTCTCCGCCCCCTTCGGCGTGCCGCTGATCACCGGGCCGACGGCGCTGGAAATCGGCCGCCAAGCGGTGAACGCCCTGATCGCGGCACGGCCTCCCTTCGGCTATCGCGGCCTCATCGTCGCGGCCTTCGGCGATCCCGGCGTGGCGGACCTGCGCCAGAGCGTCGCCATCCCGGTCACCGGCATCGCCGAGGCGGGCATGGCCGAGGCGGCGGCGCACGGGCCATTCGCAGTGGTGACGACGACGCCCGACCTGGTCGGGGCGATCGCCGAGCGGGCGGACCTCTACGGCCACGGCGACCTCTTCCTCGGCACGGTGCTGACCGATGGCGACGTCCATCAGGTCATGGGCAACCGGGAGGGGCTGTCGGAGGCGCTGCGCGAGGCCTGCCAGCGGGCGGTGAAGGAGATGGGCGCCAGGGCGCTCGTCATCGGCGGCGGACCGCTCGCAGTGGCCGCCCGCGCCATCGCCGGAAGCCTGACCGTGCCGATCATCGAGCCGGTGCCGGCGGCGGTGAGGCTCGCCGTGCTGCGGGCGGGCAAGGCGGCGGGGGGCGGCTGAGCCGACGAGACGTCAGTCCTGGCCTTGGCCGGCGGGAAGGTTGATGCTCGTGCCGCCGGTGGCGCTGTGGTCCGTCTCCAGCGCGCTGGTCACGAAGCCGAGGATGTCGCGGGAATGGAACGGCTTGCGGACGAAGGTCGCGCCGCGCAGTTCCATCGGCAGGTCCGAGGGCAGGGAGCCGGAGACGAAGGCGAAGGGCGTCCCGCGGGCGCGCAGCTTCAGCGCGACCTCGAAGGTCTTGCCGCCGACGACATCCACGTCCAGCAGGGCGCAGTGGACGCGATCCTCGGCGAGCGACTGCGCCTCGGCGAGACTGTCCACCACGATGACCTCGGTCCGGGGGCCGAGGTCATCGAGCACAGCGGCCTCGATGTCCATTGCGATGAACGGATCGTCCTCGACGATCAGTATGCGATGCCTATCCATTCCTCAGACCTGAAAGCGGGAGATGACCCCTCATCACTCCGTTGGACTCACACACAGGAGAACCTGTATCGCACGAAAGTTCTCTTAACGACTCCTCATGCCGCGCTTTTGTTCCATCCGGTGCCCGGAACGCAGCACGAGGCTGTGGAAGGCGGGCACGGACGGGCGTCGTCACGAGCCCCCCGCCAGACTGACGACGGCGTGGGCGCCGGAGAGGGCCAGGGCGAGGAGGGAGATGTCGACCACGAGGGGCGTCAACGCCACGAGGCCGCCGAAGAGAACGGCAGCCGCCAGGAGCATGGTCGCAAGCGAAATCAACATCGCACCCTCCCGGCACCGTCGCGAGACCAGAACCATCGTCATGGCTCACAACGGAATGCCGCGAGGAAGGTTCCCTCGCGGCATGGCAAAATCCGGCAGTGTCACGTCGGGACGTCTCAGGCGACCTTGCGCTCCGACCGGCGGTCGAAGAACAGGGCCTGGCTGATGGCTGCCTTCACGGCCTCGGGCTGGAACGGCTTGGTGATCAGGAAGGCCGGTTCCGGGCGGTCGCCGGTGAGGAGCCGCTCGGGATAGGCCGTGATGAAGATCACCGGCAGGTCGATGGTCTCGAGGATCTCGGCCACCGCCTCGAGGCCCGAGGAGCCGTCGGCGAGCTGGATGTCGGCGAGGACGAGGCCGGGGCGCTTCTGCTTGACGAGGGCGACCGCCTCCTTGTGGGTGCGGGCGATGCCGGTGACGGAATGGCCGAGCTCCTGCACCAGGGTCTCGATGTCCAGCGCGATGATCGGCTCGTCCTCGATGATGAGCACGTCGGTGGCAACCTGCTCGGCAATCTCGCGGCCGGCCTGCTCGACGAGGGCGGCGGCGGCGTCCACGTCGACGTCGAGCACCGCCGCGACGTCCTGGATCGCGAAGCCTTCCACCGTGCGCAGCAGGAAGGCCTGGCGCGGCCGCGGCGTCAGCGCATCGAGATTGCGTTCCACGGCGCCGACACGGGCGGCCCCGCCGCTGGACGGAGCCATGTTGACCGGCATGGACGACCACAGCTTCAGGAAGATGCGGTAGAGGGCAATGCGGGCAGGGACGTCGCGGGGGAAGGAGGACGGATCGGCGACCAGCGCCTCGAGTGTTGCGACGACATAGGAGTCACCGCCGGCCTGGGTGCCGTTGAGGGCGCGGGCGAAGCGGCGCAGGTAAGGGAGATGCGGTGCGATTTCCGCAGCGATGGTCATTCTACACTCCTGTCGGTCATCGCCAAAACCAGCCCGGGACCCCTTGGTTTGGCAAGTTTTTTATTTTTTCTTTTTGCTGGAACCAATGTGTGCAACGCACGTTTTGGGTTGGATCAAGGCCGCGCCCGCGGGTGCGGATGGAGAGATCGATGGGTGAGATGCCGGACAATGATGACAAGAGCGCGGCGGCAGAGGACCGGGACATGACCGAGATCGTCCTCGACCAGCGCATCCAGGAGGCCATCGGTAAGTCCCTCAAGGCCCATTACGACGATCTGATCAAGGCGCCGGTGCCCGACCGCTTCCTCGTGCTGCTCGCCGAGCTCGAAGCCAAGGAGCGCCGTAATGGCCAGTGATGAATTCCGCGAGGGCCTGATCGCCGAACTGTCGAACCTGCGTGCCTTCGCGGTGTCGCTGTGCGGCTCGGTCCAGCAGGCGGACGACCTGGTCCAGGACACGATGCTCAAGGCCTGGGGCAATTCCGAGAAATTCCAGCCCGGAACGAGCCTGCGCGCCTGGCTCTTCACCATCCTGCGCAACACCTATTACTCCCTCTACCGCAAGCGCGGCCGCGAGGTTCAGGACAGCGACGGCACCTATGCCCAGCGGCTCACCGTCTCGGGCGAGCAGGAAAGCGCGCTCGACCTCGCCGATTTCCGCGTCGCCCTCGCCAAACTGTCCGAGGAGCATCGCGAGGTGCTCATCATGGTGGGCGCCAGCGGCCTGTCCTACGAGGAGGCTGCCGAGATCTGCGGCGTGGCGGTAGGCACGATCAAGAGCCGCGTCAACCGCGCCCGCGCAAAGCTCGCCGATCTCCTCGGCATCACCAGCGTCGATGAGATCGGCCCCGACCGGAACACCGTTGCCGTCACCCATCAATCACCTGCGGATATGGCGCGTACCTGATCGCGATGAATGTCACCGCATTCCGCACCGTCCGGGGCCGGCTCCTGGCCCTGATGGTCCTCGTCATCCTTCCCATCGCCGTGATCACGGCGGTGACGGCGGTGGCGACCTATCGTTCGGTGCTCTCCTCGATCGAGGCGTCGCAGCTCCAGACGGTCGGCAATTTCGCGGTGAGGACCCGGGTCTGGTACCGGGAGTCGCTCAGGGTTCTGCTGACGGCAACCGCCAGCGTCGCCGCCATCAACGGAGCCGACCACCAGTGCATCGCCATCGCGAGGCGGATCGTTGGCGACGACATCGGCGTCAGCGCCATCGCCATCCGCACCGGCGACCGGCCGGGCTGCCTCGCCAGCCGGAACGACGCCCTGGCCGAGGCCGATATCCGCGCGGTGACCGAGACCTACCGGGCGCGCGCGCGCAGCATCACCTGGATCGGCAACGAACTCGCCGAGACGAGCTACGGCGTCACCCGGATCAGCGGCCGGCGGTTCATGGTGATCTATGCCCAGCGCCGCGGCGAGGCCCAGCAGCCGGCGCTGGAGTCCCTGCTCCTCGTGGACGCTGTCATCATGGATCGCGCCTTCGACCTCGGCACGGTCAATCCCGGCGTCACGGTCGGCATCGTCCGCAGTTCGACCGAGGTGGTCGTCGCCCGCGGCATCAACGAGGACGACACGACCTGGCTGCCCGTCACGGGACGCACCGGGCCGCAGCTGCAGCGCTGGGAATCGGCCAGCCAGACGGGCGCGACCGGCACCTACGGCACCCAGCTCGTGGCCGAGCCGGACCTCTACGTGCTGGCGCGCTTCGACCAGCAGGCTGAACGGGCGGCCTTCCTGCAGTTCATCGCGCTGCTGCTGACGCCGCTGGTGACGCTGATGGTTCTCTTCGCGGTCTATTCTCTGGCAATCGACGCCAATATCGTCCGCTGGATCCGCGGCATCGAGGCGGCGGCGGTCGCGCGCGCCTCCCAGCAGCCGCGGCTCGCCCCCGTCGATCCCTCCATGCCGGAGGACATCCGCCGGGTGTCGGAGGCCTTCAACGCCCTCGTCACCGACCAGGCGGAACGGGTGGAGAAGCTCAACCTCACCATCGGCGCCAACCGCCATCTGGTGCGCGAACTGCACCACCGCGTGAAGAACAGCCTGCAGGTGGTGCAGAGCTACATCAGCCTGGCGCGCCGCCAGCAGCCGCCGGAGCACCGGTCGGTGCTCGCCCCGGTCGAAGCGAAGGTCCATGTCCTGTCGATCGCCTACCGGCATGCGCTGGCGCTCGGCGAGATGCGGCCGGTGGAGCTGAAGCCCTTCCTCGACGAGGTCTCGGTCATGCTCAACGGGCTGATGCGGGCCGGCAGGCCGTGGATCTCGACGGTCGCGCCCGAGGACGTGGCGCTGGTGGTCGACAGGGCCATCCCGCTCGGGCTGCTGGTTGTGGAGATCGCCTCCCACGCGCTGGAGGACGGACAGGCCGACCACGTCGCCGTGGAGGTGACGCGCGGCGAGGAGGGCAACCTCACCCTTTCGGTGATCACGGATCACCGACGCCTCGACGCCGTCGAGACGAAGATCGCCCACGGCCTGCTGCGGCAGATCGGCGCGACGCGGACCGAGGAGGCGGAGGGCGCGAGCGCCGGCCGCTGGACCGTGCCGCTCTGAGGCTCAGGCGACGTTCAGATAGGTCTCCGTCGGCGTGATCTCGACGCCGACCGACAGGCTGATCTGGGCGCCCACCGGCCCGACGAAGCTGCCGGCGACCGGCGATGCGTCCCACGGCACGCGCGCCACCGCCACCCGGATCAGGTGAGGATCGGCGACGAGCGCATTGGTCGGATCGAACTCCACCCACCCGTCTCCCGGAACGAAGACCTCGGCCCAGGCATGGGTCAGCCCCACCGCCGCCCGGTTCGAGGGGTCGTTGTTGTCGCCGTTGTGCAGGTAACCGCTGACGAAGCGGGCGGCATAGCCGAGGCGGCGGACCGCCTCGATGAAGAGCCAGGCGAGGTCGCGGCAGGAACCGGATCGGAGAGAAAGGGTCTGGGAAGGCACCTGCGTGCCCTCCTCGTAGCGCACGGCATAGCCGAAGCCGGCATGGATCTCCTGCGACAGGCGCGCGAGCGGATCATGGTCCGAGCCACCATTGGAGACCACCTGCGCGATCCAGGCGGCGAGGGCGCCGTCCTCGTCGCTGGTGGCGGGGGTCATGAACGGCTGCAGGACGATGCGCTCCCCATCCGAATAGTGCGGCACGAAGAGGGCGCTGGCCGAGCTGCGCTCGCGGGGGAAGGCGGAGGCATAGCGGCGCAGCACCAGGCCGGAGGTGATCTCCAGCCGGTCCGCTGGCTCGGCGAAGGTCGCGACCGCGACGGTGTTGCCATAGACGTCGTGCGACCAGTGCAGCTCGGCGGCCGGGAATATCTCGATCTGGGTTTCGAGGATGCGCATGTCGAAACTGTCGCGTGGACGCAGCATCAGGCGGTGCGGGCCGAACTGGACGGGCCCCGCATAGCGGTAGGTCGTGACGTGGCGAACGTGGAGGTCCATGGCGGCCGGTCGTCCTCTGCCGCGTCCTGCGGACCCCGGAGCCTCGCCGACCTCGGCGTCGAGCGGGCAAAAAAGAAGCCGCCAGCGGCGGCTTCAGTGGAGAGGTCCACATCGCGGGAAGGGAAAATGCGATGATCGCAGAGGTAACGTATGCAGGCCGCGGCAGTTCCCTCGCCGCGACGTCTTTTCTCGCCGACACCGGAGAGGTCAGGCGGCCTGACTCCCGCGGAGCAATTTCCACCAGGGTTTGCGGATGCGGGCCGACTGCATGTGGGCGCCGGCGGGCCTGCGGATGAGGGTCACCTTGCGGGTGTGGAAGGCCTCCAGCCCCGGCCGGTGGCCGACGCTGATGAGCGTCGAGCCGGCCAGCTCGTCCTCGAAGAGGGAGAGAAGGCTGTCCTGGCTGCCCTCGTCCAGGGCGGCGGTCGCCTCGTCCATGATGATGATGGGCGGCTTGTGGATCAGCAGCCGGCAGAAGGCGACGCGCTGGCGTTCGCCGCCGGAGAGGACGCGGTCCCAGTCGTCCTCCTCGCCCAAGCGCCGGACCATGTAGTCGAGGCCGCAGCGCTCCATGGCGGCGCGGATGACGTCGTCGGAGACCGGGGCGTCCGATTCCGGATAGAGAAGCACCTCCCTCAGCGTGCCGCGGGGCATGTAGGGCTTCTGGGGCACGAAGGCGTAGCGGACGTTCCTCGGGAAGGCGATGGAGCCCGAGCCCCAGGGCCAGAGGCCGGCCAGGGCGCGGATGAGCGTGCTCTTGCCGGTGCCGCTCTCGCCCGCGATGAGCACCTTCTCGCCGGGCTCGATGCGGATGGAGGCGCCGTCGATGACGACGCGGCCGTTGCGGTGGGAGAGGGAGAGGTTCTCGATGTGGATGGCCTCGTCGTCGCTCTCGCCGAGCCGGATCTGCTGCTCGTCCTCCATGATGGCGCCGATATCCACCTCCTCCAGGGTCTGGGCGAATTCGTCGACGCGGACGACGGAGGCATACCACTCGGACAGGCGCACGAAATTGTCGACGAACCAGATCAGCGCCGCCTGCACCGCGCTGAAGGCCGCCGCCACCTGCATGACCGCGCCGAGGGAGAGCTCGCCGGACAGGTATTTCGGAGCTGCCAGCAGCAGCGGCACGATGGGGAAGAGAGCCCCGTTGGTGTTGAGAACAAGGGCGAGATAGCCTTGGCGCCGCACCACCGCGATCCAGGCGCGCACCACGTTCCCGTAGGTGTCGCGCACCGAGGCGCGCTCGTCGGCATCGCCCTTGATCAGCGCGATGCTCTCCGCGTTCTCGCGCAGCCGCGTCATTTCGGCGCGGAACAGCGCCTCGGTCTCGTTCTTGGCGGCGACCTTCCCGACCAGGGCGCGGCCGACGAAATAGGCGGCGAGCGAGGCGACCACGGCATAGACGACGGCGGCGATGGCCATGTAGGCCGGGATGAAGATCTGGACCCCACCGACCTGGAAGGTGATGGAGCCGGCCACCGTCCACAGGATGGCGGCGAAGGTGAGTGCCGTCACCGCGGCCGAGATGAGGCCGATGGCAAACTCGACCAGCGGCTCGGTGGCGATGCGGACATCCTCGGCGATGCGGAATTCCGGGGCCGAATGCTCCTCGGCGAGGAAACCGAGCCGGTAGTAGCGCTGGTCGGCGATCCACCAGCCGGCGAGCTTGTTGGTGAGCCATTCGCGCCAGCGGACCTGCAGCAGCATGCGCGAGACGACGAGGCCGGACATGGTGACGGCGGCGACGGCGAGCAGCACCGGCAGGAGCCCGACCGTGGTGCCGACGGCTGCGATGTCCTTGCGCTCGAGGGCGTCGAAGAAGAGCCGGTTCCAGGTGTTGATGCCGACCTGAGCGGCGATCTGGGCGAAGGCGAAGGCGAGGACGACGACCGTCAGGAGCCAGGCGCGGCGTGCCGATTCGCCCTTCCAGAAGCCTCCCGCCATCGAGAAGAATGCGCGCGACCGTGACCGGCTCTGCCGGTCAACGGGTCCATCTACCGTCGTGTCCATGAGGGGGTTCCGAAGGATCGTCCGGCCGCCCCCTGTCGCCGCGATCCTCGGGACGGCGACAGGACGCATGGGGGCCGGGGCATCAAACGCGGCGCGCGCATCGGAGTTCCGTTGCCCCCCGAGAGGAATAGTCTAAACGACAGGGATCAGAACTGCCGAGGCTTCATGCTGACCAACCCGCCCCCGCGGCCATCAGCCCACCTGTGGTGCCATGCGTGCCCCCTGCGCCGGAAGCGGGCCTTCCATCCGAAGAGCATGGAGGAGGTCGACTTCGTCGCCGAGATGAAGATGGACCACCGGCGGATCGCCGCCGGCCAGGAGATCATCTTCCCCGGCCAATCCGATGCGGAACTCTTCACGCTCTATTCCGGCTGGGCCTTCCGCTACAAGGTGCTGGCCGACGGACGCCGCCAGATCCTCAACTTCCTGCTCCCGGGCGACCTCATGGGCCTGCAGGCCTCGCTCCTGTCGGTGGCCCAGCACGGCATCGAGGCCCTGACGGATGTCGAGGTGTGCATGTTCCCGCGCAAGAAGGTGTGGGACCTGTTCGTGAAGATGCCGCAGCTCGCCTACGAGGTGGCCTGGCTCGGCTCGCGCGAGGAGAGCCTCATCGACGAGAACCTCCTGTCGATCGGCCAGCGCAACGCCACCGAGCGCATTGCGTCCCTGGTGATCTCGCTCTACCGGCGGGCAGAGGCGCTGGATCTCGTCACCGACCGCAGCTTCGACTTCCCGCTCTCGCAGCAACAGCTCGCCGACGCCCTCGGCCTGTCCCTGGTCCACACCAACAAGACCTGGGCCAAGCTGCGGCGGGCCGGGCTGTTCAGCTTCGCCCAGGGACGCCTGACGCTGGAGAATCCGCGCCTGACCGAGCGGATCGCGGCCCAGTACGAAAGGGATTTCGCACAGCGTCCCATCCTGTGACATGCTGGCGCCAGCGCCGCGCAGCGGCCGGGAGCCGCGACTGCCCGGAACATGCCGGGCAAGGTCCGCGTTCTCGACCGAGGGGCAGCGGTCCGCGCCTTGCGAGACCTCTCGGGTGGCGCGGTTCGGCCGCGGGTCGCCCCGGGCCCGCAGGGCAGGGAGACCGCGATGCATATCCGCTACGGCTACGACATCGAGATCACGTGCGAGCAGGCTCTTCCCTCGATCCTGCTGCTCGACGTGCACCCTGACCGGCGCTCCGACATCTCGCAGCCGGACGTGATGGCCGTCACCGGCCTTGCCGACGGCAGGTCCTGCCCGACCGACGTCTATGTCGATTCCTTCGGCAACCTGTGCCGGCGTGTCACCCTGCCGCCGGGAGGCGCGCGCATGGCGGCCGAGGGCGTGATCCACGATTCCGGCTTTTCCGACCCGTCACCTGGCGAGGCCGGCCTGTCGCCACCGGAGGCGCTGCCGGCGGAGACCCTCGGCTTCCTTCTCGGTAGCCGCTATTGCGAAACCGACCAGCTGATGGGCACGGCCTGGCAGCTCTTCGGCCACCTGCCGGCAGGGGGGGCGCAGGTCCAGGCCATCTGCGATTTCGTCAACAGCCGGATCCGGTTCGACTATGCCTCTGCGCGGGCGACCCGGACCGCGCTGCAAGCCTATGAAGAGGGGGTCGGCGTCTGCCGGGACTACGCCCACCTCGCCATCGCCCTGTGCCGGTGCATGAACATTCCGGCGCGCTATTGCACCGGCTATCTCGGCGACATCGGCGTTCCCCCCGACCCGCAGCCTATGGATTTCAGCGCCTGGTTCGAGGTCTTCCTCGAAGGCCGCTGGTACGCCTTCGACGCTCGCCACAACCGGCCGCGGATCGGCCGCATCGTCATTGCCCGCGGCCGCGACGCCACCGATGTTCCCTTCTTCCATTCCTTCGGCGCACACCTCCTCTCCCGCTTCTCCGTCATCACGGAGGAAGTCGGCGGCGAGCGGTTCCCGCAGACGGCGGAGAACCGGCGAGACCACTGGCAGTCCATCGCCCGCATCCGCGGTGCCGGCTAAGCTTGCTGCGACATTGTCAGCCACTGACATTTCTGCGGAACATTCGCCCCCTCGACCGGTTGATCGGACAGCAGTGCCGACCGGGCCCTTCAGGCTCCGGCGGCGCTGGTCCGATCCACCACAGTTCGAGGAGGCACCACCATGCTGAAGACCTATCTTGTGACGGCATCCGTCGCCGCCATGCTCGCCACCGGCGCCCTGGCCCAGACGACCGCTCCGGCCCCGCAGGCTCCCGCCGCCCCGGCCCAGAACCAAACCGCGGTTCCCCCGTCCAACACCACGATGACGCGCGCGGCCAACGAGCAGCTCACCACGAGCAAGCTCCAGGGCATCTCCATCTACGCGCCGAAGCCGGATTCGGCTGCCACCACCGGCTCCACCGCGGCTCCGGCCGCCCGCTCCGACGCTGGCTCGACGGCGACCCGCGGCTCGACCGCCGGGACCACCGGCAACACCGCTCCCGGCACGGGTTCGGGCGCCATGACGCCGGGTTCGACCGCGGGGACGACCGGTAACACTGGCGCCGGCACCGCCGGCACGGGTTCGACCGCCGGCACGACCGGCAACATGGGCTCCGGCACCGCTGGTACCACCGGCAACATGGGCGGCACCGCCGGCACCATGGCTGGCGGCACCTCCGCCGGCGGCCAGATGATGATCACCCCGGTGAGCGACGAGCAGTGGCGCACGATGCGCGACCAGCACGACTCCATCGGCACGATCAGCGACCT
The DNA here is from genome assembly GCA_023416965.1 of Pseudomonadota bacterium. Classification (GTDB taxonomy): domain Bacteria; phylum Pseudomonadota; class Alphaproteobacteria; order Rhizobiales; family Phreatobacteraceae; genus Phreatobacter. The sequence continues at coordinate 1,628 of JAEZGJ010000126.1, read as the reverse complement.
CCTGGTCGGCAATGACGGCCGCATCTCCCACGCCATTCTCGGCGTCGGCGGCTTCCTCGGCATCGGGGAGAAGAACGTCGCCATTCCGCTGGGTCAGGTTCGCCTGATGCGCCAGTCGGACGGCACGCTGATCGGCTTCGTCACCAGCACGAAGCAGCAGCTCCAGGAGATGCCGACGTTCAACGCGTCGCGTTCCTGATCCGGGCATAGCGGGCCGCAAGGCCTGGCCGAAGGAGCCCCGCGCCGCAAGGCGCGGGGCTTTTTCGTTGGACCGACCGCCGTGATTGCGGCTGCGACAGGCCGCGACGCTACGTCACTCGCAGAGCCGGCTCTCGCCGTTGCGGCCACGGGGCTCCCGGTCGAGGTGGAGATGGTCGGCGTGGGCGGCATCGGACCCCGGACCGAGCACCGTGGTGAACCAGCCGCAGGCCGCCTTGCGCAGGGGGGCCATGAAGCGCGCCGCCGGCTCGCCCGACGGCGCCTCGACGCGCTCGCGCGAGCCGCCCTCGAAGGCGAACCAGGCGACGTCGATGGCGAGGCCACGACCGTGAGCACTGATGGGGCCGTCCGGAGCGCGGTTGCGGCGCCGGCATTCGAAGCCGCCGCCGGTCCCGAAGGCCGGCAGGGGCCGCCCGGCGAGCGCGCGCGCCAGGGGCTGCACCGCGTCGCGGGTGAAGCCGGCGAGAACCAGCGCAAAACCGCAGCTCACCACCGGGCGGTCGGGCCAGACGATTTCCGTCCCGTCGGCCGCGATAGCCTCGAGGCGGACGGGATTCTCCACGGCGCAGGCGGCATCGTCGGCTCTCGCCGGGGCCGGCGTAAACCGAACCGCCAGGGTGGAGAGGGTGGCGTGACAGGAGGTTGCGGCGGGGGGAGGTGGCGCCGGTTCGGGTGCCTGTTCAGCGACTGAAGGCCGCGGGTCGGGAAGGGGCGCGGATAAAGGAGGGGTCGCCGCCGCAGCCCTGGCCGTGGAACCGAGAAGGCCCGCAGCCAGGGCGAGATTGCGGAGACTGCCGCGCCCTGACGCCGCAGCGGAAGCGGTCACCGGCTGCAGATGGCGTGGGCCGCACAGGCGATGGCGGCAAACATCAGCACGTGGAGATTGGCGAACATCTCGACCATGGGAAGCTCCGCAGGCGTTGAATGCCACCCTCAGGCGGTCATCGTGACAACCTGCCGCAGCGCCGACTGTTCCCGCGAAGTGTCCGTCGCGTCTGAACCTTTTTCATTCGGCGACGTTGTTTTCGCAGGATCGTCATTCGAGGAGACAAGCCATGAAGGTCGGTACTCCCACCCACCGCAACAGCATCCGCCTCGCCGGCGCGGCGGCCCTCGCCGCAATCCTCGGCTTGGGTGCTGCCACCCTTGCGCACTCGCCGGACACGGCCGGGACGCCCGCCTCCGGCGCCATCGTCCACGCGCCGTCGCCCGCCTATTTGGACTTCGCGCACAAGGCCTTCGACAGCTTCCGCGATGCGCCGCCGGAGCAGAATTTCGACGCCGCCGAGCGACCGGGATCGCGGCCGTCCCGCATCTAACGGCCTTCGTCGCGCTCGTTGGAGCCGGGCCCTGCGGGGCCCGGCTTTCGTTTGGGCGCAGGCAACGCAAAAGCGGCGGCCCGTGAGGGC
>JAEZGJ010000086.1 GCA_023416965.1 Pseudomonadota bacterium | reverse complement strand
GTCCATGTCGGTGAGCACGGAGGGGTCGGGCATGGCCTCCCGGATCGTCGGATCCAGGAAGGCCTCCGTCGTGTCGGCGGCGACGCCCCGGCCCGCCAGCACCCGGGCGAGGATGTCCGGCAGGCCGTGGGTCTGGGCGATGGCCAGCGCCTGGGCGCGCCCCGGTTCATCGAGCCGGTCGCGCCAGGCGCGACCGAGGGCCGACTTTTCGATGCCGAGGAACAGCCGGCGGCGCTCCATCGGATCAGTCGAGGTGGAATTTCTCGAGCTGGCGATGCTCGCCGAAGATCCGCCGCACGGTGCCGGTCGTCGACCGGTAGACGATGGTTTCGGTGGTGATCAGTTCCGGGCCGAAGACCACGCCCTTGAGCAGCGCGCCGTCGGTGACGCCGGTCGCCGAGACGATCACGTCGCCGGAGGCCATCTCCTCCATCGCATATTTCTTGTTCGGGTCCTTCACACCCATCTTGCGGGCGCGCTCCACCTTCGCCTCGGTGTCGAGGATCAGGCGGCCCTGCATCTGGCCGCCGACGCAGCGCAGCGCAGCCGCCGCCAGCACGCCCTCGGGCGCGCCGCCGATGCCAAGATAGATGTCGATGCCGGTTTCCAGCGCATTTGCGGTGTGGATGACGCCGGCGACGTCGCCGTCAGTGATCAGCCGGATAGCGGCGCCGGTGCCGCGCACGGCCTCGATCAGCTTGGCGTGGCGCGGCCGGTCCATGATCAGGGCGGTGATCTCGTTGGGCTTCACGCCCTTGGCCTTCGCGATGGCGTGGATGTTGTCGACCGGCGAGGCGTCGAGATCGACGACGCCCTTCGGATAGCCCGGGCCGACGGCGATCTTGTCCATGTAGACGTCGGGGGCGTTGAGCAGCGAGCCGTGCTCGGCCATGGCGATGACCGCGATCGAACCCGGCATGTCCTTGGCGCAGAGGGTGGTGCCCTCCAGCGGGTCGAGGGCGATGTCGACCTTCGGACCCTTCTTGGTGCCGACCTCCTCGCCGATATAGAGCATCGGCGCCTCGTCGCGCTCGCCCTCGCCGATGACGACGGTGCCGTCGATCGGCAGCTTGTTCAGCTCGCGCCGCATGGCGTCGACGGCCGCCTGGTCCGCCGCCTTTTCGTTGCCGCGGCCGCGCAGCCGCGCCGAGGCCACCGCCGCCCGCTCCGTCACCCGCACGAGCTCCATCGAGAGGACCCGCTCGATGATGAGGTTCTTGGGGATGGAAAGCCCGTGCTCGGCCATTGTGACGTCCTCTTCGGTGTAGCTGCGCTGTCAGTTGCGTTCGATGCGGATGACCTGGGGGGCGCCCAGCAGGATGCCGTCCGTGTCCATGGCCTTGAGGGCGCGCCGGACGGCAGCCTCCGTCGTGGCATAGGTGATGAGCACGACCGGCGCGGGCGCCGCAGCCGCTGCCGCTGCCGGATCGGTGCCGCCGCGCACGGGTCCCGCGCGGCGCTGCACGATCGATTCCAGCGAGATGTTGTTCTGCGCCATGCGCGAGGCGATGCGCGCCGCCGTGCCCGGCTTGTCCACCACTTCGAGGCGGATGTAGTAGCCGCCCTCGTGGCGGGTCATCGGCGCGCGGCTCGGCTTGGTGAGGGCTGACACAGGCCGAATGAAGGGCGCGGTGCGGTGGCCGCGCGCCACGTCGACGATGTCGGCGATGACGGCCGAGGCCGTGGCGTCGCCTCCGGCGCCGGGGCCGACAAGAGTGAGATCCACCGCGTCGGCGTCGATGGCCACGGCGTTGAGCACGCCGTTGACCTGTGCGATGGCCTCGTCCTTGGGGATGAAGGTCGGGTGGACGCGCTGCTCGACGCCGTCGGCGGTGCGCTGGGCGACGCCCAGCAGCTTCACCCGGTAGCCGAGCTCCTCGGCCATGCGCAGGTCGACCGGCTTGATCGAGCGGATGCCCTCGATGGAGATCCCCTTGGTGTCGACCAGCGTGCCGAAGGCGAGGCTGGTGAGGAGCGAGAGCTTGTGGGCGGTATCGAAGCCGTCCACGTCGAAGGTCGGGTCGGCCTCGGCATAACCGAGGCGCTGGGCGTCCTTCAGGCAGTCCTCGAAGGCGATGCCCTCCTCCGCCATGCGGGTGAGGATGTAGTTGCAGGTGCCGTTCAGGATGCCGTAGACGCGCTCGATCGTGTTGCCGAGGAGGCTCTCGCGCAGCGTCTTGATGACCGGGATGCCGCCGGCCACCGCCGCCTCGAAATTGAGGGCGACGCCCTTGACCTCGGCCTTCCTGGCGAGCGCCGGTCCGTGCGCGGCGAGCAGCGCCTTGTTGGCGGTGACGACCGCCTTGCCGTGACCGAGCGCCGTCTCGACGGCCGCCTTGGCCGGGTCCTCGGCCCCGCCCATCAGCTCGACGAAGACGTCGATCTCGGGATCGGCGGCGAGGCTGACGGCATCGTCCACCCAGCGCGTACCGGCAAGGTCGACGCCGCGGTCCTTCTTGCGCGAGCGGGCGGTGACCGCGGTGACGCGGATCGGACGGCCGGCGGCTTCCGCAAGGCGGTTGTCGCGCTTGGCGATGAGCCGGACGACCGAGGCCCCGACCGTGCCGAGGCCGGCGATCCCGACTTTCAAGACGTCCTGCATGGCTGATGGATCCGCACTGCCGCGACCGATGCGTCGCGCCGAGCTTGTGCCCGATTTGGCCCGACAAGGCAAGGAATGCCGGTTCCGGCGCCCTCAATCGAGCAGATGGTCGATACCGCGCGTCAGGCCGACGGAGCCGCCCACGCGACGGGCTGCCAGCAGCGTTCCGCCGACGTAAGGGGCCGCCGAGGAGCCGGCGTCGTGGCGGATGGTCAGCCGCTCGTCCGGCAGGCCGAAGATCGCCTCCGCCGAGAGGACGAAGGAGGGCATGCGCACGGAATGGACCTGCACGGCGATACCGCCGGCATTGACCGCCCCGCCCCGCGTCTCGCGGATGCCGCCGAGTTCATCGACGGGCTTCGACGTCGGCGCGCCCCGGATCGTCGAGAGGATCTCGCCGAGCTCGCGCCCTGTGCCGGACGGCGTGTCGGGCTTCTTGGCCGAGGCGTAGTCGATGATCTCGACATCGGGGACGTGCCGCGCCGCCATGGTGGCGAAGCGCTTCAGCAGGGAGGCGGTGACGGAGAAATTGCCGGCTGCGATGACGCCCCTCCCCGCCGCCTTTGCGGCGGCGTCGATCTCGGCATAGTCCCCGGCGGCAAGGCCGGACGTTCCGATGACGACGTGGCGGCCCATCGCCAGCGCCTCCAGCGCGTGGCCCTTCACCACATGGGGCTTCGTATAGTCGATGACGACGTCGCTCGGCACGGCCAGTGCCCCGGCGAGTGTCTCCGAGATGGCGAGCCCGAGAGCCGGGCCGCCCGCCACCTCGCCCGCGTCGCGGCCGGCGGCAGAGCGGGCCACGGCGCCGACGAGCGCCAGATCACCCGCGGCCGCAACCGCCCTGACCAGTTCGCGCCCCACCCAGCCCGAGGCCCCTGCGACGACGATGCGGATCATGGCGGCTCCTGCTGCTCGCCGCCTCAGCGGCCGGCGGCGGCGATGGGAATGACGTTGTGGAGAGTGGTCGCCGCGCCGTCGAAGAAGCGCTTCACGTTGCGCGCCGCCTGGCGGATGCGCTGCTCGTTCTCGACCACGGCAATGCGCACATAGTCGTCGCCGTGCTCGCCGAAGCCGATGCCGGGCGCCACCGCAACCTCGGCCTTTTCGACCAGAAGCTTGGCGAACTCGAGCGAGCCCAGCGGCTTGAACTGGTCGGGGATCGGCACCCAGGCGAACATCGAGGCCTGCGGCGCGGGAATGTCCCAGCCGGCCTTGCCGAAGCTCTCGACGAGGGCGTCGCGGCGCTTGCGATAGGTGGCGCGCATCTCGTGGATGCAGTCCTCCGGTCCGTTCAGGGCCGCGGTCGCCGCCACCTGCACCGGCGTATAGGCGCCGTAGTCGAGATAGCTCTTCACCCGCGCCAGCGCGGCGCAGAGCCGCTCGTTTCCGACCGCGAAGCCGATGCGCCAGCCGGCCATGGAGAAGGTCTTGGACATGGAGGTGAATTCCACCGCCACGTCGAAGGCGCCGGGCACCTGCAGGATGGACGGCGGCGGATTGGCGTCGTCGAAATAGACCTCGGCATAGGCGAGGTCGGAGAGCACGATCAGGTCGTGCTTCTTCGCGAAGCGGACAAGTTCGGCATAGAAGTCCAGATCGGCGACCTGCGCCGTCGGGTTGGAGGGATAGCAGGTCACCACCGCGATCGGTTTCGGGATGGAGTGCTGCATGGCGCGCTCCATCGCCCGGAAATATTCCTCGTCGGCGGTGGCCGGCACCGAGCGGATGACGCCGCCGGCCATCAGGAAGCCGAAGGCGTGGATCGGGTAGCTCGGGTTCGGGCAGAGCACGACGTCGCCGGGGGCGGTGATGGCCTGCGCCATGTTGGCGAAGCCCTCCTTCGAGCCAAGGGTGGCGATGACCTGCGTGTCCGGGTCAAGCTTCACGCCGAAGCGGCGGGCATAATAGGCCGCCTGGGCCCGGCGCAGGCCGGGAATGCCCTTGGAGGCCGAATAGCGATCGGTGCGCGGCTTGCCGATCGTCTCCTTCAGCTTCTCGATGACGTGGTCGGGTGCCGGCAGGTCGGGATTGCCCATGCCCAGGTCGATGATGTCGACGCCCTTGGCCCGGGCGGCCGCCTTCACCTTGTTCACCTGCTCGAACACGTAGGGCGGCAGCCGGCGGATGCGGTGGAACTGGGACTGGGTCATCGGTGCGAGTCGCTCGGGCGGCAGGCATTGCCGCAAGGGGCTAGCCTCGTATCACATTGCAATACGCCTTGGAACGGGAGGGCCGGCCGGCCGCTCCCGTCTTTCGTCCTAGTCCTCGCTGCCGCGCTCAGCGGGATCGATCGCCGGTCGGGAACCCGGCTCGGGTCCACGGACCCGGCCCTGCCGCTCCAGCCGCTGCTGCATGGATGGCGTGTGGCCGGCGCGCACGGCCTCGAGCTGCTGGCGGCGCGCCGCCTGCTGCGCCGGGGTGAGCAGTTCCGGCGTCTCCGACGAACGCGCAGGGGGCGTCACGCGCTCGGGCGGCGGCAGCCGCGCGATCAGCGTGCCGGAGCTGTAGCCGGTGACCCGGATCGGCGCGGGAGCCCAGAGCCCGCCGCCGGCGACGGGCGGCAGCGGCGTCGGCTGCGAAGGTCCGTAGGGCGAGGGATAGCCGTCGTTCGCATGCTGGCACCCGGCCATCGCCAGGGCTGCCGCCGCCAGTGCGACGAGCCGGGAAGGGGCGCGCCGGATCGGCCGCCGGGATGAAACTGCCATGTCGCTCTCCGAGACGAAACCGCACATCTTTCGCATGGCGGCCTCCGCATCGCCTTCCTAATATGCTCAGATCAAAAAGTGGACCGATTTCGTGATGGACGAAAGCGGCGATTTTCGGAGGGACGCTCATGGCGAAACGCGATTCCGGCAAGCCGAAGTCGCCGAAGGCCGCGCCGAAGGCGCCCTCCCCGCGCGACAAGACCTCCGCAACCACTCCGGCGGCCCGGCCCGGCCCGGCAGATTCGGCACCGCGCAAGGTGGCGCAGGCTGCGGCGGCGAAGGAGAAACCCGCGGCCGCCAGGTCCGCCCCCCGCCCGGTTTCTCCGAAGGCTGCGCCGCCGCCCGCCGACAAGGCGCCGGCAGGCAAGGCGCCCACCGCAGAGGCTCCCGCTGGCAAGGCCCCGGCGGCCAAGGCCGGCAAGGCTCCTGCGGTTCCTGCCCCGGCGAAAGCGTCCACATCCCGCGCCGCGCCGGCCAGGACCGCACCTGCAAGGTCCACCGCATCGAAGCCCGCGACCGGGAAGAAGGCGGCCGCAGCCGTTGCTCCACCGCCTCCCCCGGCGACCGCCGCTCCGGTCGCGGCGGCGTCCGTCGCCGAGAGGTCGCCCCCGGCC
>JAEZGJ010000084.1 GCA_023416965.1 Pseudomonadota bacterium | reverse complement strand
GGTCACCGCCATCTCGACCGATCCGCAGCCGACCTACGGCCCTCAGACCGTCGCCGTGACCCAGGCGGCGCTCGCCACCTATCGCCAGATCGCCCAGCGCGGCGGCTGGGGCACGCTGCCGACGACGCTGCGCCTTTCCAAGGGCCAGCGCGGCGCCGACGTCGCCCGCCTCAAGCGCCGCCTCGCCATCGAGGGTGACCTGTCTCCGGCAGAGGCCGCAGGCGACCTCTTCGACGACGCGACCTTCGCCGCCGTGCAGCGCTTCCAGCGCCGGGTTGGGCTGCTGCCCTCCGGACTGGTGGCCGCCGCCACGCTGCGCCAACTCAACATCCCCGCGGAGACGCGGGTGCGGGCGCTGGAGAAGTCGCTGGAGCGTCTGGCAGACAGCCGCTTCGCCTTCGGCCAGCGCTACGTCATCGTCAACATCCCCGCTGCAGCGGCAGAGGCGATCGAGAGCGGCATCGTCCGCCGCCGCCACGTCGTCATCATCGGCAAGCAGGCGCACGCCTCCCCCATGGTCGAGAGCCGCCTGACGGTGGTGAACTTCAACCCGACCTGGACGATCCCGACCTCGATCATCAAGCGCGACATCATCCCGCGCATGCGCCGCAACCCGGCGACGCTCGCCAACATGCGCGTGCGCATCCTCGACCGCTCCGGCAACGAGGTGAGCCCGGCCGCCATCGACTGGTCGACGGAGCGCGCCGTGAACTACACGCTGCGGCAGGATGCCGGTCCCGGAAATTCGCTGGGGCGCGTGCGCATCGACATGCCGAACACCGAGGCCGTGTTCATGCACGACACGCCCTCGCGCGGGCTGTTCCAGTCGGACAGCCGCTCGCTCTCCTCGGGCTGCGTGCGCGTCGCCGACGTCTCCGACTTTGTCACCTGGCTGCTCGCCCCGCAGGGCTTCACCAGGGAGCAGGTGGTCGAGGGAATGACCCAGACGCAGCGCCGCGACGTGAGGCTCACGCAGGCCGTGCCGGTTGCCTGGGTCTACCTCACTGGCTGGTCCGCGCCCGACGGCACCGTGCAGTTCCGCGACGACATCTACGGCTGGGACGCGCCGGGCGCGCCGCCACAGACCATCGTGCGGCCGGTGCAGCGGCAGGCGCCGCCTCCGGTCGACATCGCGCCTCAGGTGCAGCAGGCACCGCCGCCGCAGCCGAACTTCTTCGACAGCATCTTCGGCGGGCAGCGCAGCACGCCGTCAGCCGACGCCCGTTTCTGAGCCGGCCATGCCGCTGCCGAACCGCGTCGATCCCTTCGGATCCATCGCGGCGGTGCCGGAGCGGGGGCTGTTCCTCGGCAATCGCGGCGGTCGCTTCCATCGCGACGACCGCACCATCGGCCCGCGCCCCTGGGCCTCGCGGCAGTGGATCTGTTGCTTGCTGTCGTTCAAGGGCCGGCGGCGCACGCCGCTGATGGGCCGTGGCTATACCGAGCTCTTCTTCCTAGACGAGGTGACGGCGCTGGCCGCCGGGCACCGGCCCTGCTTCGAATGCCGGCGGGCCGATGCGACCCGCTTCGCGGCGGCCTGGGCGCGGGCGAAGGGGCTCCCGGCGCCGCCGAAGGCCCCGGAAATGGACGCCGTGCTGCACGCCGAGCGGCTGGAGGGCCGTGCGAAGCGGACGTGGCGGGCCGAGGCGGCGGACTTGCCGGACGGGACGATGATCGCGGTCGGGGGGCAGGCTCTCGCAGTGTGCGGCGGGGAGGCCGTGGCTTGGTCGTTCGGCGGCTATCGGGCCAGAAGCGGCCTCTCCCCGGGACCGGTGGACGTGCTCACGCCACCTGCCATCGTCTCCGTGCTGCGGGAAGGTTTCGCGCCTGTCTGGCATCCGAGCAGCGAGCCGTCGGTCTAGAAAGCCCCACCCTCACCCTCCCCTTTGCAAGGGGAGGGAGACTACAATGTCCTGCAGCACCTGAGCCGCCTTGGCTTGGCCCAACCGTTCGTTTGAGGTCGCGAGGCGGTAGTCCCCCTCCCCTTGCAAAGGGGAGGGTGAGGGTGGGGCATTCCTCGCGCCGAAGCCAACTGGCGAGTGGACAAACTGCCCCTCAGAACAGCCCCTCGATCAGCCCGGCCTCGCTGACGTGGATCGCCTCGGCTGCCGGCAGTTTGGGGAGGCCCGGCATGGTCATGATCTCCCCGCAGATCGCCACGACGAAACCGGCACCGGCCGCAAGCCGCACCTCGCGCACCGGGACGGTATGGCCGGTGGGCGCGCCAAGCAGGGTCGGGTCGGCGGAGAACGAGTACTGCGTCTTCGCCATGCAGACCGGCAGGTGGCCGTATCCCGCCGCCTCGAACGCCTTGAGGTCGGCCGCCGCCTTCGGTGCGATGGCGATGTCGTCGGCGCGATAGATGCGGGTGGCGATGGAGAGGATCTTGCCCTCCAGCGACAGGCTGTCCGGATAGATCGGCTGGAAATGGGCGGTTCCGCCCTCGCAGAGCGCCACGACCTTGCGGGCGAGGTCCTCGGCACCAGCCGCGCCCTCGGCCCAGTGGCGGCACTGCACCGCCTCGACGCCGAACTCGTCCCGGCAGATGTCAGCGATGAGCCGGTGCTCGGCCTCGCTGTCGGTGGCAAAGTGGTTGATGGCGACGACGACCGGAACGCCGAAGGCGCGGACGTTCTCGACGTGGCGGCCGAGATTGACGATGCCGGTGCGGAGGGCCTCGATGTTCTCGCGGGCGAGATCGGCCTTGGCGACGCCGCCGTTCATCTTCAGCGCTCGGACCGTTGCGACGATCACCGCCGCATCAGGCTTCAGTCCCGCCTTGCGGCACTTGATGTCGAAGAACTTCTCGGCCCCGAGATCGGCGCCGAATCCGGCCTCGGTCACCACGTAGTCGCCAAGCTTCAGGGCGGCGCGCGTGGCAATGACCGAGTTGCAGCCGTGGGCGATGTTGGCGAAGGGCCCGCCGTGGATGAAGGCCGGCGAGCCTTCGATGGTCTGCACGAGGTTCGGCTTGATCGCATCCTTGAGCAGGGCCGTCATGGCGCCGGCAGCATTGAGCTGGCCGGCGGTGACGGGCTTCCTGTCGCGGGTATAGGCGACGACGATGCGGGAGAGCCGGGCCTCCAGATCCGCCAGATCATCGGCGAGGCAGAAGCAGGCCATGACCTCGGAGGCGACCGTGATGTCGAAGCCGTCCTCGCGGGCAAAGCCGTTGCCGGCGCCGCCGAGGCCGTTGACGATGGAGCGCAGGGCGCGGTCGTTCATGTCGAGCACGCGGCGCCAGACGATGCGGCGGGTGTCGATGCCGAGCGCATTGCCCCAGTAGACGTGGTTGTCGACCAGTGCCGCGAGCAGGTTGTGAGCCGAGGTGATGGCATGGAAGTCGCCGGTGAAGTGGAGGTTGATCGCCTCCATGGGCAGGACCTGCGCCTTGCCGCCGCCTGTGGCGCCGCCCTTGGTGCCGAAGACCGGGCCGAGCGAGGGCTCGCGCAGGGCGATGACCGTGCGCTTGCCGATGCGGTTGAGGCCGTCACCGAGCCCGACCGTGGTGGTCGTCTTGCCCTCCCCGGCGGGCGTCGGGTTGATCGCGGTGACGAGGACGAGCTTACCGTCCGGCCGGTCCTTCAGCCCGTCGAGATAGCCGGCGTCGAGCTTCGCGATGTGCTTGCCGTAGGGCTCGAGGGCCTCGACGGGGATTCCCGCCGCCTCCGCCACCGCGGCGATCGGACGGAGGGTCGCGGCGCGGGCGACGGCGAGGTCATGGGACATGGGTGATATCTGCGCTGGGAGAGGAGCCGACTGCGGTATAGTGCGGCGCGATTAAATCGACGCCGCCGGCGCATGCAAGGGGACAACCCGTGAGCAGGCCATGCGCCACGGCGGCCGGGGAGGACGGATGGGAACGGCGAAGCTGATCGGGGTCGACTGGGGCACCACTTCCCTCCGCGCCGCGCTGCTGGACGCGGACGGCAGCATCATCGACCGGACGGCGTCCGGCGAGGGTCTGCTCTCCGTGCCGGACCGCGATTTCGAGGGGGTGCTGGAGCGCGCCGTCGCCGGCTGGGATGCCGCCACGCTGCCGGTGATCGCGTCGGGCATGGTCACCAGCCGCACCGGCTGGGTGGAGACGCCCTACCTGCCCTGCCCGGCGGGCGCGGGGGACCTCGCCGCGGCCCTGGCGCACAGGACCACCGCCAGGGGCCGGCGCATCGCCTTCGTCACGGGGCTCTCCTACCGCAACCCCGACGGCGCGCCGGACGTGATGCGCGGCGAAGAGACGCAGATCGCCGGGCTCGCCCTCGCGGGGACGCGGCTCGCCGTCATGCCCGGCACCCATTCGAAATGGGTCCGGGTCGAGGACGGGCGGATCACCGCCTTCCGCTCGGCCATGACGGGCGACGCCTTCGCGGCACTGAGGGACCACACGGTGCTGAAGCTGACGACCGCGGAGGCTGTGGAGGCGCCGGAGGCCTTCGCGGCGGGCGTCGCCGTCGGCGCGGCGGAGGGCGGCGCAGGCCTGCTCGGCAAGCTGTTCCGCCAGCGGGCGGGAAGCCTGATGGGTGATTTCCCGGCGCAGGAAACGGCCGAGCGGCTGTCGGGGTTGATGATCGGCACGGAGATCGCCGAGGCGCGGAGCTTCGCCCCTGATGTCGGCGGGCCGGTGGTGATCGTCGGCGGCGAGGCGCTGGCGGCGCGCTATGCGGCGGCGCTGGACGTGCTGGGAATGCCGCATGAGACCGCGCCGTTCGATTCGGCCTTCGCCGGGCAGTACCGGATCGCCAGGGCGGCGGGGCTGGTGTGAGAGACAGTCCAGGGCTTGACGCCATAGGATTAATATCCTTGACAGCGTGACGCTGACCTGGTATGTTTTCGCCATGGTCGACGACTGCGCCCGGCGGGCTGCCGGGGCCGTCATCGGCAGGCTCATTCCAGTCCCGGCTTGCCCTGCCGCATCTTCTTGACACCCGAGCGCTTCTGCTTGCCCTCCAGCCGCCGCTCCTTGGAGGCGCGGGTGGGCCTGGTGGCGATGCGTCGCTTGGGGCGCACCGCAGCTTTCGCCACCATCTCGACGAGGCGCGCCAGCGCATCCTCGCGGTTCATGTCCTGCGAGCGGAAGCGGTCGGCCTGGATGACGATGACGCCGTCCTTCGTCAGCCGCGAGCCGGCGAGCGGGACGAGCCGCGCCTTGACGTCGGGAGGAAGGGCGGAGCCGGCAAGGTTGTAGCGCAGCTCGCAGGCGGTCGACACCTTGTTGACGTTCTGCCCGCCGGGGCCGGACGCCCGGACGAAGCTGTAGCTGATGTCGTCGGCGTTCAGGTCGAGGAAGGGTGTGACGGGGATCGGATCGGCCATGATGCCGGCATTGTCGCAGCGGCGGCCGTCCGCAACAAGCGGACGCACTTCCGCTCTGCAGCACACCCGAAAGCAAAGGGCCGCCGGTGTCCCGGCGGCCCTCGCAGACAGGGAATTCGGTCCGTCTGCCGGCTCACGCCGCCTTGGCGCGAGCGTCGAGCTTCGACAGGCGGTCGAAGAGGTAGTCGACCTCGGCGCGCGCCTTTGCCGAGAGCGGGGAGCTCGGCTTGCGCTGGGCCTCGGAGGCGATGACGCCGCGCTTCTTGAGGAGGTACTTGCGGACGGCGAGGCCGGCGCCGGGCTGCTGCTCGTAGCGGATCAGCGGCAGATGGGCGTCGAAGAGGTCGTGGGCGGCGTCGCGCTTGCCGGCCTTCTGCAGCCGGACAACGTCCACCAGCATGTCCGGGAAGGCGTAGCCGGTCATGGCGCCGTCGGCGCCGCGCTCGCATTCGAAGTCGAGGAAGAGGCCGCCATTGCCGCAGAGGATGGAGACGTGGCGCATGGAGCCGTCGGCCTCGAAGCCGCGCAGGGTCGAGATCTTCTCGAGGCCCGGCCAGTCCTCGTGCTTCAGCATGACGCAGGAGGGCAGTTCCTGGATGATGGAGCGGATGACCTTCGGGCTCATCACCACCGAGAAGGTGATGGGGAAGTCCTGGATGCAGAAGGGCACGTCGTCGCCGATCGCATCCACCGCCTGCTTATAGTAGCCGATGATCTGGTCGTCGGTGCGCAGGGTGTTGGGCGGGGCGATCATGACGCCGGCGGCGCCGGCATCCATCACCGTGCGGGCGAGCGAGCGCATGGCGGCGAAGCCCGGGGCCGAGACGCCGACGATGACCGGCATGGAGGGGCCGGCGCGCTGGATGATCTGCTTGGAGATCGCCACCGATTCCTCGGCGGCGAGCTTCGGCGCCTCGCCCATCACACCGAGGATGGTGAGGCCGTCGGCGCCGCAGGCGCGGTAGAAATCGACCATCGAGTCCGTCGACTTCTCGTCGATGCGGCCGTCGTCGTGGAACGGCGTCGCCGCGATCACATAGACGCCGCTGGCGGTGGTGAGGTCGGTTCCGTTCGCCTTCATGGCTTTTGTCCTCGTCAGGGGAGAGCGTTTCGACGCTGCCGATGGCACGGATCGAGGGTGCCGGTCAAAGCCGGCAGCCGCAAGGCTTCCATGCCCGGCCGGTCACGGGTGCGCTCCGAAGGGATCGGCGAAACGCACGGCGCTGGCCTCGACCTCCTTCAGGAAGGCGCGCACCACACGCTTCGGCGGCTGGCCGCGCGCCGTCAGCGCGAAGGCCCGGATCGGCACGCGCGGGCTGAGCGGGCGGAAGACGAGATCATAGCGGCCGCCGACCACGGCGAAGGAATCGACCACGGCGACGCCGACGCCGCTCTCGGCGAGGAGGCAGGCCGTGCCGCTGTAGCGGGTCTCGACCATGACGCGCTCCTGCAGGGCCGGCGTCCAGAAGCCCTGGGCGAGGGCGAATCCGAGCGGGGTGCCCGGCTCGAAACCGATGAGCGGATGGGCGGCGAGGTCGGCGGCAGAGATTTCCGAGCGATCCGCAAGCGGATGGTCCGGCGGGCAGACGCAGACCATCTGCCCCGTGCAGATGGCATGCGCCTCGATGCCCGGCCGCGGCTGCGGCGACAGCGAGAAGCCGAGGTCGACGAAGCCGGTCTCGACGCCTTCAACGACGCCGGGCGTGCGGCGCACGTCGAAGAAGACATGCATGTCGGGCCTGGTGGCGAGAAAGGCCTTCAGGGCCCGCGGCACCAGGGCATTGGCGAGGGCGGGGGTGGAGAGCACGCGCAGGCTCCCCGTCCGCGTGTCGCGGAGATCCTTCAGCTTCTGGGAGAAGGCGCGGTAGAGCGAGAAGATCGGCTCCGAGCCGCGCATCACCTCCTGGGCCTCGGCGGTCGGTACCAGGCGGTTGCCGATGCGGTCGAAGAGAGGCAGGCCGAGCTGCGCCTCGATCTGCTTGATGGCGTTGGAGACGGCCGGCTGCGAGATGGCGAGCGCCTCGGCCGCGCCGACCGTCGTCTGGCAGCGGATCACCTCCCGGAAGATTTCCAGCTGGCGCAGGTTGAGCATGGGCAATCCCTCGTGCCCACGGACCGGGCAGTATAATTGCACATTATATGCTTCTGCCGATTATTCATCGTCAATGATATTGAGGTGCCGATTTTCGCGTGGTTACGTTGCCCCCTGCCGCCGCCAGAGCGGTCTTTCAACAGAGGGTTTCCATGATGCTCCGCACCATCCTCACCGCCGCAGGCCTCGCGGCGCTCATGACCGGACAGGCCCTGGCGCAGGCGCCGATCAAGACTGCGGTCGACGGCACCTTCGCCCCCCACGCCTTCCCGAACCTCGCCGGCGGCGGCATCCAGGGCTTCAACGTCGACCTCGCCAACGAGATCGGCAAGCGGCTCGGCCGCCCGATCGAGATCACCTCGACCCAGTTCTCCGGCATCATCCCGGCGCTCAATGCCGGAACCTACGACTTCGTGATGGCGCCGGTGACGGCGACGCCGGAGCGCGCCACGAGCATGCTGTTCACAGAGGGCTATCTCGACACCGACTTCCGCCTCATCACCCGCCGGGGCGATGCTCCCATCACCGATCTCGCGTCGATGCGCGGCAAGGTCGTCTCGGTGAACCGCGGCTCGGCCTACGAGAGCTGGGCGAAGTCCATGGAGGCGAGCGTGGGCTGGCGCGTGGAGGCCTTCGGCACGCAGACCGACGCGGTTCAGGCGGTCATCGCCGGGCGAGCCGTGGCCAACGTGACGGCCGAGACGGTCGCCGCCTTCGCGGTGAAGAACAACCCGCAGATCAAGCTCGACTACCTGCACAAGACCGGCCTCGTCTGGGCCGTGCCGGCGCGCAACGGCGACACCGCCACCCGCGACATGGTCGAGAACGCCATCGAGTGCATCAAGAAGGACGGCACCATGGCCAAGATCTTCGAGAAGTGGTTCGGCATCGCGCCGCGGCCGGATTCGGCCGCCGCCACCATCTTCCCCGGCTCCGGCGTTCCCGGCCTTCCGGGCTATGACGCGACCGTCCGCGAGCCGCGCTGCTGATGTCCGCACTGCTCGACGTCCGGGGCCTGAGAAAGAGCTTCGGCACCACCGAAATCCTGCGCGGCATCGACTTCTCCGTCGCCGCGCGGGAGCTGGTCTTCATCATCGGCCCGTCCGGCTCGGGCAAGTCGACCATGCTGCGCTGCTGCAACCGGCTGGAGGAGCCGACGGCGGGCCAGGTGGTGGTGGACGGCGTCGACCTCATGGCTCGGGGCACCGATATCAACGCCATGCGCCGGCAGATCGGCATGGTGTTCCAGGCCTTCAACCTCTATCCGCACATGACCGCGCTCGGAAACGTGACGCTGGCGCTGCGCAAGGTCCTCGGCAAGAGCCGCGACGAAGCCGAGGCGATCGGCCTGGCGGCGCTGGAGCGGGTCGGACTGAAGGAGAAGGCGCCGAGCTACCCCTCCGAACTCTCCGGCGGTCAGCAGCAGCGCGTCGCCATCGCCCGCGCCCTGGCGCTTGAGCCGAAGATCATGCTGTTCGACGAGCCGACCTCCGCCCTCGATCCGGAACTCGTCGGTGCGGTGCTCGGCGTCATGCGTGACCTCAAGGCCGCCGGGATGACGATGGTCGTGGTCAGCCACGAGATGCGCTTTGCCCGCGACGCTGCCGACCGCATCGTCTTCATGGCGGATGGCGAGATCCTCGAACAGGGCACGCCGGCGGAGATCTTCGGCAACCCGCAGCATCCGCGCACCCGGGACTTCGTCGGGGAGCTGTCGCGGTGACCTCCAGCGTCGTGAAACTCTCATGACCGGCCTCGAGCGCTTCCAGGACGCCTTCTTGAAGCCGGAGCTCATCGCCCGCTACTGGCCCGACATCCTCTCGGGGATCGCGGTGACGCTGGAGATCGCCCTGGCGGTGGTGATCACGGGTCTCGCCCTCGGTCTCGCCCTGGCGGTGATCCGCAGCTACCGCTCGCGCCTTGCCAATGCGCCGATCATCGTCTTCGTCGACATGTTCCGCGCCCTGCCGCCGCTGGTCGCCATCCTCATCGTCTATTTCGGCCTGCCGAACCTCGGGATCAACATTTCCGGCTTCGCGGTGCTGTGGCTGGTGCTGTCACTGGTGCTGGCGGCCTTCGCCGAGGAGATCTTCTGGTCGGGCATCGTCTCGGTGCGCAAGGGCCAGTGGGAGGCGGCGCGCTCCACCGGCCTCAGCCACTGGCAGACCCTGACCTCGGTGATCCTGCCGCAGGCGATCCGCATCTGCGTGCCGCCGCTGACCAACCGCACCATCGCGGTCACCAAGAACACCGCCCTCGGCACGGTGATCGGGGTTGGCGAGATCATGAACCAGGGCACGTCGGCCATGTCGCTGTCGGGCAATGCGACGCCGCTGATGATGGCCGCCGTCGCCTATGTCGTCATCTTCGTGCCGGTGGTCGCCCTCGGCTCGTGGATCGAGCGCCGCTTCGCCTGGAAGAGGGCGTGATGGAGATCTTTCTCTTCCAGTTCCTGAATTTCGACATCATGCGGCAGGCCTGGCCGATCATCTTCGGCGGCGCGCAGATGACGCTGCTGCTCTGCCTTGCCGTGATCCCGCTCGGGCTTGCCGGCGGCCTGGTGGTGGCGACGGGCTCGATCTCGCATTCGCGGGCGCTGCGGCTCCTCACCAAGGCCTATGTCGACTTCTTCCGCGCCGTGCCGCCGCTGGTGCTGCTGATCGTCATCTATTCGGGCCTGCCGTTTGCCGGCATCCGGATGACCCCGTTCACCGCGGTTTGCATCGCCTTCCTGCTCAACGCCTCCTCCTTCTACGGCGAGATCTTCCGCGCCGGCATCGAATCGGTCGGCAAGGGGCAGTGGGAGGCGGCGCGCTCGACCGGGCTGACATGGGCGCAGACCTATCGCCACGTGGTGCTCCCGCAGGCGAGCCGCAACGTGCTGCCGGACCTCGTGTCCAACACGGTGGAGGTGATCAAGCTCACCTCCATCGCCTCGGTCGTCTCCTTCACCGAGCTCCTCTACGCCGCCGACATGGCGCGGAGCGTGACCTACAACACCTCCCCCATCGTCCTCGCCGCCTTCCTCTACCTCATCGTCCTGTGGCCCATCGTCCGGCTGGTCAGCCGGCTCGAGCACAGGCTCGGACATTAAGCCGCCAGGAGACCGTCATGGCCCGCATCGTCACCGTCGCCGCAGCCCAGCTCGGCCCCATCCAGAAGGCCGAGAGCCGCGAGAGCGTCGTCGCCCGCATGATCGCGCTGATGGAGGAGGCCAAGCGCCAGGGCGCGACCTTCATCGTCTATCCGGAACTGGCGCTGACCACCTTCTTCCCGCGCTGGTACGAGGAGGACCGGGCGAAGATGGACCACTGGTTCGAGTCGTCCATGCCCAATGCGGCGACGCAGCCGCTCTTCGACCGGGCGAAGGCGCTCGGCATGGCGATGAGCTTCGGCTATGCCGAGCTCACTCCGGACGGGCACCATTTCAACACCTCGATCCTCGTCGACAAGGCGGGGACCATCGTCGGCAAGTACCGCAAGACCCACCTGCCCGGCCATGTCGAGTTCGACCCGGAGCGGACCCACCAGCACCTGGAGAAGCGCTATTTCGAGCCGGGCGATACCGGCTTCCCGGTCTGGCGGTTCGAGGGCGGGCTGATGGGCATGGCCATCTGCAACGACCGCCGCTGGCCTGAGACCTACCGCGTCATGGGCCTGCAGGGCGTGGAGATGGTGGTGCTCGGCTTCAATACGCCTTCGGTCAATTCGCAGCGTGCCGGCGAGGGCATGGAGGACCGGCTGTTCCACCACCGCCTGTCCTGCCAGGCCGGAGCCTACCAGAACGCCACCTGGGTGGTGGCGGTGGCGAAGGCCGGCACCGAGGACGGCAACCACCTGATGGGCGGCACGCTGATTGTCGACCCCAACGGCAAGATCGTCGGCGAGTTGCCGCATGAGGACGACGGGGTGCTGGTCCATTCCTGCGATCTGGACGACACGATCTTCGGCAAGGAGACGATCTTCGACTTCAAGCGCCACCGTCGGACGGAGCATTACGGTCTGATCACCGAGCGGGTGGGCGTGGGCGAGCCGCTGGGGCGGTGACTGCCCGCCGGCGCGCCAGCCGAGGGGCTTGCCTGGTGCGAAGGCAGCCTGCCGCATCCGAATCCAGCAGGCCGCGCCGGCCCTCAGACAATAGCGCCGCAATATCCAATGGTTAGCCCGCCGTCACGGCTGGCACATGAATTGTATGCACGTCCTTCAGGTCGCGAACCCGGAGGCCGTCATGGCGCGCAAGTCCCCTTCGAGCAGTGCCTTTTCCCGCCGCACCGTTCTGAAGGCCGGCGCTGCGCTGGCCGGCGCCGCAGCGCTGCCGGACCTCGCGCTCGCCCAGGCCAATGGCGGGCCGCTGCGCATCGGCATCTCGCTCTCCGACGTGCCGCGCATGTGGGGTGGGCCCGAGGGTGGTTTCGAGGGCCTGCGCTTCGGCGCCTACATGGTCTTCGACGCGCTGGTGAACTGGGACATGTCGAAGGCCGACCAGCCTTCCGGCCTCACGCCGGGCCTCGCCACCAAGTGGGAGGTTGACCCGGCCGACAAGAAGCGCTGGATCATCACGCTGCGCGAGCGCGTGACCTTCCACGACGGCACGCCCTTCGATGCGGACGCCGCCATCTGGAACTTCGATTCCATCTTCAAGTCCGACGCGCCGCAGTTCCACCAGCCGCGTGTCGGACTGGTGCGCTCGCGCCTGTCATCCATAGACGGCTATTCGAAGGTCGACGCGAAAACGATCGCGATCACGACCAACGTCGTCGACGGCATGCTGCCCTACCAGCTCGCCTATCTCTGGTTCGTCAGCCCCGCCCGCCTCGCCGAGCTCGGCGGCGACTGGCAGAAGTTCACCCAGCGTCCCGCCGGCACGGGCCCCTACAAGGTGGTGTCGGTGACGCCCCGCGAGCGGGTCGAGCTGGAGGCCAACACCGCCTATTGGGACAAGGGGCGCGTGCCGAAGACGGCCCGCACCGTGCTGCTGCCGATCCCGGACGGCAATGCCCGCATCGCCGCGCTGCGCGCCGGCACCATCGACATCGCCGAGACCCTGCCACCCGACGCCATCCCCTCGCTCAAGGCGGCGGGCATGCAGGTGATCCAGAATTCCTATCCGCACATCTGGGCCTGGCGCCTCAACGTCAATCCCGGCACGCCCTTCGCCGACATCAGGGTGCGGCGGGCCGCCAATCTCGCCATCGACCGCGACAGCATGGTGCAGCTCCTCTCCGGCACGGCGCTGCCGGCCAAGGGCAAGGTGCTGCCCGGCGATCCGTGGTTCGGCAAGCCCAGCTTCGACATCCGCTACGACGTGGCCGCGGCGAAGAGACTGATGTCGGAAGCCGGCTACGGACCCAACAAGCGACTGGAGGTCGTCTCGGTCATCGCCTCGGGGGGCGGCGGCCAGATGGTGCCGCTGCCGATGAACGAGATGATCCAGGAAAACCTCAAGGAGATCTGGATCGACGTGAAGTTCGAGGTGGTGGACTTCACCACCATCATCAACATGCTGCGCGGCGGCACCCGCACCGACCAGCAGAAGGGTTTCCACGCGCTCAACATCGCGATCCCCTCCATCGATCCGACGACGGGCTGGGTGATCTACAATTCGACGCTGACCGCGCCGCGCGGCGTCAACTGGGGCTGGTACAGCAATCCCGCCGTCGACGCCCAGATCAAGGTGATGCGCGAGGCCTTCGAACCGGCCGCGCAGAACGAGGCCATGGGCAAGCTCCACGCCCTGCTGGTCGACGACGCCGCGGCGCTCTTCGTCGTCCACGACCTCAATCCGCGCGGCCTCTCGGCCCGGGTGAAGGGTTTCGTCCAGGCGCGCAACTGGTTCCAGGACTACACGCCGGTGACGGTGGGGCCGGCCGCCTGAGGATCGGGCGTCACTCGGGTATCGCCACCCGTTCCGCCCGGCCGCCGCTACACCCTCAGCTTCCGCAGCTGCGCGAGCAGCCCCGCGGTGGAGGAATCGAGCCCCTCCTCGGCGCCGCCGGGGCCGGCGACCAGTGGCTCCAGCACGGTCGCCAGTTCCTTGCCGAGCTCGACGCCCCACTGGTCGAAGGCATTGATGCCGAGGACGGCGGCCATGACGAAGACCTTGTGCTCGTAGAGGGCGACGATCATGCCGAGCGTCGCCGGGTCGAGCTTGCGATAGAGGAAAGTGGTGGATGGGCGGTCGCCGGGGAAGGCGCGGTGGGGGGCGAGGCGCTCGGCCTCGGCCCGGCTCATGCCGCGGGCGATGAGCTGGTCGCGCGCCTCCTCGAAGCTGCGGCCCTTCATCATCGCCTTGCTCTGGGCCAGGCAGTTGGCGATGAGCAGGTCGTGGTGCCGGCGGCCGCGCTCGTGCGGCGAGGCGGCGACGAGGAAATCGCAGGGCACGATTTCGGTGCCCTGGTGCAGGAGCTGGAAGAAGGCGTGCTGGCCGTTGGTGCCGGGTTCGCCCCAGATGATGGGGCCGGTCGGGCGCGTCACCGCCTTGCCTTCCATGGTCACGCCCTTGCCGAGGCTCTCCATGTCGAGCTGCTGCAGGTGGGCCGGCAGCCGGGCGAGGCGCTGGTCGTAGGGCAGCACGGCATGGCTGGCATAGGACCAGACGTTGCGGTGCCAGAGGCCGAGCAGCCCCATGATCACCGGCATGTTGCGCTTCAGCGGGGCGGTGCGGAAATGCTGGTCGACCCGCTCCGCCCCGGCGAGGAAGGCCGTGAAGTGCCGCGGTCCGATGGCGATCATCAGCGACAGGCCGACAGCCGACCAGACGGAGTAGCGCCCGCCCACCCAGTCCCAGAACCGGAACATGGCGGCTTCGGCGATGCCGAAGGCGTTAACCGCCGCAAGATTGGTGGAAACCGCGGCGAAATGGGCCCCGACGGCATCCTCGCCCAGCGCCTGCGCCACCCAGTTCCGTGCCGTCTGGGCATTGGTCATGGTCTCGATGGTGGTGAAGGTCTTGGAGACCACGACGAAGAGCGTGCGCGCGGGATCGAGGCCCCGGAGCGTGTCGGCGATGTGGGCGCCGTCGACATTGGAAACGAATTTCACGGACAGGCCGCGCCGGATGTAGGGGGAGAGCGCCTCGGCGGCCATGGCGGGGCCGAGGTCCGAGCCGCCGATGCCGATATTGACGATGGTGGTGAAGCGCTTGCCAGTCGCGCCGCGCAGCGCGCCGCTGCGCACCGCCTCGGCGAAGGCGAAGCAGCGCTCACGCTCGGCGGCGACCTCCGGCATCACGTCGCGGCCGTCGGTGAACATGGGCGCGCCGGAAAGGTTGCGCAGCGCCACGTGCAGCACCGCACGGTTCTCCGTGACGTTGATGCGCTCGCCGGCAAACATCGCGTCGCGCTTCTCCTCGACCCCGGCGGCCTTCGCGAGATCGACGAGAAGGCGCATGGTCGAGCCCGCGACACGCGTCTTGGAGAAGTCCATCAGCAGCGGACCGAGCTTCAGCGAGAAGCGCTCGAAGCGGCGGGGATCCTCGCCGAAAAGCTCCGTCAGGGACATCACCATCATGGCCCGGCGGTTGGCTTCGAGCGCCTCGAAAGCGCGGGTCACGGCATCGGTCATCGGGAAGGGTCCATCGGCATGCGGCAGGCGGCGCGACCATCGTCGGCCATCGTGACCAGATCATGATCGGGGCGGGACCGGCAAGGATGGGCCCCCCGGCCGATCGGCGGGGAGGGCAAACCGGGCAAAACCCTCGGCGACGGCCTCGTAGACCCGCCGCTTGTAGGGGACGACGAGGGCCGGAAGCGCCGCGAGCCGTTCCCAGCGCCAGGCATCGAACTCGGCTGCGGCCCCGGCATCCGGCGGCGCGAGGTTGATTTCGCTCTCCTCTCCGGTGAAGCGGAAGGCGAACCAGGCCTGCCTCTGGCCGCGCCAGCGCGTGAGGCGGTGGGGAGGTCCGTGATAGGGCGGCCAGTCATAGCTCACCTCCCGATCCAGATTTCCGAGCAGCGCCGCGGAGACAACGCCGGTCTCCTCGAAGAGTTCTCGCCGGGCGGATTCCTCGGCCGTTTCGCCAGGGTCGATGCCACCCTGCGGCATCTGCCATTCATGGCCGGGGGCGATGACCTCCGGCCCGTCGTCGCCGATGCGGCGAGCGATCAGGACCCGGCCGAGAGCATCGAACAGCGCCACGCCGACGTTCGGCCGATAGGCTGCGTCAGCACCGCGCATACGTATAAACACGCATGAATTGCCCCTGTCCGACATGGTCGATTGGCGAGATTGCACACAATTTCACAGGGATCCTCAATTCATGGCCAGACCCCTCGCCATTACGCGGCACGAGCGCATCCGCATGATGCTCGCCGAATCGGGATCGGTGACCGTCTCTGACCTCGCCGCCACCCTGGAGGTGTCGCGCGAAACGATCCGGCGGGATCTCAAGCTCTTCGCAACCCGCGGCGAGGTCACCATCGTCCACGGCGGCGCCTCCGCAAGGAGTGCGGGCGAGCGCCAGCCGGTCCTGCGCGCGGCCGACAATCCCGCGGGACGATCGGCCATAGCCCGCGCCGCGGCGGCGCTGGTCGAGGACGGCAGCGTCGTGCTGCTCGATGCCGGTCCGACGGCGCTGGCTGTCGCCGCGGCGCTGGTCTCCAAGGCACGGCTCACGGTCATCACCAACGGCATCGCCAATGCCGCCCTGCTCGCGCCGGTGCCGGGGCTGAAGGTGGTCCTCCTGGGCGGCGAGGTGGACGCGGCGAGCGAGGGGGCGGTGGGCATCGACACCATGGCCATGCTGCGCAACTACAGGGTCGACATCGCGTTCGTGTCCGCCGGCGGCATGGCGGCCGACGGCCAGCCGACCGACACCAGCCGGGTCTGGGCGGAACAGCGCCGGCAGATGATCGCGGCCGCGCGGCGCGCCTATTTCCTCGTGGACTCCTCGTCGCTCGACCGGGAGACGCCGGTGCGGATCGCAGGCTCGGACGAGGCGACGGGCATCATCGTGGACCAGCGGCCGGAGACGGCGCTCGCCCGGGCGGTGAGCGAGCGGGGCCTCGAGATGCTGGTCGCCTGAACCTCAGCGGGCCGTGGCGGCCGGCAGGTCGGCCCCCGTCAATTCGGCGCCGGCATAGAGGACGAGCAGCGCGAAGAGAATCTGGCGGGTGCAGGAGGCACGCAGGGCATCCCCGACCAGGACGTCCCCGCGCTCCATCAGGCGCGCATGCCGGAAGCGGCTGGCGAGGGCGCCAAGCACCATCGCCACCACAAGGGCGCTCTTGGCGAGCACCACCCAGCCGTAGCCGCTCCGGACCAGCTGGCCGGGAGGCCCGGCGAAGGCGAGAGCCAGTGCTATGCCGGAGGCAAGGGCAAGGCCGGCGAAGACCATGGCGTGGCGTGACCAGGCGAGCACGGCCTCGGCCGCCGAACGCGGGTCACGCCGCCCGGCGACGGTGCGCAGGGAGAACAGGCCGCCGAACCAGAAGGCAGCGGCCATGGCATGGACGACGGAGAGTGCGAGGAGCTCCTGTCGACGTGCATGACCGCCGGCATGGCCGGCCAGGACAAGGCCGATGCAGACGAGAAGAGCCCCGGCCGTGCCGAGCCCGGCGCCCCAGGCGGTCCGCACCCGCGCGAAGAGCAGCAGGACGAGGCCCGCCGCCATGGTGAAGGCAGCATCGCCGAAGGGTGAGCGGGCCATGTCCGCGTAGATCGGCCAGCGGCCCATGCCCGCCGTGACACCCGTGAGGGCCGCGGCGCGGAAGGGCCAGAGCGCCGCCCCGGCGAAGAGAGCGCCGAGTGCGAAGAGCAGGAGCCGTCGCCGGGCGGCGCGTGCCTCCTCGACCGTCAGACGCTCGCTCATGAAGACGAGAAAGAGGGCGGACCCGGCGGCTCCGAGGGCGCAGGCGGTCGCCACCGCGCGGACCAGAACGGCCGCTCCGCGCACCGGATCTCCCGCGCCCTGCCAGACCTCGAGAATCATCGTCCTGCCCCAGGGTCAGACTGGGCCTCGACGGAACTTCCACGCAAGGGCTACCGTGGCCGAGAAGGAGATGAGGGCGACGAGGAAGAGCAGGACGAAGCCGAAGACCGGCCCGAAGGCGTCGAGCACGGCGGCATAGGCGGTGGGCGCGGCGGCTGTGACGATGAGGCCCGGCGTGGCGATGGAGGCGAGGACGCCGGCATAGCCGTGCTTGCCGAAGAGGACGAGCGGCACGGCGCCCTTCACGATGGTGGCGAGGCCGACGGAGATGCCGAACAGCACGTTGAAGGCGAAGAAGTAGGGCACGCCGACGCCACCGACGGCGAGCGGCAGGAAGGCCAGGACCATCACCCCGGTGGAGATGTTGGCGAAGAGGAAGGGATCGAGGTTGCGGCCCCAGAGGATTTCGGCGAGCCGGCCGAGGGTCTGGAAGACGCCGCGCAGGGAGGAGATCCACACCGCCATGGCCGCGCCCATGCCCATGGCGACGACAGCCGGGATGAGATGGACCGACAGGGCGGTGGTGATGAAGGAATTGGCCGCCATGGCGATGGTGAGCATCAGCACGGCGAAGGAGCGCCGGTCCGCGGGGACCAGAGGCTCGGGGTCGGGACCTGCGGCGCCGTTGCCGTCGCTGCCGCCGATGGGCACGCCGAAGCGGGGCAGCATGAGGTGCAGCGGCGTGCAGACCACGAGGACGGCGAGGGCGCAAACCATCCAGGCGCCGCGCCAGCCGATGGCCTCGTTGGCGTAGTGGCAGATCGGCCAGAAGATGCTGGAGGCGAGGCCGCCGAACAGGGTGAGCACGGAGATCGGCCGGCGCGCCTGCATCCCGTAGATCTCGACCAGGGTGGCGAAGGCGGCATCGTAGAGCGTCAGCCGCGAGGCGAGCCCCAGCACGATCCATGCGGCGATATAGACGATTGGATCAGTCACCTGCGAGAGCATCAGGAGGCCGGCCCCGCCGACCAGCGAGCCGAGGGTGAGGGTGAAGCGCCCGCCGCGGCGCTGGATCAGCCGCGCCACCGGCTTCGAGACGATGCCGCCGACGAGCAGCGACAGAGAGAAGCCGGCAAAGATGAAGGTGAAGCTCCAGCCGAGCTCGGCCATCATCGGTTTCGCCAGCACGGATATGCCGTAGAAGATCGTCCCCCAGGAAATGATCTGGGTGAGGCCGAGGGC